>NZ_JAAMNL010000001.1:604382-659942 GCF_011066015.1 Bacillus sp. EKM206B
AAAACACGTAAAACTTATGATATTCACTTTAAGAAAAAAGTTGTTGATCTTCGCCTAAATGATAGGATGGGTTATCAGACAGCTGAAGCAGTTCAAGAAGCAGTATGTAAATATATTCATTTTTACCAATCATCAACGGTTCCAAAAGAAGTGAAACAACCTGAGCCCATATCAATACAGGACTCAGGCTGCTTCGTGTCTTTTTAACACTGTCTGCTTGACAGGGGTCACTTCATTCGGCCGGGGTTTGTTTTTATATAAACGCGTTAATGATCATGATAAAACAGATCGCACTGACAGAAATAATCGTTTCCATCGCCGTCCATGTCAGGAACGTTTCTTTTACCGTCATTCCGAAATACTCTTTAATGAGCCAGAAACCGGAGTCATTGACATGTGACAGAATCAAAGAGCCCGCTCCCGTTGCCAAAACGAGAAGCTCACTGCTGACGCCCGGCATGACAGATGCAATCGGTGCAACAATGCCGGCCGCCGTCATCATGGCGACAGTCGCTGAACCCGTGGCGACACGGATGACCGCCGCGATCGTCCAGCTTAAAAGAACGGGAGAGAAGCTTGAATGCTTCGCCATGTCAGCGATATACGTGCCGACGCCTGAATCAATCAGGACGTTGTTAAAAGCGCCGCCGGCTCCGATCACAAGCAGAATGGAAGCGATCGGCCCGAGACAGTCATTGCTGAATTTTAAAATGCTTTCTCTGTCAAAGCCCTGATAAAAACCAAGGCTGAAAAAGGAGTAAACCGTGGCGATCAAAAGCGCCGTGACAGGGTCGCCGATAAATTTAAAAGTTTCATAGAGCGCGCTTTTTTCCGGAAGCGCAATTTCGGCAAGCGTTGCCATAAGCATCAGGATCACCGGTACCAATATCGTAAACAATGTATTTGCGAATCCCGGAAGCTTGCGTTTTTCATTCCGTTCAATAAATTGTTTTTTCAATAGTTCGGGAACGGGTTTATGAATGCGCTTACCAATCCATTTTCCGTAAAGCGGCCCCGCGATGATGGCAGTCGGAATGCCGACGATTAAAGAAAACAAAATCGTTTTTCCGACATTGGCGTGATAAATGCCGACAGCCGCCATCGCCGCCGGGTGGGGCGGAACCAATCCGTGCACGACGGAAAGTCCCGCAAGGAGCGGAATCCCGATCGTCACTAATGAAACGCCGGTTTCAATCGCAATCGTAAACAAAAGCGGCACGAGCAGGACGAAACCGACCTGGAAAAAGACCGGGATGCCGACGATAAAAGCGACGGCCATCATCGCCCAATGCACTTTCTTTTTGCCGAAGCGGCCGATCAGGGTGTGGGCGATACGCTCCGCACCGCCTGATTCAGCCATCATTTTTCCGAGCATCGTACCGAGGGCCAGCACGATCGCAAGCAGCGACAGCGTATTGCCGAGACCGGTTTTCATCGAAGCGATAATGTCCGGCAGATTCATGCCCGTTGCGAAACCGACAAGGATGGATGTAATCAAAAGACTGATAAACGGATTTAATTTAGCGACCGTAATCAATAAGAGTAAAACGATAATAGCGGCAATGACAATAAACAGTAACATGACCTTTTCACCCTTTCAAAGAAGAATTAACGGCTTTGTTTGAGCTGAAATTCACTGATGACGTCAAATTCATCTTTGAGCTTGTCATACAGCCGCTCGTATAAGTAAAACAGCTCAATATATGTTTCGCTGTTTTTGACGTTCGGTTCATGGCGGTGAGAAATTCTGATCCAGTCCTGAACATCCTCGATCCGTTCCATTTCGCCAAGGCTGTGCAACGCGAGAACGGCCGCTCCGAGCGCCGAGGCTTCGTAACTTTCCGGAACGAGGACTTCCCGTCCCATCGTATCGGACAAAATCTGCCTCCACAGCGGCGATCTCGCAAATCCTCCCGAAGCCCGCACGTCTTTTGCGGGGCCCGCCAAATCTCTCAGTGCGACACCGATTGAAAAGACGCTCATGATGACGCCTTCCAGCACCGCTCTGATAAAATGCTCCCGTTTATGGCGGAGGCTGATGCCGAAAAACGTTCCGCGGGCATTCGGATTCCAAAACGGCGCGCGCTCCCCAGATAAAAACGGCAGAAACAGCAATCCCTCAGAGCCTGCGGGCACTTTATCAGCGATATCAATCATTAAATCATACGGATCAATGCCGAGCCGCTTCGCCGTTTCGACTTCCGGAGAAGCGAATTCGTCTCGAAGCCAGCGCAGCATAATGCCTCCGTTATTCGTCGGGCCTCCGATGACCCAATGCTTGTCAGTCAGCGCGTAACAGAATGTCCGCGCTTTTTCATCCGTAATCGGCGCATCCGTCACCGAACGCACGGCTCCGCTTGTTCCGATCGTAACGGCCACTTCGCCTTTGCCGATGGCGCCGACTCCAAGGTTGGCGAGCACGCCGTCATTTGCGCCGATAATAAACGGTGTATCCGCATGAATGCCCATCCGTGCAGCGATTTCCGGCGCAAGGCCGCGCAGCTGATGAGTGGTCGGCACGATGTCCGACAGCTGATCTTCCCGGATTCCGGCAATCCGGAGCGCTTCTTCATCCCAGGAAAGCGTATCTAAACGGAACAGCCCCGTTGCCGAAGCGATCGAATAATCGACGACATAAGTTCCGAAAAACTCGTGCAGAATATATTCTTTAATACTGATGAATTTGGCGGTTTTCGCGAATGTCTCCTTGTCCTGTTCTTTCATCCACACAATTTTGGAAAGCGGAGACATCGGGTGAATCGGCGTACCCGTTCTTTTATAAATATCAAAACCGTTCATTTCTTTTAAAATCCGTTTTGATTGCTCGGCGCTGCGGTTGTCCGCCCAAATGATGCTTTTGGTCAGCAGGCCGCCGTTTTGATCGACAGCTATCAATGAGTGCATGGCGGTGCTGATGCCGATTGCAAGCAGATTGTCAGGGCTCAGTCCGGCCTTTGTGACGGTGCCCCTGATGCTTCCGATAACCGCTTCCAGAATGTGCTCAGGATCCTGCTCGGCCCATGCCGGCTTTGGCTGTATTAAATCATAGTGAACCGAATGCTTGGCTAACACTTTGCCTCTTGGTCCGAACAGAACGGCTTTCGTACTGGTCGTGCCGATATCCAGACCGATAACAGCTTGGGTTTCCTTCATAATATATCCCGCCTAATCTGATTGAATAATAAGATAGATTGATAATGTATGCCCTTACAAAGTCAATTATAGGAATAATTTTTTTATAAATCAACGATGAAGAAGAAAATTTTTTTCATAAAATTGCCTCAATTCCCGCTGTATCGGCATTCTCTCTTTTGAAAAATAAATATTACAAACGTTTGTGCGCGATCATTTTTCTGATTTGCTGCAAGTTGGCGAGCGTTTTCTCCTGCCGCAGCCGGGCCGTGGCGAAATACAGTGTATCAATGACCGAAAGCTGGGCAAGCCTTGCGGACATTGCTTCCGTTCTGAAAGCCGTTTCCCTTGTTGATGTATACAGCACCACGTCGGAAATCTGGGTGAGCGGCGACTTTTGGTAGCTTGTAATGCCGATCGTGCCGGCGCCGAGCGATTTGGCCGTTTTCACCGCGTCGAGCACGTCCTTGTTGCTTCCCGAATGAGAAATGCCGATGACTGCGCTTTCGGGACCGAGAAGACCCGCTGACATCGCCTGAAAGTGAGAATCCGTGTGCGCGATGCAATTTATACCCGTACGCATAAATTTATGATATGCGTCTGTGGCGATCAGCCCGGAACCGCCGTTTCCGTAAAATTCGATTCTGTCTGCACGGTGGATCATTTCTACCGCTTTTTCAACGTCGGCCGGATCTAATAAATGAAAGGTATCGGTCAGACCGGAAATGTTTGTGCGGAAAACTTTCCGGATGATGACTTCGATATCGTCGTCGGGGCTCATTTCTTCATGAATGTGCTGCACCGGCTCCTGAACGATCTCCTGAGCAAGCGCGATTTTTAAATCCTGATAGCCGGAAAAACCGAGCCGTTTGCACAGCCTGAAAATCGTCGCTTCAGAGCTTTTCGTTTTTTCCGCCAGCTGAATGATGGAAAGGTGAATCACGTCTTTCGGTTCCTTCACGATATGGTCTGCAATCGCTCTTAATTTTGGCGACAAACCTTTGCTGGCCGCCTGAATCTTCCCGATGCTGCTTGAATTCACAGGGGTCATGCTATAACCTCCCTACTCGAATGTAAACGCATACTTTTATGATAAAGCAAGTTTCAATATAAGGAAAACAGAATTTTAAAATTGTTTTTTCAATTTGGCGTATAAAAAAAGAGAAAAAGCCGCCGATGATAGAAAGTGAGGAGGCATCTGGATGAAAAAAGCATGGATTCTCGTCATATCATTCGGCATTGCGCTTGCGCTGTTTTTATACGCAAACACAAAGGTGAAAGCGGAAAGCGCGGCGCCCGGAAAGCAAAGCCTTGTGTCCGGATTTCAGCTGAGACTTTCGAATGACCGGGAAGGACAATAGACGGCAAAAATTAGTATTGACTTTGAAAATAGAAGACTGTATATTATGTTACTATATTCAGAAAATAAAAACTCAAGAGATTCATTTAACATAAAACACTGTGAACGGGAGCAGTAAAAGAATCCAATCAGAAAAAGAGAGCCGCGGGTTGGTGCAACGCGGACTGATTGTTCTTTGAACTCGCCCGGAAGTGGCAGGGCGGAACGGAATTATCGGAATATTCCCTATGTCCTAACGGCTGACCTTCGTTAAAAGGTTTTTAAGCTGGATTCCGGATATTCGGGATCAACAAGAGTGGTACCGCGGCTGCCTGAGGCACGCCGTCTCTTTTCTAAAAAGAGGCGGCGTGCTTTTTTATGTGATGAACACTTTTTGCGAGAGGGCGTGTGATAGATGGAAAAGGACAAGCAAACGTTAAAACGGACGATGTCGTCCAGACACATTATGATGATGGCGCTTGGAGGCGCAATCGGGGCCGGGCTCTTTAAAGGCAGCAGCACGGCGATTGATGAAGCGGGGCCGTCCGTGCTGCTGGCCTACCTCCTCGGCGGAATCATACTGCTGTTTATTATGCAGGGGCTGGCCGAAATGGCAGTCAGAAACAAACATGCAAGGACGTTCCGTGATTTGGTTCAGCAGTCTCTCGGGTCGTACGCTGCATACTTTTTAGACTGGATCTATTGGAAAATGTGGGTGCTCAATATTGCCGCGGAGGCGGTCGTAGCCGCCATTTTCATTCAATATTGGCTGCCGGAATGTCCGATATGGATATTGGCTTTGATCATTTCCATTGTGGTGACGGTCGTAAACATGCTTTCTGTGAAACTGTTTGCCGAGACGGAGTACTGGCTCGCGCTCATTAAAATTACAGTGATTGTCATCTTTATTTTATGCGGGATTCTGCTATTATTTTTCTCATTCGGCAATCACACGGCGCCGGGGCTGTCTCATTTAACGGATCACGGAGGGTTTTTCCCGCATGGAGCGGGGGGTGTCATTACGGCGATGCTCGTCGTGATCTACTCATACGGCGGAACGGAAATCATCGGCGTCACGCTGGCGGAGACAAAAAACCCCGAAAAAGTGATCCCGAAAGCTGTCCGAAGCACGTTAACGCGGATTGTCGCTTTTTACTTGCTGCCGTTTTTCATCATCGTCAGCCTGATTCCTTGGAATCAAGTCAACAGTGTTCCCGAAAGCCCGTTTGTCATAGTATTTAAGATGATCGGAATTCCGGGTGCCGACCATATTATGAATGCCGTCATTCTTCTTGCGATTATCTCGTCTATGAACTCGGGACTGTACGGATCATCCCGCGTCTTGTTTACGCAGGCTTCTGACGGCCGGCTGCCGAAAATCTTTTCAAAACTATCGAAGAAAAAGGTTCCTGTCTATGCGATTCTGACTTGTACGTCATTTTTATATGTAGGCGTCCTGATTTCATTATTCGCAGGAAGCCAGACGTTTAATTATTTGATGGGTTCCCTTGGCTATACCGTGCTGTTCATCTGGCTGATTATCGGATTCGCCCATTTGAAATCAAGAAAACATTCAACAGAACAGCCGGCTTATTACGTCAAATGGTTCCCGTACACGACATGGTTTGCGGTGCTTGCGCTTTTGGCCATCCTGATCGGCGTAATTGCGACGACATCCATCGTCATCACATGCATCACTGCGGCCATCTATCTCCTCATTACGGCT
Source organism: Bacillus sp. EKM206B (assembly GCF_011066015.1). Lineage (NCBI taxonomy): Bacteria > Bacillati > Bacillota > Bacilli > Caryophanales > Bacillaceae > Bacillus > Bacillus sp. EKM206B. The sequence continues at coordinate 610,580 of NZ_JAAMNL010000001.1, forward strand.
GCGTATCTCGTGAAAGGGAGACGACAATAAATAAAAAAACTCTTGCCCCGCGGCAAGAGTTTTTTTAATGAACGGCCTTTTTTTCTGCGGCCAGAGCAGGTGTTTTCAGTTTCTTCGGTGTTATATTCACAAAACAAATGCTTGTGACGATCAGAAGCAGTCCGGCTAAAAGGCTGACGGTCAGCGGCTCATGCAGGAATATCGAGCTGACGACAATGGATATGAGCGGGATCAGGAAGGTGTAAGAGGCAACCTTGCTTGCTTCCCCTGAACCGACAAGCGTAAAAAAGGCGAGCCAGCCGAGCGCGATAACAAAAACTGAAATGAACAGAAGGCTGAGAATGAACGGAGCTTTCCATTGAATCGCTGAAAAGCTTTCTGAAAAACTGCCGGAGCTGACAAGCAGCACGCCGCCGATCAGAAGCTGAAGAGCGACCATCCAGATAGAGTCCGCGCGTCCCCCCGTTCTTTTCACATATACCGTGCCAAGCGCCCAGCTGACCGCGGAGCCTAAGGCCAAAAGAATGCCGGCGATGGAAATATGGCCTCCGAAACCGGCTGCGCTGATGACGGCGACACCGGCAAAGCCCAGAATAAGACCGGCTATTTTTAAAGGATACATCGATTCCCCGAGCCACAGCCAAGAAAAAACGCCCATTAAAACCGGCTGGAAAAACACGATAGCTGAAAATAGGCCGGCAGGCAGGTAATTCAAGCCGACCGTTTGCAGGCCGTAAAATAAAGTAATATTTAAAATGGCAGAAATAAGATAGATCGGCCACGTTTCTTTAAAACGCAGCTTTTTAAAACGGGGCAGCGCCACCATTAATAATAGAAGTCCGCCGATCAGCGTGCGGATTCCGGCAAACAGAAGAGGCGGCGAATAGGCAAGCGCGGCCTTTGTCAGCGGCCAGTTAATTCCCCACACCGTGACTAGAAACGCCAGCATAAGAGCCGTCTGTATTTTCGAAAGCTGTTTCACGTCGTTCACTCCTTGTAGAACAATTCCATCATATGATACGGTAATCAGTAAGATAAATAAAATGAATCTTTTTTATAAGGAGCATAAGTAAAACGTTATGACAGTTACACAACTGCGGGTTTTTGTTCAAATCGCTGAAACGGGAAGCTTTACAAAAGCGGGGCAGGCGCTGAATATGACGCAGCCCGCCGTCAGCCATGCCATCTCTGCGCTTGAGTCAGAGCTCGGCATCAAGCTGATCATCCGCGAGCGCCGCAACGGCGTAAGGCTCACGGACACGGGCGGAAAAATTCTCGTCCATATCAGAGAGGTGCTCAAAGGCATAGAAAAAGCCGAGCAGCTGGCGGCCGCGGAAAGAGGGCTTGAACAGGGAACGATTCACATCGGCACATTTCCGGCCGCTTCCGCTTATTTCATTCCAAAGCTGATCAGCGTCTTTAAAAAACGGTATCCGAAGCTTGAGCTGGTGCTTCATGAAGGAACGGCGGACGAAGTAAAAGAATGGCTGCAATCCCGGTTGATTGACGCGGGCATTCTGCTGTTCCCGACAGAGGATATGGATTACTTTCTGCTGAAAAAAGACAAAATGGCAGCGGTTATGCATAAAGATCATCCTCTCGCCTCACGCTCAACCGTAACGATAAAAGATCTGGACGGTGAACCGATGGTGGTTTGCGAAGGCGGTTACACGTCACCTTTTGCAGGCCTGTTTAAACAAGCCGGTGCCGAACTTTGCGCCGCCTTTACCGTGTTTAATGTCAGCACGTCCATCAATATGGTGCGGGAGGGGTTGGGCATGGCAATCTTATCCGATATGTCCATGGCTGGCAATCCCCTCCCGGAAGAAGTGATGATTAAAGAGTTTACGCCGGATGTATTCAGGGAGGTACAGCTGGCGGTTCCTTCCATGAAAGACGCATCACTTGCCGCCAAGCTTTTTATTGATGTCGCCGAGGAGCTGTTCATCCGTAAGAAAACCGCCGCTGACTGATTGTTCGAAGATCATCGAATCAAATTGTTTAACTCACGGGAAAAGCTGTGGTAAGGTGTGTGGTAGAGACCTTGTTTAAGATCTGCTTACACTAAACCATAAAGGAGAAAACGATGGCTGAACATACATTGAAAGATACTGCGTTTTCCGTATTGAATTTATCGCCGGTCGTACAGGGGGGAACGGTTGCTGAATCGTTCCGCAACAGCATGGATTTAGCGCGCCGCGCCGAGGAGTGGGGCTATAATCGCTATTGGCTTGCGGAGCATCATAATATAGAAGGAGTTGCCAGCTCGGCAACGGCGGTGCTGATCGGCCACATCGCCGGCGGCACGAAAAAAATCCGCGTCGGCTCTGGGGGTATTATGCTGCCGAATCATTCTTCACTTGTGATCGCGGAGCAATTCGGAACCCTTGAAACGTTGTATCCGGGCCGGATTGACCTGGGGCTCGGACGCGCGCCGGGGACCGACCAATTAACGGCGAGAGCCTTACGAAGAAACATAAACAGCGGGGAAGATTTTCCGGAGCAGCTTGAAGAATTGAGAAATTACTTCAAACCGACAGGCAATGTGCGCAATCAAGTCCGCGCCATTCCGGGCGAAGGGCTGGACGTGCCGATCTGGCTTTTGGGCTCAAGCGGCTTCAGCGCGCGTCTTGCGGGAGAGCTCGGGCTTCCGTTCGCCTTTGCGGCTCACTTTTCACCGAAAAACACCGTGCCCGCCCTTGAGCTGTACCGCAGCTCCTTCCGTCCATCAGACGTACTGGATCAACCGTACGCGATGGTCGGCGTCACCGTCATTGCCGCCGATACGGACGAAAAGGCGGAGCATCTGGCAACATCGCATTATCAAAGATTTTTAGACCTCGTCCGCGGCACGCCGAACCAGCTGAAGCCTCCTGTTGAAGACATGGATCAAATCTGGTCGCCGTATGAAAAAGCGATGGTCAATGAACAGCTCAGTTCAACGATCGTTGGCGGACCGGAGCGTGTGAAGGAAAAGCTGGAAAGCTTCATCCGGACAACACAGGCGGATGAAATCATGGTGAATTCAGAAAGCTTTGAGCATGCCGACAGAATGAGATCATTTGAAATCATCGCCGAATTAAAAAACAGCTGAGCAAAAAAAGCAATGTGCCGTGCACATTGCTTTTTTTATTCACCGATCCGCCTGACTGAATTCCGGATGACGAGTTCCGGTTCATACACGACGTCATCCTTCTTCGGTTTTTTATGCTCTAAGCAGTCGATGACGTATTTTGCCGCCGCTTTCCCCATAATGGATTTCGGATGCTTGACAGAGGTGAGCTTCACCTCGGAAATCTGGGCGAAATGTGAATCGTCATAGCCCATGACCGATACGTCATCAGGCACCTTTAACCCGAATTCCCTGAGAAGATTAATCGTCTTCAGCGCAATTTCGTCATTGTAGCAAAGAATGGCCGTCGGGTGTGATCCGCTGTTTTGCTCAAGGGTATGCTTAATTTTTTGGAGAAGCACGGTTTCTTTTTCTTCAGTCGTGTAAGTGACGATCATGTCCGGAGACGGGAAAATCCCGCGCTCCCGATGCGCCTGCAGATAGCCGTTCATCCGTTTGACGCCCTGCGTGTCATCTGCTTTAAAGATTCCCATAATGTGCGTGTGGCCGAGGGACATGACGTATTCGCAAGCCATCATGCCGCCTTTGACATCATTGACGGAAAAGCTTGGTGCGGCCAGCTCCGCATAAGAGGCGTTAATCATGGCAAACGGAATGCCGTTTTTCTCCAGATTGAGATAGTAGCCGATGTTGGGCGTCTGCAGCGCGCTTTTCGTAGGCTCGACAATCAGCCCGTCTATATTTTTGGACAGCAGGTTTTCAAGACCGCGCCGTTCACTTTCTGTATTGTTGTTGGTGCTCGTCAGCAGCATGGAATAGCCCTGTTCGCTTAAATAAGATTCGATTCCCCTGATGATGCTCGGGAAAATATAGTCTGATATGTACGTTGTAATGACACCGATCGTTTTGTTTGAATGCATGGCTGATTTCGCCGTGCGTGAAGCGACAAAGGTGCCTCCGCCCTGAACGCTGTACAGCAGCCCTTGCGAGACCAAATCTCCGATCGCCTTTCTGATGGTATGGCGGCTGACGCCGAACTGCTGCATCAGCTCATTTTCCGTAGGCAGCTTTTCGTCCGGCTGTATTTTTCCTTGATTCAGCCATGAACAAATTTCTTCTTTTACTTGAGCATATTTCGGTAGCATATCAATTCCTCCAAAATGTATACGGACAAATTCCAGTATAACATAGTAAGCCCTTTCATCAAGCTGTAAAAATAATTGACAGATTATGAAAAACTGCTTATTCTTTATTTGTACGTACTAATTTTCCTCATTTTTAGATAAAATTCTTCATAAGTACGTACAAATGTGGCGGTTCTGAAGAAAACAAAGCAACATCAAGCGCCGCACTCAGATTTGTAAGCGTTTTTATTCTATTATTCGCGGGAGGGTAAAATTCATGAAGAATCACCCGGCACCAATTGGCTCAAATGTACCTGTCACTCGGCAGCATTCCAAGTGGTTTGTCATTCTCATCTCATGCGCGGCCGGACTGGGAGGGCTTTTGTACGGTTATGACACGGCGGTGATTTCCGGCGCTATCGGTTTCCTGAAAGATTTGTACCGCTTAAGTCCTTTTATGGAAGGGCTCGTGATTTCAAGCATTATGATCGGCGGTGTTTTCGGCGTCGGGATTTCCGGATTTTTGAGTGACCGTTTCGGACGGAGAAAGATTTTGATGGCAGCGGCGCTGTTGTTTGCGGTGTCAGCGGTTGTCTCTGCGCTTTCTCAAAGTGTGTCTTCCTTAGTGATCGCCAGAGTCATCGGCGGTCTGGGAATCGGCATGGGCTCCTCGCTTTCTGTCACGTATATTACCGAAGCGGCTCCGCCGGCCATACGCGGCAGTCTGTCTTCACTGTATCAGCTGTTTACGATATTAGGGATATCCGGCACTTATTTTATTAACCTCGCCGTCCAGCAATCCGGCTCATATGAATGGGGAGTGCACACCGGCTGGCGGTGGATGCTCGCTTACGGCATGATTCCGTCCGTCATCTTTTTTATCGTGCTGCTTATCGTGCCGGAAAGTCCGCGCTGGCTTGCGAAAGCGGGGCGCCGGAATGAAGCCCTCGCCGTGCTGACGCGCATTAACGGCGAGCAGACCGCGAAAGAAGAAATCAAACAAATCGAAACGTCTTTACAATTAGAAAAAATGGGTTCATTGTCTCAGCTGTTTAAACCGGGGCTGAGAAAAGCGCTTGTGATCGGGATTCTGCTGGCTTTATTCAATCAGGTCATCGGCATGAACGCAATTACGTATTACGGGCCGGAAATTTTCAAAATGATGGGCTTCGGACAGAATGCGGGGTTTATCACGACATGCATCGTCGGTGTCGTTGAAGTGATTTTCACCATTATCGCGGTTCTTTTAGTCGATAAGGTGGGCCGGAAAAAGCTGATGGGGGTCGGATCTGCCTTTATGGCGCTGTTCATGATCTTAATCGGGGCATCCTTTTATTATCAGCTGGCGAGCGGTCCGGCTTTAGTCGTCATCATATTGGGATTCGTCGCCGCTTTCTGCGTATCAGTCGGGCCGATTACGTGGATCATGATTTCGGAGATCTTTCCGAACCACCTCCGCGCACGCGCCGCCGGTATTGCGACGATATTCTTATGGGGGGCCAACTGGGCGATCGGCCAGTTCGTGCCGATGATGATCAGCGGGTTAGGGCTCGCGTACACCTTCTGGATATTCGCCGTCATTAATATTCTCTGTTTCTTGTTTGTCGTGACGATTTGCCCTGAGACGAAAAATAAATCATTAGAAGAAATAGAAAAACTCTGGATAAAATGAAAGCGTTTTACGACAAAAGTCCGCTCCGGCGGGCTTTTGTCTGTCACCTTCATTCCGTTTCTGTATATAATGACTGTATCAAGGAGATACTGGAAAATCCTGCGAAGAATGTCGAGGAATTGACCTTTAACAGTTGAATTAACAATGTCATCCTGTTAAAATAATTAAAGAAAGCAGACATAATTTTTTTTGGCTATGATGGGACGTTTTTTGTCATAGCGGGACATTTTCTGTCCAGTATGAATAGGAAGGAACGTTTGAGTCATGAACCAGTTAATACAAGCTCAAAAAAAATTATTGCCTGATCTTTTGCTTGTGATGCAGAAAAGATTTGAAATCTTGCAGTATATCAGGCTTACCGAACCGATCGGCCGCAGAAGTCTTGCAGCCAGTCTCGGATTGACCGAGCGCGTTCTCAGAAGCGAGGTTCAGTTTTTGAAAGAACAGAATCTCATCGATATTAAAACAAACGGCATGACAATGACGGAAGAGGGCTATTCACTGCTTTCGATTCTGGAAGATACGATGAAGGATGTTTTAGGGTTGACGCTTTTGGAAAAGACATTAAAAGAGCGGCTTAATCTGAAAGACGCCATTATCGTTTCCGGAGACAGCGACCAATCTCCTTGGGTCAAAAAAGAATTAGGGAGAGCGGCCGTTGCATGTATGAAAAAGAGATTTTCAGGCAAAAATATCGTCGCTGTAACCGGCGGTACGACAATTGAAGCCGTCGCCGATATGATGACGCCGGATTCAAAAAACCGCGAGCTCCTGTTTGTGCCCGCAAGAGGCGGTTTAGGCGAAGATGTGAAAAACCAGGCGAACACCATATGCGCACATATGGCGGAAAAGGCTTCAGGCACTTACCGGCTTTTGTTCGTTCCCGGGCAGCTGTCACAAGGCGCCTACTCATCTATTATTGAAGAGCCTTCCGTAAAAGAGGTGCTTCACACGATTAAATCAGCGAGTATGCTCGTTCACGGAATCGGCGAAGCTAGAACAATGGCGGAGCGAAGAAACACGCCTTTGGAAGATTTGAAGAAAATAGATGACAATCATGCGGTGACAGAGGCATTCGGCTACTACTTTAATGCGGACGGAGAAGTCGTTCACAAGGTGCATTCAGTCGGAATGCAGCTTGATGACCTCGATGCCATTCCCGACATTATCGCAGTAGCGGGCGGATCATCAAAAGCAGAAGCAATCGAAGCTTATTTTAAAAAGCAGCGAAACACGGTCCTCGTCACGGACGAAGGAGCCGCAAAGAAGTTATTAAGGGATAACAGTCCCTCAATATAAATATCTCTCACTTATTTAAAGGAGGAAATAATCATGGCAGTAAAAGTCGGTATTAACGGTTTTGGTCGTATTGGACGTAACGTATTCCGCGCAGCATTAAACAATCCTGAAGTTGAGGTAGTAGCGGTTAACGATTTAACAGACGCTAACATGCTTGCTCATCTTTTACAATATGATTCCGTACACGGAAAATTAGATGCAGAAGTTAAAGTTGACGGCAGCAACCTTGTTGTTAACGGCAAAACAATCGAAGTTTCTGCTGAGCGCGATCCTGCGAAACTCAGCTGGGGCAAACAAGGCGTTGAAATCGTAGTTGAATCTACTGGTTTCTTCACAAAACGCGCAGACGCTGCGAAACACTTAGAAGCAGGCGCGAAAAAAGTTATCATCTCTGCACCTGCTAACGAAGAAGATATCACAATCGTTATGGGTGTTAACGAAGACAAATACGATGCGGCTAACCACGATGTTATCTCTAACGCATCTTGCACAACAAACTGCCTTGCGCCGTTTGCAAAAGTACTTAACGACAAATTCGGCATCAAACGCGGTATGATGACAACTGTTCACTCTTACACAAACGATCAGCAAATTCTTGATCTTCCGCACAAAGACTACCGTCGTGCGCGTGCAGCAGCTGAAAACATCATTCCTACATCAACTGGTGCTGCTAAAGCAGTTTCCCTTGTTCTTCCTGAACTGAAAGGCAAGCTGAACGGCGGAGCTATGCGTGTGCCGACTCCAAACGTTTCTCTTGTTGACCTAGTTGCTGAACTGAACAAAGACGTAACGGCTGAAGACGTAAACGCAGCTCTTAAAGAAGCGGCTGAAGGCGATCTTAAAGGAATCCTTGGCTACAGCGAAGAGCCATTAGTATCCGGAGACTACAACGGCAATGCTAACTCTTCTACAATCGATGCTCTTTCTACAATGGTTATGGAAGGCAGCATGGTAAAAGTAATCTCTTGGTACGATAACGAAAGCGGCTACTCTAACCGCGTTGTTGACCTTGCAGCTTACATCGCAAAACAAGGTCTTTAATTCATAGCTCCCGGAAAGGGCCGGACTTGGTTCTTTCGGACAGAAACGCTATAATGAAAGCGGACAAGGGAAGGGGACGGACTCCCTTTCCCTTTTTCCATGAGAACCGGCTTTCAGAAAGCGCCGGATTGCTGCAGAACGTCCGCGTTTTGAAGTTTCCGCGGCACTTTCGTTTTCTGAGCCGCCTGCCCTGGCTCAGAAAACGATCTGCCCCGTGCCCGGAAGTTGCAATCTGCCCCGCGGCGGAAGCATCATGAGGCGGTTTCACGTTTCACGTTTTTCGTGCTATGCAAACCATTTTGAAGGAGGATCTCCTAAGGCATGAATAAAAAAACAGTAAAAGACATCGACGTAAAAGGCAAAGTCGTATTCTGCCGCGTTGACTTTAACGTTCCAATGAAAGACGGGGAAGTAACAGACGATACTCGTATCCGCGCTGCGCTTCCAACAATCAAACACCTTGCAGACCAAGGCGCGAAAGTCCTTCTTGCGAGCCACTTAGGCCGCCCGAAAGGCGAAGTGGTTGAGGAGCTTCGTTTAACTCCTGTCGCTGCACGCTTAGGCGAACTGCTCGGCAAAGAAGTGAAAAAAGCGGATGAAGCTTACGGCGATGCTGTAAAAGCACAAATTTCTGATATGAAGGACGGAGACGTTCTTGTATTGGAAAACGTACGTTTCTACGCTGGTGAAGAGAAAAACGATCCTGAGCTTGCTAAAGCATTTGCTGAGCTTGCGGATGTATATGTCAATGACGCATTCGGTGCTGCCCACCGTGCTCACGCATCTACAGCCGGAATTGCCGAGCATCTGCCGGCGGTTGCAGGATTCCTGATGGAAAAAGAGCTTGACGTTCTCGGCAAAGCCGTGACAAATCCTGAGCGCCCGTTTACGGCAATCATCGGCGGCGCGAAAGTAAAAGACAAAATCGGTGTAATCGAAAGTCTGCTTGATAAAGTGGACAACTTGATCATCGGCGGAGGTCTTGCTTACACATTCGTAAAAGCGCTTGGTTATGAAGTCGGTAAATCTCTTCTTGAAGAAGATAAAATCGAACTTGCAAAATCATTCATGGACCGCGCGAAAGAAAAAGGCGTTAAATTCTATATGCCGGAAGACGTTCTCGTTGCTGATGATTTCTCTAACGATGCAAACGTCCAAATCGTGCCGATCTCTGAGATCCCAAGTGATTTAGAAGCGATCGACATCGGAACGAAAACCCGCGAAACGTACGCTGAAGTTATCAAAAACAGCAAACTTGTCGTATGGAACGGACCGATGGGCGTATTCGAAATCGACTTGTTCGCTCAAGGCACAAAAGCAGTGGCTGAAGCATTGGCAGAGGCAAACGATACATACTCTGTCATCGGCGGAGGAGACTCTGCGGCAGCCGTTGAAAAATTCGGCCTTGCTGACAAAATGAGCCATATCTCAACAGGCGGCGGCGCATCCCTTGAATTCATGGAAGGCAAAGAGCTTCCGGGTGTAGCTGCGCTGAACGATAAATAAAAACTGCTATAAGGAAGTGGAACAGATGAGAAAACCAATTATAGCCGGTAACTGGAAAATGAACAAAACACTCGGCGAAGCTGTCAGCTTCGTTGAAGAAGTGAAATCTTCCATTCCAGCAGCAGACAAAGCGGAAGCCGTTGTTTGCGCACCAGCTCTTTTCTTAGAAAAGCTGACTTCTGCTGTTAAAGGAACTGACCTGAAAGTCGGCGCCCAAAACATGCATTTTGAAGAAAACGGTGCGTTCACAGGTGAAATCAGCCCGGTCGCTCTGAAAGACCTTGGCGTGGATTACTGCGTCATCGGCCACTCTGAGCGCCGTGAAATGTTCGCTGAAACTGATGAAACAGTTAACAAAAAAGCGCATGCCGCTTTCAAACACGGCATTGTGCCGATCATTTGCGTAGGTGAAACGCTTGAAGAGCGCGAAGCCGGAAAAACAAATGATCTTGTTGCCGATCAAGTGAAAAAAGGTCTTGCGGGTCTTTCTGAAGAGCAAGTTGCTGCTTCTGTTATTGCGTACGAGCCAATCTGGGCAATCGGAACAGGCAAATCTTCTACAGCGAAAGATGCTAACGACGTCTGCGCGCATATCCGTAAAGTCGTTGCTGAAAGCTTCAGCCAGGAAACTGCTGACAAGCTCCGCATTCAATACGGCGGCAGCGTAAAACCTGCAAATATTAAAGAATATATGGCAGAGTCCGATATTGACGGTGCTTTGGTCGGCGGCGCAAGCCTTGAACCGCAGTCATTCGTTCAATTATTGGAGGAAGGTCAATATGAGTAAAAAACCAGCTGCACTCATCATTCTTGATGGGTTCGGATTACGCAATGAAACAGTCGGAAACGCAGTCGCACAAGCGAAAAAACCGAATTTCGACCGTTATTGGAACCAATACCCTCATCAGACGCTGACGGCATCAGGCGAAGCAGTCGGACTGCCTGAAGGACAGATGGGGAACTCTGAAGTCGGTCATTTGAATATCGGCGCAGGACGTATTGTGTACCAAAGCTTAACACGCGTGAACGTTGCCATCCGCGAAGGCGAATTCGAACGCAATCAAACGTTCCTTGACGCCATCAAAAACGCGAAAGACAACGACAAAGCGCTGCACCTGTTCGGCCTTCTTTCTGACGGAGGCGTACACAGTCATATCAATCATTTATTCGCGCTGCTGAAGCTTGCGAAAAGTGAAGGACTGACGAAGGTGTATATTCACGGTTTCCTCGACGGCCGCGATGTAGGTCCGCAAACAGCGAAAACTTACATTCAGCAGCTGAATGAGCAAATCGAAGAAATCGGTGTCGGCGAAATCGCCAGCATTTCCGGACGCTACTACTCCATGGACCGCGACAAACGCTGGGACCGTGTGGAAAAAGCGTACCGCGCAATGGCTTACGGCGAAGGCCCGTCTTACCGCAGCGCGATGGATGTAGTCGACGATTCTTATGCGAACGGCATTCATGATGAATTCGTCATTCCGTCCGTCATCACAAAAGAAAACGGTGAACCCGTTGCGAAAATTCATGACGGCGATTCTGTGATTTTCTATAATTTCAGACCAGACCGCGCCATCCAGATTTCAAACACGTTTACCAACAAAGATTTCCGCGATTTCGACCGCGGTGAAAATCATCCGAAAAACCTGTATTTCGTCTGCCTGACTCACTTCAGTGAATCTGTTGACGGATATGTGGCTTTTAAACCGGTAAACCTTGACAATACGGTCGGTGAAGTATTGGCACAGCACGGGTTAAAACAGCTTCGCATTGCAGAAACTGAAAAGTATCCGCACGTTACGTTCTTTATGAGCGGCGGCCGCGAAGAAGAATTCCCGGGCGAAGAGCGCATCCTCATTAACTCGCCGAAGGTCGCGACATATGACCTGAAGCCTGAAATGAGCGCGTATGAAGTGAAGGATGCTCTTGTAAAAGAAATCGCGGCTGACAAGCACGACGCGATCATCCTGAACTTTGCAAACCCTGACATGGTCGGCCACTCCGGAATGGTCGAACCGACGATTAAAGCAATTGAAGCAGTGGACGAATGCTTAGGCGAAGTGGTTGACGCCATCATCGCTAAAGGCGGACATGCCATCATTACCGCTGATCACGGTAATGCGGACATTCTGATTACAGAAACAGGCGAACCGCACACTGCCCATACGACAAACCCAGTCCCTGTCATTGTGACGAAAGAAGGCGTGACGCTGCGCGAAGGCGGAATCCTAGGCGACCTCGCACCAACGTTATTAGACCTTCTCGGTGTTGAAAAACCGAAAGAAATGACCGGAACATCTTTAATTCAAAAATAAGCGTAAATCAAAAGGAGAGACAAACTCATGCCATACATTGTTGATGTTTATGCACGCGAAGTCCTTGACTCCCGCGGCAACCCAACAGTTGAAGTTGAAGTATATACAGAAACAGGAGCTTTCGGCCGCGCATTAGTGCCAAGCGGAGCTTCTACAGGTGAATACGAAGCGGTTGAGCTTCGTGACGGCGACAAAGACCGTTACCTTGGAAAAGGCGTGTTAACTGCTGTTAACAACGTAAACGAAATCATTTCTCCAGAGCTTCTCGGCTTTGACGTAACTGAACAAAACGCAATCGATCAGCTTTTAATCGAGCTTGACGGAACTGAAAACAAAGGCAAACTCGGTGCGAACGCAATCCTTGGCGTATCTATGGCTTGTGCGCGCGCAGCTGCTGATTTCTTACAGATTCCTCTTTACCAATACCTTGGAGGATTCAACTCAAAAACGCTTCCTGTACCGATGATGAACATCGTAAACGGCGGAGAGCATGCTGACAACAACGTAGACATTCAAGAATTCATGATCATGCCTGTAGGCGCGCCTAACTTCCGTGAAGCGCTTCGCATGGGCGCTCAAATCTTCCACAGCCTGAAATCAGTTCTTTCTGCTAAAGGAATGAACACAGCTGTAGGTGACGAAGGCGGATTCGCTCCGAACCTTGGTTCTAACGAAGAAGCGCTTCAAACAATCGTTGAGGCGATCGAAAAAGCCGGCTTCAAACCTGGCGAAGAAGTGAAACTTGCGATGGATGCTGCATCTTCTGAGTTCTACAACAAGGAAGACGGCAAATACCATCTGTCTGGCGAAGGCGTTGTGAAAACATCTGCTGAAATGGTTGACTGGTACGAAGAAATGGTTTCTAAATACCCAATCATCTCTATCGAAGACGGACTTGACGAGAACGACTGGGAAGGCCACAAACTTCTTACAGAGCGTCTTGGCAAAAAAGTTCAGCTTGTCGGTGACGACCTTTTCGTTACAAACACGAAAAAGCTTGCTGAAGGTATCAAAAACGGCGTAGGCAACTCTATCCTGATCAAAGTAAACCAAATCGGTACATTGACTGAAACATTCGATGCGATCGAAATGGCGAAACGCGCAGGCTACACTGCTGTTATCTCTCACCGTTCAGGTGAAACTGAAGACAGCACAATCGCTGACATTGCTGTGGCAACTAATGCAGGACAAATCAAAACAGGTGCTCCGTCCCGTACGGACCGTGTTGCGAAATACAACCAGCTTCTTCGCATCGAAGATCAGTTGGCTGAAACTGCTCAATACCACGGTATCAACTCTTTCTATAACTTGAATAAGTAATGGAATGGACGCCGGGAGATATTCTCCCGGCGTTTTTTTATGCTCCCGGGCTTTTCCCTCCTTTTTCATCATCTTCATTTGGTCAATAATATTCATTTTTCCCCTTTTTAAAGGAATCAGTGTACTTCAATCGAAAGGGAAGAGGTGTTAATAAGAGGAGGGATTATGATGAAATTTTCATTTATGTCAGCCGCGGTGGCAGCAAGCGTCATATGGGGCGCGTCTGCCGGGCCGCTGTCCGAAACTCATGCTTATTCAACTGTGACCGCGCCGGTTTTTGATGCTGATGAGGCATTGGACACTATGCATGATCTGAGTGAAACCATCGGTCCGCGGGAAACCGGAACTGCGAAAGAAAAGGAAGCGGCTGAATACATATCGAATCGTCTGCGGGCTCAAGGCGCTAGTGTCAAAGTACAATCATTTCCGTTGAAAAAGTACTTTTCAGGTTCAGTCACAGCGGGAGATCATGAATTCCCGCTCCGCTCCGCTGATCAATCCGCTGTTGAAAAAGAGCTCAAAATAGAAGGCGGGATTTTTGACGGCGGCTGCGGATCACGCAATGACGTAACAGGAGCCAAAGGAAAAATTGCAGTGATACGCGAAGGAAAGATCCCCGTTTCTCAAAAGATCAAACATGCCGAACAAGCGGGAGCCAAAGCAGTCATTATTTATAATCAGACAACAAAACCGCTCGCCGTCCGTCCGCATACCGATAAAGGAATCACGATACCGGCGGCGGGTATGAAAAAAGAAGACGGTGAAGCACTGCTGCAGGAAAAGCAGGCAGTCATTCAATTTAAAAACTATAAAAACCGCACCTCACAAAATATTATAGGAACGCGCAAAGCGGCACAGGCCAACTCTTCTGATGCTGATATTATTTATGTCACAGCGCATTATGACAGCGTAAAAGGCGCGCCCGGAGCGGATGATAACGCCTCAGGCACATCTGCCGTTCTGGAAATCAGCAAGCAATTCACACACATACCGAAAGACAAAGAGATCCGCTTTATCCTGTTCGGTGCAGAAGAATTATGGTCTGCGGGTTCATCTTATTACGTCAGTACACTCACGAACAATGAAAGAAAGCACAGTCAGGCCAATTTTAATGCCGATATGATTGCGACTGACTGGGAAGAAGCGAGTCAAATGTGTGTCACGACTCCTGACGGCAAGGAAAACCCGAGCGTCCGGTATGCTGAAAAAGCCGCTGAAAAATTCCGGTTGGTCAAGCCCAACCTGATTCAGCTTGGTTACTCAGACCATGTCTCTTTTTATGAAGCGGGGATTCCGTCGGCTAACTGGATTTGGCTCAGCCCCGATACACAGGAGCCGGGGCCCTGGTATCACACTGAGAATGATAATATGAAACACATCAGCAAAGAACGATTAGAGAAAGCGGGATCACTCGTTTCCGCGGCTGTAACTGAGGCAGTGAAAGAATAAAAAACAGGCTTCGGCCTGTTTTTTTATATTGTTTTCTGTATATTCTCTTAATTAAGGGAGATTTTCTCACTCGTTACCAGATATATACCATTTGACAGGATTTTATTTTACAAATAAAAGAAAAATAAATAGATAATACCTAATTTATAAAAGGATGTAAAACTCATTTATCAAATTTTAACTTTTGTTATAATTGCGATATCGATCGATATTTGTTTTAAATTGTAAAAAACAATACTCTTTTCTATCTATTAGGGGGCGAAAAATGAATACTGTCACAAAAGAAGCCAGCAACCTTGGTCAAAAACGGCTGTTACATCTGATTGAAACGAAGCAGGCGATTGTAGGCGTGTTAGGCATGGGATATGTGGGATTCCCTCTTGCGCTGGAATGTGTCGATAAAGGATACAATGTTATCGGATTCGACAAAAACAGTGAAAAGGTTTCCTTGTTAGCCGCCGGAAGCAGCCATATTCAAGATATAGAGGACGACAGACTGAACTCGGCTTTACAAACAAAACGCTTTCAAATCAGCGCCGACATGTCGCTCATCCAAAAATGCGACATCATTGTGATATGTGTGCCGACACCCCTGAACAAAAAAGACAAGATCCCCGATTTAACCTACATCGACAGTGCAGTTGACAGCATGATTGCTTATGGAAGGCAGCATCAGCTTTTAATTTTAGAAAGCACCACCTATCCCGGAACAACGAAAAAAAAGATTGCCGACAGAATGGCATCAAGCCGCGGCATGAAAATAGGAACAGACTTTTTTACGGCTTATTCTCCGGAAAGAATCGATCCGGGCAACAGGCAATATGAAGTTTCAGATATTCCTAAAGTAGTCGGCGGTACCACACAGACTTGCACAGAACTTGCCTCAGCGTTTTACAGTACCATTGTTACAAGCATTCACCCGGTCACCTCACCCGAAGTAGCTGAAACAGCTAAACTCCTAGAGAATACTTATCGTTATGTCAATATAGCTCTTATCAATGAAATGGCGCTTAATTGCCGTGAACTTGATATTGATATATGGGAAGTCATCTGCGCGGCGGACACGAAGCCGTTCGGCTTTCAAAAATTTATCCCGGGCCCCGGAGTCGGAGGCCATTGTATCCCGATTGATCCTTTTTACTTCAAATGGATCGCGAATGAAAAAGGGCTGCAGACAAAATTAATTGATCTCGCGGACGAAATCAATTCCAACATGCCGATTTCTGTCTCTGACTATGCTTTGAAACTGGCGGGCAAAGACAAATGCAGCATCTTAATAATAGGGGCCGCTTATAAAAAAAATACAAATGACCCGCGTGAATCCTCAGTGTTTACGATAATGGAAGAATTGATGGACAAGGGATGCGCGATTGATTATCATGATCCGTTTATCAGCGAGATCCGCTTGAATGACGGAAGCTGCAAACAATCTGTCCCATTCACAAAAGAACAAATCAATCAGTACGACGTCATCATCATTCATACAGATCACGATGTCATCGACTACAGTATTTTGAAGGATGCCTCACCGATTATCTTTGACACAAGAAATGTATGCAAGGAAAAATCAGCCGACAATTGCAGAGTTGTCACTTTATAGGAGGGAACCGTCATTAGTAATCGATTTATCTCTTTTCACAGACCTGATATGACAAACGAAGAAATCGCAAGCGTAACCGAAACGATTCAATCGGGCTGGATTTCGAAAGGCCCGAAGGTAATCGATTTTGAAAAAAAGCTGGGAGAATGTATAGGAGCTGAACACGTCATCAGCTGTAATTCAGGCACCGCTGCATTACATATGGCTTTATTGGCGCTCGGGGTGGGAGAAGGCGATGAAGTCATCGTGCCGAGCTTCACGTTCTGTTCCAGCGTCAATGTCATTCTGCACGCCGGAGCCGTTCCGGTGTTTGCGGATATATGCGAGAAAAGTCTATGTGCCGATCCTGAAGATGTCAGGAAGAAAATAACGCCGCGCACAAAAGCGTTAATTGCGGTTCATTTTGCCGGCTATCCGGCTGATCTGGAAAACTTGCAATCCATTTGTAAAGAAAACGGATTGTATCTGATTGAAGACGCCGCTCATGCGCTCGGTACAAAATATAACGGAAGCATGATCGGCACTCACGGCGATGCCGTGTGCTTCAGCTTTTATGCCACCAAAAATATTACAACGGGGGAAGGCGGAGCCCTCGTCATGAAAGACGAACAGGCCGCAGAAAGAGCGAGGCTGTACGGATGGCACGGCATCACAAAAAATGCCTGGAACCGGTACGGTGAAAAAGGCAGCTGGAGATACGACGTTTTACTGCCGGGCTTTAAATATAATATGACGGATATTCAGGCCGCGCTCGGTCTGGTTCAATTGAAACGCGCAAACGACATTCAAGAAAAACGGGAACAGATCGCTCAATTTTATATACGTGAACTGTGGGGTCAATCTGATAAAGCGGCGCTTCCGCTTTCTGACATTCCAAACGGCATAACGCACTCATGGCATTTATTTATTTTGCGCATTCGAGAAAACGGCGGTATGGACAGAGATCTGTTTATTGAGAAAATGAAAGAAAAACAAATCGGGCTGAGCGTGCACTTTATTCCCGTGCATTTGCATCCTTACTATAAAAAACATTTTCCTGCGGAGCTTCCGGTAACTGAACGTGTTTTCCGGGAGATCGTATCACTGCCTCTTTACAGCCAGTTATCAGATGAGGATTGCAGCTATATTGTCAAGTCTATAAAAGAAGTTTTGACTATCAGCCAGGAGGTAGGATCATGAAACACATTGCGATTATCGGAGGGGCCGGTTTTATCGGAAGTGAACTGGCGGCATTATTACAGGATAAAGGTTATCACACCATCATTGCAGACCAAAAGAAGCCGGCTTTTGACACTGAATACCGCCAAACGGATATCCTTGACCGGACGTCCCTCCGCGAATCACTGCGGGGAGCGGATGCGGTTGTCCATTTGGCGGCAATGGTCGGAGTAGACAGCTGCCGAAGCAATGAAGAAGACGTCATACGGGTCAATTTTGAAGGAACGAAAAACGTCACCGAGGTATGCGGTGAATTGGGAATCAGCACACTTCTTTTCTCATCGAGTTCAGAAGTGTTCGGAGATTCACCGGATTTTCCTTATACCGAGACAAGCAGAAAGCTTCCGAAATCGGCTTACGGAAAAGCCAAACTGCAATCAGAGGAATATTTGAGAGAACAGGCTTCCGACGAACTTCATATTCGGGTCGTCCGGTACTTTAATGTATACGGGCCGAAACAGCGCGAGGATTTTGTCATCAACAAGTTTTTCAGCCTGGCCGAGAATGGCTCTGAGCTGCCTCTTTACGGGGACGGCGGACAAATACGCTGCTTCAGCTACATCAGTGATATCGTCACCGGAACTTATCTCGCTCTCATTCATGAAGGAGCCGTCTTTGAAGACTTCAATATCGGGAACGACCAGCCGATCACGATAAAAGAACTGGCTGAAAAAGTCAATGTGCTCTCAGGCAGAGAGAAGGATAACTATCTGTTTAAAAAACTGGGCGAAGACGGCGTGAGGGGAAAAGACATCGAAATTTTTAAGCGGGCGCCGTCAATCGAGAAGGCGAAACGTTTGCTCGGTTACGCTCCGAAAGTAAGTCTGAATGAAGGCCTGGAGATCATAAAAGATGAAAGACAAAAGCACAAACTTTCACTTTCCTAAAAACCCGGAAGTGGTCAAATATCCCGTTTATCCCGGACAGTTTTCCGTCAGCGGCCGTCTGCGCGCAGTGAAACACTTGCTTACTGCCGGACAAAGCGGACTGACTGAAAAACTGGAAAAACGTTACGGAAAAGGGGTTGTGCTTACATCCAGCGGCAGTGCGGCACTGGTGCTCGCATTAACTTATTCGGGGGCCGGGCCGGGGAAAGAAGTGATTTTCTCATCCTTCAGCTGCCCGAATGTCATTGATGCCGTACTGCAATCCGGTGCGACGCCTGTGTTTGCGCAGCTGGATGAGCATCTATCCTTATCTTTTGAGGATGTCAAAAAAAAAGTGACAAGGCAGACGTGTGCGGTTATCCTCACGCATGTATACGGCCGGAGAGAAAATACCGCTATCATTGACTGGGCGAAGGAAAACGGAATTGCTGTCATTGATGATGCCGCTCAAGCCATGTTTACAAAACAAGCGGATACATTTGCCGGCGGTTTGGGCGATTTCGGCATTTTAAGCTTCGGCCCCTCAAAGCCGCTTGCGAGTATCGGAGGCGGCGCGTTAATCGCGCCGAAAGAATGGCTTCGGCAAAAAGCAAATCTCCCGATGGAACAGCGCAGCCAAGTGGCAGCTGACTATCGAATCTATATCAGAAATCAAAGAATCCAAGCTGTAATGAAACGGAAACGGCATCATCCTATTTCATATATGTTTAGAAAAGCGGGCGCCATGCCTTCCATGAAAGCCACAAAGCTCGAAGCTCTGCCGGATAAACCGGCTGTTGTACCCGTGCTTCGCATGCATCCGGCAAGGGAAGCCATTATTGATGATCAGCTTTCACGTATGGATCAGCTTGTAACAGCTTCGCTCCGAAACTTAGAGACGGCGGGAGAAATCTTTGCAAAGGCGGGAGAAACAAACGGCATAAGAATGATCCAGCCCCAAGAAGGAGAACATCTGAATTATTTAACAATTGTATTTCCCCGGGATGAAGAGCGGTACGGGTGTTCCGTTTATTTAGCCGAAAGAGGCATCCAAACATGCTGGAACTACCTTCCCCTCGGACGTATTCCGATTTATGAAACATACGCGGGGGAAGGCGGGGAAGACCCGCTTTGGAAGAGAGTTCTTTCCCTGCCGTTTAAACCTCCTCTTCAAAAGGAGCAAGTCAGATATATAGCCGAATCCGTTTTATCATATTGTGAGCAACAGAATAAGACTGAATAGTGGTGATAAATATGCAAAAAACAGCAGTATGCACGACCCGCCAGGCATGGGATCGGGCCGCTGACATGTATCAGGCGGGATTGTTTCAAAGCTATGATTGGGGAATCCTCATGGAAGAGCTTCCCGGCACGTCATTTCACCCTGTCAGACTGACAACGGACGGAGGACAGGTCATCTATCTTCCGCTTTTTGAACAGAAGGGCGTATTATCCGGCAATATGATCGGATACGGCGGCGTTATTTCAGATCGCCCCATCTCATTTGAATGGCTTCAAAGTGAAATCCAGGCCATATTCGGCCGGAACATATCCCGGATGCTGCTGCCGTACGGTCAGACTTCTTTTACAGAAGAAATCAGGGAAGGATGGACGGAAAAGGCGACACGGATTCTTTCGCTTCCGGACACGTTTGACGAGCTTTGGACGGGTATTTCCGGAAAAGCCCGGACGGCAGTCAGATACGCTGAAAAAGAGAATATTGTCACCCGGCTGATCGGGCGAAAAGAACTTAGCGCGTTTTATGACCTCTACAAAGAGCATACAGCGTCAATCGGCGCGGCTTATGTGCTGAGCCTGGGCTTTTTCCAAAAGCTGCTTGACACGTTTGCGGACCGGATGTTTTGGATCGGAGCTTATCAGGATGAGACGCTGATCAGCAGCAGTATTTTTCTCTATGACCGCTCTCATTTCTATTATTGGCAGAATGTAAACAGCCTGGCGGGAAAAAAAGCGCAGGCCTCTTACTTATTGATGCGTGACGCCCTGCAATTCGCCATTTGCCGCAAGCTTCAATGGGCTGATTTTGGCTATTCACACAGTAAAGAAATCGCGAGACCGAAACGATATTGGGGAGCTGAAGAAAAACAATGCCGACTTTTTACGAAACCGGAATGAACACAATAAGCGGCCATCAATCCAGTTATCTGCCGTGGTACGGTTTTTTTGAAAAAATGTATAAGTCGGATCTGTTTGCCATTCATGACACAGCCCAATTTGAGAAAAAAGGATTTCTCAACCGCAACAGAATCAAAACGCCGCAAGGCCCCAGATGGCTGACAGTGCCTTTGCAGATGAAACAATATAAAGACATAGAGCTTCGGCATATGAAAATCGACCAGACACAGGATTGGCGGAAAAAACATTGGATGGCGATTAAGATGAACTATGCGAAAGCTCCCTATTTTGAGCGATACCAGCATTTTTTTCAAGATGTCTATCAGCGGGAGTGGGAATATCTCCATGATTTGAATATGCACATCATTGAATTTTTCCGAAAAGAGCTCCGAATTGAAACGCCGTTCTGTTATGTCTCTGAGCTTGAATGCCGGAAGGAGAAAAAAAGCGATTTTGTTTTAGCGCTTTGTCAGGAGCTGGGGGCGGACCGTTATTATTCAGGCAGTCAGGGTTCCGACTATTTAATAGAAAGCGATTTTGAAAGAAACGGAATTGTCATTGAGTATCAGCAGATCCGACATTTTGGCTATCCTCAATTATTCGGGGAGCATATCCCTCACCTCTCCATGCTCGATATGCTGATGAACTGCGGAGCGGATACAGCTGAAATGTTAGTTAAAGGAGGGCAATATGATGAAAGTAATGGTATTTGCAGCGCATCCCGACGATGAAATTATCGGCGTCGGCGGCACGCTCGCCAAACATATCCGCCAAGGTGACAGCGTGTCGGCAGTCATTATGGCGGAAGGCAAGTCATCAAGAAAAACGGATTACAAAAAGCCTGAAGATTCCGTTATGGAGCATTCTAATCAAGAAACGGAGCAGGCGCTCAGCACTTTGGGCATCCATGATTTTGTCAGGCTGAACCTTCCTGATAACAGAATGGATTCAATGGATTTGCTGGATGTCGTGAAGGAAGCGGAGAAACAAATCAATCGTTTTCAGCCTGACATTGTGTATACCCAGTACGGCGGTGACATTAATATTGACCACTCTGTCGTATTCAGAGCGGTCATGACGGCAACCCGTCCGCTTCCCGGTCATACGGTAAAACGGGTTTTTGCCTATGAAACATTGTCTTCGACGGAATGGAATTACTGTCAGAAGGATCAGTTTCATGCCAATTTCTTCGTTAATATTGAAGACGAGCTTGAAACGAAATTGAAATCGATGGCGTGTTACGGTTCCGAGCTCAGAGACTTCCCTCATCCCCGCTCTTTGCAGGCGATCGAACATAATGCCCGTGTGTGGGGAGCAAAAGCGGGTTTTTCGGCTGCGGAAGCGTTTATGCTTGTGAGAGGAACATGGTGACTGTCCTATGATTGCTCAAATTCCGTTTTTCGGACTTGATCCGAAGCAAATCGATGAGAAATGGGTGGAAGCGGGATACGGTCTGGAAGCGAATATTTTTGACGGCCATTCCTTTGGGGAAGCGGATTATCTCAAAACATTCAATCAGACGCTGGAATATGCGAAACAGCTTGATCCTTCATTATTGACGCTGCATTTCCCGACAGATCATGCCGATTATGTGCATGAAGATCACATCAAAAAACAGCTTTATCACTTTGCGGAGCTCGCTGTGAAATACGGCGCCAAAGGCATAACCGTTCATGCGAATCAATTTATGACGGTTGAGGAATTTCAAGTCTATGACCTGGAAGGAAACCGTAAAAAAATCGTTGAGTTTTTCGCGGAGTTTGATGAGCGGCTGAAAGGGACAGACATTTGGATCGGTGTGGAAAACCTTCCGATCATCGGGAATCTGGGAGAGGATTTTGATCCGATTTTCATTTATCCTGAGGATTTTACAGAGCTGGTGCAGCTGGATCTGAAGCATGTCGGTATTACGTGGGATCTGTGCCACTGGGCGATTACCTATCAGACTCACTTATCTTCCGCTCTTATGTTCAGAAATGATCAGCTGAAATATCCCGATTTCTTTCAGTTTCTGTCGATAAAAGAGAGCATTAAGCATTATCACTTCAGCTCATTTCGCCAGCTTGCGTTCCCGCATGGGGGTGTCCGCTGTTTTGAGGGCCGCCATCCGAGTGAAGGGACGATCGCTGAGGAGCTGCTGAGACGGGCTGCCGATACTTTGCAGGAGCTTTATCGGAATCAAGATACCGGCATTGTATTTGAGGTGATGGAAGAGGATTATACGGAAAGACGGGAATCATGGAGAACGCTGGAATGGTTCGGCGGTGTTTCTGATGACGAGGATCAAGAAAGGGCCTGATATGACATATCGAACACCGAACTATGCAAAGCTTTGGTGTGCACAGGTGTTTTCTTCAGCGGCGGACGGGGTCTGGCTCATTGCTCTGCCGCTGTTAGTGTTAGAATTGACCGGCAGCAAAATTCTTGTCGGCGTTATTTCTTTTATCGAACTCGTGCCCTTGACATTTGGCGTGCTGGCGGGGCCGCTGATTGATTTATTCCGAAAAAAGTCGATCTTGTATTTGTGCAATACGGGCCGGGCCGCCATTATGATCCTCTTGGCGGTGCTCAGCGCGAACGATTTATTAACCGTGTGGATAGCCGGGGTGTGCGCCTTTTGTCTATCTCTGCAATCGATGCTGTTTGCGCCGGCGAAAGTCGCGATCATTCCGCTGCTCGTCCGCAAACAGCATCTTGATCAGGCGACATCTCTGATCAATACGAGTGACTTGATCGGACTCATCGTCGGAAAATTGATCAGCGGGATCATGATTGCGGCTATTCCGTTCGGGCTGCTGTTTGCCATAAACGGAACTGCTTTTTTGATCTCTGCGGCATTTATCGCGTTCATTCGTATTTCAGAACAGCCCGATGAAAAAAGCAACGGAACTGAAGATGTAAAAGCCGGTTACAGAATGCTGAAAGGAAATGCGGCATGGCTGACATCGGTCGGATACTTTTTCGTCGTAAATCTCGTCATTGCCGGCCTTATTTCAGTAATGGGGCCGATTCTTGCTGTGGAGCGTTTTCAGCAGAACTATTCTGTATGGTTTGCCGTCATGTATTCAATGTTTCAGGCGGGGATGCTTTTGGGCAATCTGGCCGTATTTTTCAAATGGAATACAAAACGCTTGAACCGGCTGTACCCGCGGACGTTAACGGCAGCGGGACTGCTCATTATGCTCCTGTTTTTTCCCCTTCATGGGTTTGAGTGCATCATTTTCCTGGTGCTTGGCATCATCATCTCGTATATTGATGTGCAAACGGTGCTGTATTTCCAAAAGACGGTTCCGGCCGCATATTTCGGAAGGGTCTTTGCACTGATTTTTTCCATTGTCAAAATGGGTGAACCGCTGTCGGCCGCTGTCTACACAGGGCTTCTGCTGTTGATGAATGCGGATTATATTTTTGCGGCGGTCGGACTGACCCTTACGATCGTTTTTGCTATTTTTTCAGTCAGACAAGGGAGTCAAAGAAATACAGAGAAACAAGCGGATCAATCCGTCTGAATGGTAAACGAAGGGGCGCCGCTGTCAGCCGGCGCCCTTTTTATCATAAATCCAAATAAAGCCGTATCATATCCCGGCATTGAATGCCGTTTTCAAAAATGTCTTCATCATAATGTCTGATAAAAAAATCATGGTCGACAGCCTGAATGCGGAATCCGCATTTTTGATAGAGTGACAGCTGATGAATACTGGAATTTCCGGTGCCGATTTCAATTGTGTCAGCCCCCGATTGTCTCGCTTTTTCAATGGCATCCCGCACCAGCTGTTTTCCGAATCCCCTGTTCTGCAGCGATTCTTTTACCGCGATGTTTACGATTTCTATCGTTTTAGGCCTTGTTTGCAATAAAACGTAAACCCCTGCAAGCTCGTCTGACGTCCAAGCCGTATAGCATTCTCCTCTTATAAGATAATCATCGACAATCTCTTTCGACGGATCGGCCAGCAGCAATAGTTCATACAGCGCTTCATCCGGCTCCGCGGCTTTTCGGATGCTCAGTTTTTGCATGTCCGTTTCTCCTCCTCCGTTATGATCGACAGCTATTTTTGAAAATAACTCCAAAATCATTCTACTTTATTATAAAATATGAAACATAGGAAAAGTTATACAAGTTTTGCAGATTGAATAGGAGGAAAGTCATGTTTTTTTGTAAGCATTGCGGCCAGCAGAACAATGAAGAAGCGCATTTCTGTAAAGAATGCGGAAAACCGATCGGGAAAGGAAGCCGGCTGGAGCGGCAGGCGGCTGTAAAAGCGGCTGAACCTGCTTCACAAATGAGAAAGCCGATCCCTAAAAAAACACTCTTCATGTGGGGCGGCATTGCCGCAGCGCTGATCTTATTGATTGCCGCATATAAAACCGGAGCCTGGCTGACATCTGAAAAAAGGCTCACGGATCAATTCGAACAGGCGGTTCATGACGGGGACACGAAAAAGCTCGCAGCCCTGCTCACTCCTTCAGACAAAAAACTGAAGCTGAATGAGACCAATGTCAAACCGCTCCTTGCATACGCAAAGAAACACGATGAACTGCTGGCAGCGCTTCGCGGCAATTCATCAGAAAAAGATGCGGTATACGTCAAAAAAGAGGGAAAAACCCTTCTTTTGTTTGACCATTACGAACTGAAAGTCGATCCGGTTTATTTCCGCGTCACAAGCAATTATAAAGGCGCCGATCTTTATATTAACAGCGAGAAAACAGGTACGGTCAAAAAAGCCGATGAAACCCAAATCTTCGGCCCGTATGCACCCGGTGTCTACACGGCGGAAGCCAAGCTTAAAAATGAGACGGTTGACGTTGTCAAAAAGCAAGAGGCAGAGGCGGCCGGCAGCCGGAATGTTGAGTTTGACCTGCCGTTAGACGCCGAGGATGTGACATTCACTCCGGCAGACAGCTTCAAAAGCGCGAAAGGCGATCTGCTGATAAACGGCAAGTCCGTCCATAAAGATCCGTTTACATCCGTTACATATGGTCCGCTCTTAACTGACGGTTCCATGACAGCCGCCGTGGAGGCTGATTTTCCTTGGGGGAAAATGAAAACTGCCGATGTCCCGATCAACAGTACTGATGTGGACTTAACGCTTATCCCGGATCAAGATACACAACAAACAATCATGGACACGATTGTCAAAACAACGAAGCAGTATACAAAAGCGATGGCAGACGGAAATACCGATCAGATGACCGAGGCTGGTTCCGCCTGGAAAGAGCAGACGAAAGAAGTGGTATCCGGCATGAAGAGTTCCGGCACCTTTTTGAAGGATCAGTATAAAGAGACAAGCTTTGATCTGGATTCATTTGCGATTTCTCAAGAGAACGGCCGCTGGCAAGTAACTGTTACAGGTAAAGAGCTTCATGAGTCTGCTTATTTCGACGGGAATACGAAGCCTGATATGGAAGAGGCTGAGCCGAGCTTTCACTATGTACTCTCATATGATACAAAACATAAAAAATGGGTTTTCGAAAAAGCTGACCCTGCCTCAGATTCTTCTGGGACAAATGTAAAAAAAATAAAAAACGACCAGCCGAAAACCTATACATCCGCATGGGCATCATCCAAAGGAAATACAGCTTCAGGCAGCCTCACGAATGAACAAGTCACATCGTTTATGACTGATTACCTGACAAATCAATCAAGCGCCGTCAGCCTTAACAATTTTGCCATCATGGCGGGTAATTTAGAAGAGGGAAGCCCTTTGTATGCTGATCAGCAGAAACTGGTCAAAAAACTGCACAGCGAGGGGACGACCGAAGTATTTAATGAAGTGAATGTCAAAAGCTTTTCACAGAAAGGCTCTCATCTGACGATTCATACGTACGAGGAGTTTTATATTACGAAAGCCGGCGGCAGTCCGAAGCTCAGAACATACAATTGGACGTATGGCGGCATTGTTAAAGACGGAAGAATTTATTTAACATCCATTCAATAAAAAAAACCCCCGCGCCAATCAGGCGGCGGGGGTTTCCGTTTTTAAAAGAAGAAATAATTCATGAGTTCTTTTATATAATGCTTGATCGTGAATTGAAACGTTACGCAAATGATCAAATAGATGACGATAACAGAATAAATGATATCCGCCTTAGTAGTGAGCTGATGCTGATAGCTCGCCAGCATGAGCGGAGGCACGGCAAACGCCGCTCCTAAAAGACCGACAGCCAGAATGGTGAAGCAAACGGTTGTATGAAGCAGCATAAAAATGAGGGCAAGAAGCAAAATAGCTGTAAACGGAATCAAAAATGCCCCGAACCTGGACAGCGAATCTTTAAATGACACCTGCGCGCCGCCGGCCTTCAAAGCGATAAAAATCAAGAGATACAGGCAAAAAACGCATAATGCAAAGGTAAGCGCCGGTTTGACCACAATCGCGGTAAAACTGACGTCACGAAAGCCGTCTGTTAAGAGAATATAAAACATAATCGGCGTCACCAGGCAGAAAAGCACCATGTTGATGATGCTGCTGACAAGCTGTTCGCCTCCTGTCGTTTTACATGTTTGATACGGTCGCTTTAACACATCAAGCACGAATAAGGCAAATTGCTTTGAAGCCTGCTTAGCCGCGGCGCCGGCCTGAGCGGCCTGGCCTTGCGTTTGGCCTGCGCCTCCCTGCCCGGGCTGGGGCGCCCCGCACTTTTCACAAAACTTTCCGCCATCAGTATGATGGCCGCATTGAGAACAATACATTCTAAAACTCCTTTTACAAGTAATATAGGGATTTTGTTCAATATTTACATTATAAAAGAAAATAGGACGGATGTAACGGAGTTTTCTAAAGATATACAAATCACCTTCTCTATGAATTGATAATAGAGAAAAAGTACCCTTTATGGTAGAATTTTATTGGAGCTGATAGATATCATGTCTCTCGGCGCATTGATTCAGAGTGAAAAAGGAAATTAACGCATGCTAAAAAAATTGAAAATGCTTTATCGGCTGTTGAAATTCGGAAAAGGCTTATGGAGATAGCAAACAGAAAAAACCGTCCTTACAAGGACGGTTTTTTCTGTTTCCAGATTGTCCGGCTGAGGTTATAAAAAGCAGACCCCGGGGTAAAAACCATGCATAAGAAACAGCGGAGAACAAAACATAACTCAATAACGGCAAGTCATAAGGAGGTACGCATGTTTTCATTCATCATTCATGTCTTCATTTCACTGTTCGCAGTCTCCAATCCCATCGGAAACGTGCCGATTTTCCTATCACTGACGGAAGGGTACTCGGAGAAAGAACGGACAGCGATCGCGCGCAAGGCTTCCGTGCTGTCGTTTATCATCTTGGCGGCTTTTTTAATCTTCGGCCATCTGATCTTTAAACTGTTTGACATTAACATTCATGCCTTACGTATCGCGGGCGGCATTTTTATTTTCGGCATCGCTTATAATCTTCTGAACGCGAAGAAATCTCATGTACAGTCTCTCCATCATGAAGAGAAAGGGGAGAGCAAGGAGAAAGCCGATATATCTGTGACACCTTTGTCGATTCCGATTATCGCCGGACCCGGTACGATCGCGACGGTGATGAGTCTGTCGGCCGGCCATGGCGGCATCTTCCATTACATCAGCGTGCTTATCGGCATTGCGGCCGTCATCGCGATGACGTTCATCTTCTTTCACTATTCATCTTTCATCAGCAATAAGCTCGGGAAAACCGAAATGAACGTCATTACCCGACTGATGGGGCTGATTTTGGCGGTGGTGGCCATCGGCATGATCGGCGCCGGTCTGAAAGGCATGTTCCCGATATTGGTTTCCTGACTTAAAAAAGCAGCGCCCGGTTATCTTCGGGTGCTGCTTTTTTCTATTTTCGGCACATGCTGAAACACTTCTTCACTCTCAAAAAATTCTATCAAACGGCTCAGCCAGTCATAATAATGGAGCCAATCCGTCAGTTCATCCAAAAGCTGACGGGCTTTTTCTTCAATATCGGGACTGAGATTTTCCGATTCCAGAAGCTCAGTCAGCTCGCGGTTCAGCTTTTTATAGAGCATTTTGTTTTTGCTGACCGCCTTTGTCCAATTTGCCGTAAACAGGGAGATAAACGTCTGGTAATAATCACGCTCCACGTCATAAAGGTCTTTCCGAACGCCTTTTTCAAACACTTTTTCAGCCAGATTGACATCGGTCATTTCGCGGACCACCTGGCTCATCCTCGTTTTGCTCATCCCGGTCGCCTCTGACAGCTCATTTAACGTCATCGGCTTGCGGTTCATATAAATAATACCGAGCACACGTCCAAGTGTGGCCGGCATTCCGAATGTATGCATATTCTCGGCGATTCTCTCAATGAGATGCTCTTCAGCATGCCCGATGATATCAAGAGCGTTTTTTTCCACGGCTGATCATCCCTTCACTGGCTTTTCATGCTGACAATATATCATATTTTTTACAGTTGATGAAAAAGATGATGCGGCAGGATATGCGAGCTATCTGGAGCGATTGTAAGAACATCCGCATTGTCAGCGGGATAACATGAAAAAATACGTATATTGTATATAATTTCAACACATTGTAAACTTTTTATTTTACAAATTTCATCTTATAATAAAGATTATACTTTTCAGAAAAATAACGGAACCCTTCGGAGGTGCACGGATTGCTGAGATTAGAAAATGTATCGAAAGTCTATAAAGGCGGAAAAAAAGCTGTCAACAGCATTGATTTAAATATCGAAAAAGGCGAGTTTATTTGTTTTATCGGGCCGAGCGGCTGCGGAAAAACGACGACGATGAAAATGATTAACAGACTGATTGAGCCGTCATCCGGAAAGATTTTTATCGATGGCGAAAACATTATGGAGCAGGACCAGGTGGAGCTGAGACGGAAAATCGGCTACGTCATTCAGCAGATCGGACTTTTCCCTCATATGACCATTCAGCAGAACATTTCCCTCGTGCCGAAACTGCTGAAATGGCCGGAACAAAAGCGGAAGGAACGGGCGCGGGAGCTTTTGAAGCTCGTCGATATGGGCCCGGAATATTTAGACCGCTATCCTCACGAGCTGAGCGGGGGACAGCAGCAGAGAATCGGCGTGCTGCGCGCCCTTGCAGCGGAACCTCCCCTTATTCTCATGGATGAACCGTTCGGAGCGCTTGACCCGATTACGCGGGATTCCCTTCAGGAAGAATTCAAAAAACTGCAAAGAACATTGAATAAAACGATTGTGTTTGTAACCCACGATATGGATGAAGCTATTAAGCTGGCTGACCGGATCGTCATTTTAAAAGCGGGAGAGATCGTTCAGGCCGGCACTCCTGATGACATTCTCCGGAATCCGGCTAATGAGTTTGTCGAAGAATTTATCGGCAAAGAACGGTTATTGCAATCAAGACCGGATATTGAACGCGTCGAGCAGATGATGAACAAAAAACCTGTCACCGTTACGGCGGACAAAACGCTTTCACAGGCGATACAGGTGATGCGGGAGCACCGTGTCGATTCCCTGCTTGTCGTTGATGATCTGAATGTGCTGCAAGGGTATGTGGATGTCGAGATCATTGATCAGAACCGGAAAAAAGCGAGCCTTGTCGGCGACGTGCTCCGCTCTGATCTGTATACAGTCGAGCAGGGGACACTGCTGCGCGATACCGTACGCAAAATTTTAAAGCGCGGAATGAAATATGTACCCGTCGTTGATGAACAAAGGCATTTAGTCGGAATTGTCACGAGAGCGAGCCTTGTCGACATCGTTTACGATTCAATCTGGGGCGAGGAAGACCAGCTGGTGACAGGCTGACAAGGGGAGGAACGCTTACAATGAATGAAATGATTAAGTTTTTGCAGACGAACGGCGGAGAACTGTTATATAAAACGTGGGAGCACTTATACATTTCGATCATCGCCGTCATATTAGGCATTGTCGTCGCCGTTCCGCTCGGAGTGGCGCTGACGAGAATGAAAAAGGGCGCAGGCGCCGTCATCGGCGCCGTCAACATTGTGCAGACCTTGCCGAGTCTCGCGATACTGGCGTTTTTTATCCCGCTGTTAGGCGTGGGAAAGGTGCCCGCGATCGTCGCGCTGTTTTTCTATTCGGTGCTGCCGATTCTCCGGAACACGTATACCGGCATTCAAGGCGTAAACAAAAATCTGCTGGAATCGGGAAAAGGCATCGGCATGACGGTCTGGGAGCAGATCAGGCTTGTGGAACTGCCGCTTGCGGTTCCGGTGATCATGGCGGGCATCCGCACATCCACCATTTATCTGATCGGCTGGGCGACGCTTGCTTCCTTTATCGGGGGCGGCGGGCTCGGAGACTATATTTTTATCGGCCTGAATCTCTATCAGCCTGAATATATTATCGGCGGCGCCGTGCCGGTCACCATTTTAGCCATTATCATTGATTATCTGCTAGCGGCGACGGAACGGAAGGTGACGCCGAAAGGGCTGAAAGGACTGAAGGAAGTATCATAAGGAGTTGGCTGTTTTGAAAAGAAACCAAAAGAGATGGATGTGCGCACTGGCGCTGTCAGCTGCTCTGCTTCTAGGCGGCTGTTCCCTTCCCGGCCTGAGCGGGGCTTCCGATGATACGATTAAAATCGGGGCGCAAAGCATGACGGAATCAGAAATTATCGCCAATATGATCGCACAGATGATTGAGCACAATACAGACTTGAATACGGCATTAATTAAAAACCTCGGATCGAACTATGTCCAGCAGCAAGCGATGCTCGGCGGTGAAATCGATATCGCCGCGACGCGCTACTCGGGAACGGATTTAACGAGCACCCTCGGCATGGAAGCGGAAAAAGACCCGAAAAAAGCATTATCCATCGTCCAGAAAGAATTTGAGAAACGCTTCCATTACAAATGGTTTGATTCTTACGGATTTGAGAACACATACGCTTTTACCGTCACGAAAGAGCTTGCGGAAAAAGACCATTTAGACAAAGTGTCCGATATTAAGAAGCATGCGGATCAATTTAAGCTCGGTGTTGACAATGCGTGGCTGAAAAGAAAAGGTGACGGCTATAAAGGCTTTACTGATACGTACGGTTTTGAATTCGGCACAACCTATCCGATGCAGATCGGACTTGTATACGATGCCGTGAAAAACGGGAAAATGGACGCCGTCCTCGCTTATTCAACGGACGGACGGATTAAAGCGTACGATCTGAAAATTTTAAAAGACGACAAGCAGTTTTTCCCGCCGTATGACTGTTCGCCGGTCATTCCCGACAGCGTGCTGAAGCAGCATCCTGAACTGAAGGGCATTGTGAATAAACTGATCGGCAAAATCGATACGGAAACGATGCAGGAATTGAATTACGAGGTGGATGGCAAGCTGAAAGAACCGTCCGTCGTCGCTAAAGAATTTTTGGAGAAACATCATTATTTTGAATAAGAAATGAGGTGGGGCAAATGGAAGTGCTGCAGCAGCTCGGCACTTATTATTCTCAAAACGGCGCCTATGTGCTTCAGGAGTTTTACCGCCATTTTCTCATGTCGGTATACGGCGTTTTATTTGCGGCGATCGTCGGTGTCCCGCTCGGCATCTTCATTGCCAGGCACAGAACATTAAGCGGCTGGGTATTCGCGGTGACAAACGTGATTCAGACCGTGCCGGCGCTTGCGATGCTTGCGGTGCTGATGCTCGTCATGGGGCTCGGCGCCAATACGGTGATATTGTCGCTGTTTTTATATTCGCTTCTTCCGATCATCCGGAATACGTACACGGGAATCGCCAGTATTGAACACGCTTATCTTGAATCGGGAAAAGCGATGGGCATGACCAAATTTCAGGTGCTCCGCATGGTGGAGCTGCCGCTTGCGCTTTCCGTCATCATGGCGGGGCTGCGGACGGCGCTCGTCATCGCGATCGGCATTACGGCAATCGGTACGTTTGTCGGCGCGGGCGGGCTCGGTGACATCATTGTCAGGGGCTCAAACGCCACGAACGGAACCGCGATTATTTTGGCCGGCGCCATTCCGACAGCGCTGATGGCCGTTATCGCAGATCTTGTGATGGCGTGGCTGGAGCGGGCGCTGAGTCCGGTGAGAAAGAAAAAACGAACCAAAGCGCCGAATGCGGCATGAAAAAAAACGCCTTGCGGGTCAGGGCGTTTTTTTCTTATGGCTTCGGAACATGCTTGAAAATTTCTTCGCTTTCAAAAAACTCGATCAGGCGGCTGATCCAGTTGTAGTAATCAAGCCAATCCTTTAATTCTTTCAGCAGTTCGTTGATTTTTTCCTCAGCTTCTTCCGGCACGCCGTTTTCAAGGACGGCTGTCAGTTCGCGGTTCAGCTTTTTATGCATCATTTTATTTTTGCTGACGACCTTGCTCCATGTGGCCGTAAACAGCGTAATAAAGGTTTGGTAATAATCCTGCTCGACGTCGTATAAATCTTTGCGGACGCCTTTTTCAAACACTTTTTCCGCCAGATTGACGTCAAGCATTTCACGGACCGCCTGGCTCATTCTCGTTTTGCTCATGCCGGTCGCTTCTGATAATTCAGTTAAGGTCATCGGCTTGCGGTTCATATAAATAATGCCTAAAATGCGCCCCACCGTCGCGGGCATTCCGAATGTATGCATATTTTCAGCGATTCGTTCTATCAAATGATCTTCAGCTTGTTCGATTACGTGTAACGGATCTTTCTCCAACAGTTTCAATCCTTTCAGTCAGCAATTCCGATGTCAATATACCACATTTTTAAACCGGCGGAAATGCTCTTCCGAGAGAATTTGGCAGTAATCCGGAGCAATAAGAAGAACTTTGCCGGTCAATACGGGTTAATCAGTGCTTACACAACCTTTATATATAATATGGACAAATTGTAAACTTTTTAATTTACAAAGTTTAATTTATAATGGAAAACGTTCAATTGTCTGAAAAGTTAAATTTGAATTTAACGAATTGAATAAACTTAATCATGGAGGTGTGAGTGTTTGCTGACATTAGAAAATGTCTCGAAAATGTATAAAGGCGGGAAAAAAGCCGTCAACAGCATCAACCTGAATATCGCCAAAGGCGAATTTATTTGTTTTATCGGACCGAGCGGCTGCGGCAAAACGACGACGATGAAAATGATCAACCGCTTAATTGAACCGACAGAAGGCAGAATCCTGATAGAGGGCCGAAACATTATGGAACAAGACCCGGTGGAACTCAGAAGAAGCATCGGCTATGTCATCCAGCAGATCGGGCTGTTTCCGCATATGACCATTCAGCAGAACATTACGCTCGTTCCGAAGCTTTTAAAGCATCCTGCCGAAAAACGGAAGGAACGGGCGCGGGAGCTTTTAAAGCTCGTTGATATGGGGCCTGAATATTTAGACCGTTACCCTCATGAACTGAGCGGAGGACAGCAGCAGCGAATAGGTGTATTACGGGCACTTGCCGCAGAGCCGCCGCTCATCTTAATGGATGAACCGTTCGGGGCGCTTGACCCGATTACGAGAGATTCCCTTCAGGAAGAATTTAAAAAACTGCAAAAAACCTTACATAAAACCATCGTATTTGTTACCCATGATATGGACGAAGCCATCAAGCTTGCGGACAGAATCGTCATTCTGAAAGCGGGAGAAATCGTCCAGGCCGGAACGCCTGATGAGATTCTCAGATTTCCGGCGAATGAATTTGTTGAGGAGTTTATCGGCAAGGAACGGCTGATCCAATCATCCAGCCCTGATATTGAACGGGTGGAGCAGATCATGAATCCCGATCCCGTGACGGTAACACCTGAGAAAACACTGTCAGCCGCCATTCAGCTGATGCGTGCCGAGCGGGTGGATTCGCTGCTCGTCATTGATGAAAAGAACGTTCTCCAAGGTTATGTCGATGTGGAGATGATTGACCGCAAACGAAGACAAGCGGTAACCGTCGCGGAAGTGCTTGAGCGGGATCTGTACACGGTCAGAAGCGGCACTCTGCTTCGCGACGCCGTCCATAAAATTTTAAAAAGAGGCATGAAATTTGTGCCGGTCCTTGATGAAGCCGGCCGGCTAACGGGAATCGTGACAAGGGCAAGCCTCGTTGACATCGTCTATGACTCCATCTGGGGAGAAGAGAATCAGCTCGCGGTGATGTCATGAGGAGGCTTCAATTGATATGAATCAGACCGTGCAATTTTTACAGGCAAATGGAGGAGAGATGCTTTATAAAACATGGGAGCATCTGTACATCTCATTAATCGCCGTCATGGCGGGCATTCTCGCCGCCGTTCCGCTCGGCGTCCTGCTGACGAGGATGAAAAGAGGAGCCGGCGCCGTCATCGGCATCGTCAACATCATTCAAACTTTGCCGAGCCTTGCCATTCTTGCGTTTTTTATTCCGCTTTTAGGCGTAGGAAAGATCCCGGCCGTTGCGGCGCTGTTTTTCTATTCCATGCTGCCGATTCTCAGAAACACGTATACGGGGATTCTCGGCGTCAATCGGCATCTTCTGGAATCGGGAAAAGGAATCGGCATGACGGCATGGGAGCAGATCAGGCTTGTAGAGCTCCCGCTTGCCGCTCCGGTCATCATGGCGGGCATCAGGACGTCTTCGATTTATTTAATCGGCTGGGCGACGCTCGCCTCCTTTATCGGCGGAGGCGGGCTGGGAGATTATATTTTTATCGGCTTGAACCTTTATCAGCCGGAGTATATTATCGCAGGCGCCGTTCCGGTCACAGTGCTGGCGGCAGCCGTCGATTACATGCTGGGGATCACAGAACGGAAAGTCACGCCTGACGGGCTGAAGAGCATAAAGGATGCTTCATAAGGAGGAGGTCTCTCATGGGGAATAGATGCAAAAAACGGCTGCTCGCAATCGCCTGTATCGGCATACTGCTCCTTGGCGGATGCTCGCTCCCGGGATTGAGCGCCGCATCGGAGGATACCATCAAAATCGGTGCGCAAAGCATGACCGAATCAGAAATCATCGCGAGCATGCTCGGACAGATGATCGAACATCACAGCGGGTTGAAGACAACGGTTATTAAAAATCTCGGTTCCAACGCTGTACAGCAGCAATCCTTGATAAACGGTGATATTGATATCGCCGCGACGCGCTATACAGGTGACGCGCTGACCGGGACGCTTCGCATGGAGCCGGAAAAAGACCCCGGCAAAGCGCTGCGGCTCGTTCAGCGTGAATTTCAAAACAGATATGACATGAAATGGTTTGATTCTTACGGCTTTGATAATACATACGTCTTTACCGTTTCCGAACAGCTTGCCAGCAAGTATCATTTAGAAACGGTATCCGATGTCAAAAAAGAAGCGTCTCATCTGAAATTCGGCGTCGATAACTATTGGATGAAGCTGAGAGGCAACGGATATCAGGATTTTATGAACACATACGGAATGTCATTTGAAGGCACGTATCCGATGCAGATCGGCCTTGTTTACGACGCGCTGAAAAGCAGAAAGATGGATATCGCGCTCGCTTATTCTACCGACGGAAGAATCATCGCTTACGGACTGAAAACGCTGAAGGATGATAAGCGGTTCTTTCCTCCGTATGACTGTTCACCCGTCGTTCCGGATCAAGTATTAAAAGAGCATCCCGAACTGGAGGGCGTGATCAATCAAATGATCGGCGCGATTGATACAAAGATGATGCAGAAAATGAATTACGAAGTTGACGGCCGATTAAAAGAGCCGTCCGTCGTGGCCAAGGAATATTTAGAAAAACATCATTACTTTGAATAACGGAAAGGAGATGTGCGGATGGACACGATGAAGGAGCTGTTTACGTATTATGCTCAAAACGGCAGTTATGTTCTGTATGAGTGCTGGCGGCACTTTCTCATGTCGGCGTACGGCGTCGTTTTCGCCGCCATTCTCGCCATTCCGGCCGGAATTGTGACAGCAAGGCACGGGCGTCTCGCCGGCTGGGTGTTTGCTGTGGCGAACGTGATTCAAACCGTTCCGGCGCTTGCGATGCTCGCCGTCCTGATGCTCGTCATGGGACTCGGCGCTAATACGGTCATCACGGCTTTGTTTTTGTATTCACTGCTGCCGATTCTCAGAAATACGCACACGGGCATTATCAATATCGAGCACGCTTATCTCGAGTCGGGAAAAGCGATGGGCATGACGAAATACCAAATCCTTCGTATGGTGGAGCTGCCGCTTGCGCTTTCCGTCATTATGGCGGGTCTCCGAACGGCGCTCGTCATTGCCATCGGCATCACGGCGATCGGCACCTTCGTCGGGGCGGGCGGCCTCGGGGATATGATCGTCAGAGGGTCGAACGCGACAAACGGAACCGCCATTATTTTGGCGGGCGCCATCCCGACCGCGCTGATGGCGGTAGCCGCAGACCTGCTGATGGCGTGGCTGGAACGAGCCCTCAGCCCGGTGAAAAAACAAAAAAGAAAGCTGATCGTACGCTCAGCCTCATGAAAAAAAGCATTCTTCCGCGTGAAGGATGCTTTTTTTTGATTTCTTGATTAAATTTTGATAACTGCGCTGTAAAGTCTTACTTATCAAATAACAAAGCAGAGGGGTAATCAAATGAGCAACATCTTAGAAACGAGACAGCTGCAAAAATCATTCGGCAGACAACAGGCAGTGGCTGATGTGTCTCTATCGGTTAAGCGCAACAGTATATACGGCCTGCTCGGTCCGAACGGCGCGGGAAAATCAACGACACTTAAAATATTGACCGGAATCTTGCAGCAAACATCCGGCGAGGTTCTGTTCGACGGACATACATGGAAGCGCGAAGATTTGAAAAGCATCGGTTCCCTGATTGAAGCGCCGCCGCTTTACAGCAACCTGACAGCTGCTGAAAATCTGAAAGTCCGCTGCGTGATGCTCGGACTGCCTGATTCAAGAATTGCGGAAGTGCTGGAAATCACGGGATTAACGGGAACCGGAAAAAAGCGCGCCGGACAATTTTCCATGGGAATGAAACAGCGTCTCGGCATTGCGTTAGCATTATTAAACCGTCCGTCGCTCTTAATTCTTGATGAGCCGACAAACGGATTGGACCCGATGGGAATTCAGGATTTGAGGGAATTTATCCGCTCTCTGCCCGGACAGGGAATAACGGTTATTTTATCAAGCCACCTGTTATCAGAAGTCGAGCAGATCGCAGACCATATCGGAATCATCAGTGACGGCGTTTTAGGATATCAGGGAGAAATCAGCCGGGAAGACGATCTGGAGCGGCTGTTTCTGGAGGTTGTCAAATCGACACGGGAGAAAGCGGGGATTGGGAAATGATTCAGTACATGCAGGCGGAACACCTTACATCTAAAAGAACATTTATCAGAAAGCTGATCATTCTGATTCCGCTTTTGAACACGGCTTTTTCTTTTCTGCTGAATACGGCCTATTTTATGACGGTCACGTTCAATTGGTGGGCGGTTATTTTCATGCCGCTCATGATTGCTCTAATGTGCGGTTTATCTGTTAAAAAAGAGAAAAAATCAGCGAATGACCGTGCGGTGTACTCACTGCCGGCTGACTTGAAGAGCATATGGTTCTCAAAAATAAACTTGATCGCGCTGTATTCACTCCTGTCGCAAATCGTCTTTTTAGTCATCATGTTTTTGCTTGGCCTTGTATTTCCGGGAATTGCTGCGGTTCAGCTGAAAGGTATTGAAGCAAGCTCCCTTTTGTGGCTGTCTACGCTTTGGGAAATTCCGTTCTGCTTATGGATTGCCAGACAGTTCGGGTTTACGGCAGTCATTCTCGTGAATATGATCGCCGCCTTTGTTTTAGGCATTGTGCCGGCATCCGGTTCATTGTGGTGGCTGAGCCCATGGAGCTGGTCAGTCCGGGTGATGTCACCGATTCTCGGGATCCATCCGAACGGAATTCCGCTTCCCGCAGACAGCGGCTTATTAAACGGAAACGTGATCATTCCGGCTATTATTCTTTCTATTCTTTCTTTTATCGCGATAAGTTTTGTTTCCGCAGTGTCTTTTTCAAAAGGAGGAAACCGGTCATGACCGTGCTTTTACGATATATATGGGCCGATGTATTAAAAATGAAGCGCACGCCGCTCATATGGATGCATGCTGCGGCGCCGGTTTTATGCGCGGGATTTTTCCTGTTATATATGATGTATGGAAGGATTCAGGAGCCTTATGTGCTGTACAGCGTCTTCTTCAGCGCGATTGCCGTTTTATACCCTTTCATCATCAGTATTGTCTGCGGCATGTCTGCCTCCGTCGAGGAACAGGCGGGTCATTTTCAGATGATGCTGGCGGTTCCGTATTCTAAAATTATCAGTTTTGCGGGAAAGCTGCTTCTGCTGCTCCTATTGAATGTGTTATCGGCAGGTCTTGCCATCTGTCTTTATTTGGCGGGGATGAAATTTGTTCTTCACATCAATGATCTCCCGTATCTTCTCTTTTTAAAAGGAGGGGCGTGGCTGATTGCCGGCAGTATTCCGCTTTATATGATGTCTTTTTTTGTCGGCATAAAGTACGGCATGGGACCGTCCGGGCTTTTAGGGGGTGCGGGATTATTAATGGCGGCGCTCATGAATACGGGACTTGGCGATACCATCTGGCGTTTTTTCCCGTGGGCATGGAGCGTGCGGCTTTCAGGCCTTGCAGGACTGCTGCATTTTGACAAAGTCAAAAAAGAGTTCCTCCCTTATGTAAGATACGATATGAGATTCGGAGAAATAATGTTATATTTTTCTATAGTGATATTATGTCTGGCCGGCCTCTATTGGTGCAGAAGATGGGAAGGGCGGCGTTCATATGAATAAAGGCAAGGAGCGATTCGGCCGGTGGCAAACATTTTAGCAATTGATGATGAAAAAGATATTCTCGTTCTGATCAGAAACATTTTACAGCGTGATCAGCATACAGTAACGATCCTGGAAAAAGCGGAGGATCAGTCATTGGATTTTTTTCAAGGCTATGATTTGATTCTTCTTGATGTCATGATGCCCGGAACCGACGGGATTGAACTCTGCCGGAGGATTCGGCCGCTGGTGGACAGCCCGATCCTGTTTTTAACGGCAAAGTCTGACGAAGAATCCATTGTGAAAGGCCTCATGACAGGCGCTGATGATTACATCACAAAGCCGTTCGGCGTACAGGAATTGATGGCAAGGGTAAACGCGCATGTCAGAAGGGAACGGCGGGAAAAGCATCAGACGAAACGGCTGATATCAGGCTTCATGTTTGATTTTGACAATAAAGAAGTATGGATTGATGACCGGAAACTGCCTCTTACGAAAAACGAATATAAAATCGTTGAATGTCTGGCACAGCATAAAAACAGAACATTCTCACGGGAGCAGATTTACGAGGAAGTGTACGGCTTGGACGGCGATGCGCTCTATTCAACCATTACGGAGTTTATCAGAACCATCCGGAAAAAATGTAAAGAACACGGGGCTGATCCGATCAAAACGGTGTGGGGTGTCGGATACAAATGGGAATAGCAAAAGGAAAATCCAGCATCCGCAAAGAGCTTGTCAAATTTACGATCACACTGTGTCTGAGCACGATGGGGGTGGCGGCATTATGTGTCGCCTTAAATGCCATTGCTATGAATGCCGGAGCGATCCTGCCCGCAAACTACAGCGAGCATGAGGCGGAACAGATCAAACCCCGCCTGAAATCAGCGGAAAAGATAACAGAAGACATGATCCCCGCAGGTATGACATACGCCGTTTTTGATAAAAAAACAAAGCGGATGACAAAAGGAACGATGACGGAACAAGATGCAGCCAACGCCAGAAAAAAGATTCAGCATCAGCCGTATTTTAATTATGCTCAAAAAGGATTCATGGTGATAAATCGGAAAGATGAATACGGCGTTCTCCAATATTCACTCAGGTCGGAATTTCAGTCGCCGCTGTTAAGGCGCTATCTGCCGAATTATGAATGGACGGGTCTTACAATTCTGATCACTTTGCTTCTTTTGACCGTTTTTATTGTGACGACGCGTTTCGCCAATCAGCTGAGACGGCATTTCAGCACACTCAGCTCCATTACGGCAAGCATTCAAAAACAGAATTTAAATATCAATCCAAAAAGGTCGCGCATAAAAGAATTTGACGATGTCATTGACTCTCTGCTGAAAATGAAAGACGCGCTTCAGGCATCTCTGGCGGCGCAATGGGAGGCGGAGCGGATAAAGAAAGAACAAATCGGCGCGCTTGCGCATGATATTAAAATTCCGGCAACGATCATTAAAGGAAATGCCGAACTGCTTCAGTTAACAGAACCTGATGAGGAGCAGGCGGAATATGCGCAGTATATTCTGGATGCCGGAAACAAAATCGAGCATTATGTCGGACAGCTGATCCAGCTTTCTAAAGCGGAGGAGGCAGTTGCCGTTCATGTGGAATATACCGACCTCAAAGAGTGGATTCAAAACATATATCGTGACGCGGCGGCGCTTGCGGGGCCGAAACAGATTGATCTCGTCCTCAGCGAACGGGGAATTGACCGAATAGAAGCGCCGATCGATCATGAGCTGCTCCACAGGGCGGTCATGAATATCGCGGCAAATGCCGTCGACTATACGCCAGAAGGAGGGGAAATCCGTGTGGACGTCCTGTGCACCGATTCCGCCCTCCATCTCGCCGTATCCGACAGCGGAAGCGGGTTCTCGCCGGAAGCGCTGAAAAGAGCGACACAGCTTTTTTACACGGAAGATAAAAGCAGACATTCGGCGGGGCATCACGGCATGGGGCTTACATTCGCCCATCATGTCGTACATCTTCACCACGGCGAATTAATACTTGAAAATCAGGAGTCTGGAGGAGCCCGGGCGGAGATTCGAATTCCGCTGGAAGGCGTCAGACAAAAACAAGCCCTGCACGCCTGAGGGCTTGTTTTTCTGTTTAAGAAAAGCAAAAATAAAAACGGCTGTCCGTTTGAGAGATCAGCCGCTTATGCGGAAAAGAGTTTATCAGGAAGGATCAATCCATGTTGAAGACCACTTGGAAATTTCCTCTAAAATAGGGGCTAATGCGCAGCCTTTTTCCGTTAAAGAATACTCAATGCGGACAGGCGTTTCGGGGATAACATCCCGTTTGATGACACCTTCTGTTTCAAGTTCTTTCAGACGTTCTGACAAGACTCTTCCGCTTAAATTCGGAAGCGCCGCTTCAATTTCGCTAAATCGCTGCTGTCCGTTCAATAACTGAAAGACGATTAGAGCCACCCAGCGTTTACTTAGGATGTCGACCGCTTTTTCGAATCTGGGGCACATTTCTGATTGGTTCATGCTTTTTCACCTCGTCTTCTGCTATTATACCGCAAAATCGGAGGGAACGTACGTCTGGCGCTTGTTAAGTTGAGGAGAGGATCAAAAAGAGGATGAGGAATCCGGGGAGCGCTTTTTCGCTTCAGCCGCGATAAAATCAAAGTATTTGCTGACGCTTTCAATATCTTCTTTTGTGAAGTGCTGCCACTTTTTGCTGTCAAACAGCGGCAGATGCTCCGCGCCTCTGTCAACGGCGGTCTGATAGATGGCGCAGATGGATTGATAGCTTTCGGAGGTTTCGCGGATTTCTTCCTGAAATGCCTTGATGTGTCCGGCCCGCGCCATTAACTCCTCGTACGGAATTTTTAATGTGTCCGCCAATTTTCGGATGGTCGCGGGTTTAGGAATGCCGCGGTGCCCGTTTTCAATTCTGGAAATGGTCGCCGAGCTGACGCCGGAATAGACGGCAAGCTGATTGACGGTAAGCTTCCGGGCGCGGCGCAGCTCTCTTAATTGCTTTCCGAATGTGTTCAATAAGATCGCCTCACATGTGCAAAGTCATGAGTCTTCATTTGTTCTTTTTTTGGCTTCAGCCGATAAGAACGCAAAGTATTTATCAAGCAGAACCAAGTCTTCTTTCGACAGGTGCCGCCAGTTCTCCCGCTCCAATAGGGATAAATCATGCAGCTCATACGTTTCGGCTTTTTCCAGCAAGGTGCAGCCCGTGTCGTACGGGGCTCTCGTTTCCTGAACGGTCTCTATGTATCCCGCCGTCTGCATCAGTTCCTCATACGGGATTTTTAACGCATCTGCGAGCTTTTTAATGGTTGCAGGTTTCGGCACCCCGCGTTTGCCGTTTTCAATCCGCGAGATTCCCGCGGCGCTGACGCCTGAATACGTTGCCAGCTGGTTCACTGTCAGATGCCTTTTTTCCCGCAATGTCCGCAATTGTTTCCCGAAGCTTTCCACAGTCTCTCCCCCTCCCGCGGTCTATTTATATTCTAGTATGTTTATTGACTAAAGGGAATAGTCAGGCTGGAAAAGTATTGACAAAAGTTAACAAAAGCCGTATCTTATGTATAAGAAAGAAAGTATTTGACAGAACGGAAGGTGAAGAAAGTGGTCGAAAAGATACAGATCAGAAGAGATTATGTGCTGCAGTATATGGTCAATAATGACTACTCGTTAAACCAGCTCGCCCTGGAGATCGGAATATCTCCCGCCACACTGAGCCGTGTACTGAATGGAGAGCGGAGGCCGGGCCAGCTGGTCATCGGAAAAATGCTCTATTACTTTGACATGAAATTTGAAGATCTTTTTTACTACGACTTTGTTGACAAAAGTCAATGATAATGGAAGATTCAAACGCATTTCCGTTTTTCTGACATGATGTGCACCGATACGGCGTGACATGCCTTTGTTTTTCATGTAAAATAGAAGCAATGTAGGCCAGTCAGTCTGGAGGTGTATGGGATGCACACATTATTGATTACCTTATTGGTCATCGTCAGTATTGCACTTATTATTGTCGTATTGCTTCAAACCAGCAAAAGCGCCGGTTTATCGGGTGCAATTTCAGGCGGGGCGGAGCAGCTTTTCGGAAAACAGAAAGCAAGGGGCCTTGATCTGATTCTTCACCGCACAACCGTTGTGCTGGCAGTCTTGTTTTTCGTGTTGACGATTTCGCTAGCGTATATCGTATAAGGCAATGTTTGTATAAGGTCTGATTTAATATCAGGCCTTTTTCTTGTTGAGAGACGGCGTTTGTTTCTCGCAAAACTGTGGAAAACTAAATTGAATGTGCAAAAAAGGGGTTATGAGCATGAAAATTGTGACACCAAAACCATTTACATTTAAAGGCGGAGACAAAGCGGTGCTTCTGCTGCACGGATTTACGGGAAATACGGCAGACGTCAGAATGCTCGGCCGCTACTTGAATGAGCGCGGCTACACTTGTCACGCGCCTCAATATAAAGGGCACGGCGTTCCGCCGGAAGAACTGGTACATACGGGGCCTGAAGATTGGTGGAAAGACGTCATGGACGGTTATGAATATTTACGGTCTGAAGGCTATGAAAACATTGCGGCCTGCGGACTGTCGCTTGGCGGGGTTTTTTCATTGAAATTGGGTTACACTGTACCCATAAAGGGAATTGTTCCTATGTGTGCGCCGATGCACATTAAAAGTGAAGAGGTTATGTACGAAGGAGTTCTTTCCTACGCGCGCAATTATAAAAAATTCGAAGGAAAACAGCCGGAGCAGATTGAAAAGGAAATGAAGGAGTTTGAAAAAACACCGATGAATACGCTCAAATCGCTTCAGGAGCTGATTGCCGATGTGCGCAAAAACGTCGACATGATCTATTCCCCGACATTTGTGGTTCAGGCACGGCATGACCATATGATTAATACAGAAAGTGCGAACATCATTTACAACGAGGTGGAAACGGACGACAAACAGCTGAAATGGTATGAAGAATCAGGTCATGTCATTACGCTCGATAAAGAACGGGACCTCGTTCATCAGGATGTGTACGAATTTTTAGAGAAACTCGATTGGTAACAAACAGGAGGTCGAATAATGGAAAAAGAAGCGTTTATGGACCGTCTTCTCGCGTTTATGAAGGAAGAGGCGTACAAGCCCCTTACCGTTCAGGAACTTGAGGAGATGCTGAACATCACGGAAGCAGATGAATTTAAAGAGCTGGTAAAAGCGCTGGTGGCGCTCGAGGAGACGGGACAGATCGTCCGCACCAGAAGCAACCGCTACGGGCTTCCGGAAAAAATGAATTTAGTAAAAGGAAAAATTTCCGCGCATGCAAAGGGATTCGCGTTTCTATTGCCGGAGGATACCTCTTTAAGCGATGTGTTTATTCCGCCGAATGAGCTGAATACGGCCATGAACGGCGATATCGTCATGGTGCGGCTCAATTCCCAGTCAAGCGGATCGAGACAGGAAGGCACGGTCATCCGCATCTTGGAAAGAAGCATCGATCGCGTCGTGGGCACATACACAGAAACGAAAAGCTTCGGTTTTG
Organism: Bacillus sp. EKM206B; assembly: GCF_011066015.1. Classification (NCBI taxonomy): domain Bacteria; kingdom Bacillati; phylum Bacillota; class Bacilli; order Caryophanales; family Bacillaceae; genus Bacillus; species Bacillus sp. EKM206B. Next base: position 655,352 of record NZ_JAAMNL010000001.1, read on the forward strand.
TCATCCCGGATGATAAGAAAATCACGAGTGATATTTTTATTCCGAAACATGCCAATAACGGCGCTGCGGAAGGCCATAAAGTCGTCGTCAAACTGACAAGCTACCCTGAAGGCAGAATGAACGCCGAAGGAGAAATCGTTGAAATACTCGGCCATAAAAATGATCCGGGCATCGATATTTTATCAATTATCCATAAGCACGGCCTGCCGGGAGATTTTCCGGCTGAAGCGATGGAGCAGGCAACAAGCACGCCCGATACCATCGATGAAAAAGACATCAAAGACCGCCGTGATCTCCGCGATCAGGTCATTGTCACCATTGACGGCGCGGATGCGAAGGATCTGGATGACGCCGTCACTGTGACAAAGCTTGATAACGGCAGCTACAAGCTCGGCGTCCATATTGCGGACGTCAGCCATTACGTCACGGAGAATTCCCCGATTGACAAAGAAGCGCTGGAAAGAGGGACAAGCGTGTACTTGGTTGACCGGGTCATTCCGATGATTCCGCACAGACTGTCTAACGGAATCTGTTCTTTAAATCCGAAGGTCGACCGGCTGACGCTTTCCTGCGAAATGACAATCAACCAGCAGGGCCAGGTGACAGAGCACGAGATCTTCCAAAGCGTCATTAAAACGACGGAAAGAATGACCTATTCAGATGTCAACCAGATACTCACAGAAGACGACGCCGAGCTGAAAGAAAGATATGAGCCGCTCGTCCCGATGTTTAAAGACATGGAACGTCTGGCGGAAATTCTCCGGGCGAAACGGATGGACCGCGGCGCCGTGGATTTTGATTTCAAAGAGGCGAAAGTGCTCGTCGATGAGGAAGGCGCCGTTAAAGACGTTGTCATCAGAGAGCGCTCAGTAGCGGAAAAGCTGATTGAAGAATTCATGCTTGTCGCAAACGAAACGGTGGCCGAGCACTTCCATTGGATGAACGTGCCGTTTATTTACCGGATTCACGAAGAGCCGAACGCCGAAAAACTGCAAAAGTTCTTGGAGTTCGTCACGACATTCGGTTATATCGTTAAAGGAAAAGCCGGAGACATTCATCCGCGCGCGCTGCAAAGCATTCTTGATGAAGTGCGGGACCGTCCGGAAGAAACGGTGATTTCAACCGTCATGCTCCGTTCCATGAAGCAGGCGAAATACGACCCGCAAAGCCTGGGCCATTTCGGGCTGGCGACTGAATTTTATACGCACTTCACATCGCCGATCCGCCGTTATCCTGACTTAATCGTTCACAGGCTGATCAGAACGTATTTGATCAACGGACAATCGGACGAAGCGACTCAAGAAAAGTGGGCCGAACGCCTTCCGGAAATCGCTGACCATACGTCAACAATGGAACGGCGCGCCGTTGATGCAGAGCGGGAAACGGACGATCTGAAAAAAGCGGAATATATGCTTGATAAAATCGGCGAGGAATTTGACGGCATGATCAGTTCCGTCACGAATTTCGGAATGTTTGTCGAGCTGCCGAATACGATTGAAGGTCTTGTGCACGTCAGCTTTATGACGGATGATTATTACCGTTTTGACGAGCAGCATTTCGCCATGATCGGCGAACGCACGGGCAACGTTTACCGGATCGGAGATGAAATCACGGTCAAAGTCGTCGACGTCAATAAAGATGAGAGAAACATCGACTTTGAAATTGTCGGCATGAAAGGCACCCGCCGTCCGAGAGAAACGACAGGCGACCGCAGAAAACGCGGCAGACCGGCGCGGAAACGCGTGTTAAACAGCAATACCCCGGCTTCACCGCCGAAATCGGAGGAAAAAGGGGAATGGTTTACAAAACCGAAGAAGAAAAAGAAAAAACGCGGTTTCCAAAACGCGCCGAAACAAAAACGCAAAAAGAAGAAGTAAATGCGAAAAGCAAATGGGGCAAAATGCTCTGTTTGCTTTCTTTCGCAAGCCGCATTTTCATTGTCGCGGAACGCTCCATTTGCTAAAATAAAGCGTATCGCACACATGAACGGTTTTTGCGGAGAGAGGAGGAGAAGGCATGCCAAAAGGATCAGGCAAAGTATTATCGCAAAACAAAAAAGCAAACCATGATTACTTTATAGAAGAAACCTATGAAACAGGCATCGTGCTGCAGGGAACAGAGATTAAGTCCATCCGCGCCGGCCGCGTAAACATGAAGGATTCCTTTGCGAAAATCGAGCGCGGCGAAGTGTTCCTCCACAACATGCACATCAGCCCGTACGAGCAGGGAAACCGCTATAACCACGACCCGCTCCGGACGAGAAAGCTTTTGATGCACCGGAAAGAAATCAATAAGCTGATCGGCCTGACAAAAGAGAAAGGCTATTCCCTCGTGCCGCTTAAGCTGTATTTGAAAAACGGCTTTGCCAAAGTGTTAATCGGCCTCGGAAAAGGGAAGAAAACATACGATAAACGCGAAGATTTAAAACGAAAAGACGCCAAAAGAGAAATCGAAAGAGCGTTCAGAGACAGACAAAAAGGCTTCTGATGTCTGAGCCTTGATGTGATAACTGCCGTATGCTATACTGTTCACACATCAGATTCACAGGCTGTTTTATTGAAGACATTCCCAATTGAATTTGTCTGTGATCATGGTATAATAACAGTACAGCCAGTTGAGCAAGAGCTTGATAGATCTCCCGTATACCCTTAACAAGGGGACGTTACGGATTCGACAGGGATGGATCGAGCTTGAGCTGCGAGCCGAGAGGCGATCTCGTTAACACGCACCTAAATATAACTGGCAAAACTAAAAGTTTTAACCAAAACTTAGCACTAGCTGCCTAATAAACGCAGCGAGCTCTTCCTGACATTGCCTATGTGTCCGTGAAGAGCACATCCAAGTAGGCTACGCTTGCGTTCCCGTCTGAGAACGTAAGAAGAGACTGACAGACTAGCTCTCGGAAGGCCCGCCCGCAGGCACGAAGACGAGTGAAACACGAAATATGCAGGCTACGCTCGTAGACGCTTAAGTAATCGATGTTTCTGGACGTGGGTTCGACTCCCACCGTCTCCATACATAACACAGGAACCGCAGTGCCGTCACTTGACCGCACTGCGGTTTTTTCATGCCGAAATCAAGGAGTGAATGTGAATGGAAATCGTCATCATAGACGGAAAAGATGTTACAAGCACAGAAGCTTTACACCGAATCTTAAAAGATCAATTAGATTTCCCGGACTTTTATGGTGAAAATCTGAATGCCTTATGGGATTGTCTGACAGGCTGGATCGAATATCCGCTGACTTTGGTGGGGAAGAATTTTGAGATCAGTCAGAAGGCATTGGGTTCGGATGCTGATGATGTCTTGGAGTTGTTTCAAGAGGCTCAGGCAGAATTAGATGGTGAATTTTTCATTCAAATCGATCAGCCGTCAGCCGGGACAACGGACAGGCACTAAAAAGTGCGTACTTCCCCTCATCTATTTTTCTATCCGATAATAGGGACGGAAGGTTTCAAGCTTTCGATTTCTGTCCATATATAAGAAGAGACTTGCGATAGGGAGGAATGGATGATGGATTTGCAGTTGAAAGGGAAGACGGCGCTTGTGACGGGATCTACGTCAGGCATCGGGAAGGCGATTGCGGCTTCGCTGATTGCAGAAGGTGCGGCCGTGATCATTAACGGCCGCCGTGAAGAAAAGGTGAACGAAACGATCCGGGAACTAGAAAAACAGACGCCGGATGCCCGTCTCTATCCGGCCGCATTTGATTTAGGCACGGCGGAAGGATGCGGCGCGATTTTTCAGCAGTACCCTGATGTGGATATTCTCGTCAACAATTTAGGAATCTTTGAACCTGCGGAATACTTTGATATTCCTGACGAAGAGTGGCTCCGGTTTTTCGAGGTGAATATCATGAGCGGCGTGAGGCTGACACGCCGGTATGCAAAGCGGATGATTGAACGGAAGGAAGGGCGGGTGATTTTTATCGCGAGTGAAGCGGCCGTCATGCCTTCTCAGGAAATGGCCCATTACAGCGCTACGAAAACAACGCAGCTGTCGCTGTCACGCAGTCTGGCCGAGCTCACGGAAGGGACGAATGTGACGGTGAATACGGTCATGCCCGGCTCCACGAAAACAGAGGGCGTCGAAACGATGCTCGAGTCGCTTTACCCCGGTGAAAACCTGAACGCGGCGGAGGCGGAGAAACGATTTATGAAGGAGAATCGTCCGACGTCGATCATTCAGCGGTTGATCCGTCCGGAAGAAATCGCTCACTTTGTCGCCTTTTTAAGCAGCCCGCTGTCGTCTGCCATTAACGGATCTGCATTGCGGATCGACGGCGGCTTGGTGCGGAGCATTATATAAGATGAACGTAAAAAAACCCCCGTAAAGGGGACTGACCCCATAAGATGAGACAAATAAAAACACCTTCAAGTTTGAATACGGATGAATGTTATCCGAAATTAGACTTGGAGGTGTTTTTTCTATGGGGACAAGAGTGAGTTATCCGGTTGAAGCGAAACAGAAGGCTGTAGAAATGAGATTGGCAGGCGTACCTATGAAAGAGATCATGCAGGAGTTGAATATTAAGAATAAGACACAGGTTCAGACATGGGTTAGATGGTATAAGGCTGGTGATACACATCGA
>NZ_JAAMNL010000010.1:0-132484 GCF_011066015.1 Bacillus sp. EKM206B
ACGGAAGGCAAGCAGGCCGACCAGGGACCTGTCGAAGGCGAAGCGGCCTTAACGCCGATCCAGCGCTGGTTCTTTGAACGAAACTTCACGGACAAACACCACTGGAACCAATCCGTCATGCTTCACGCGAAAGACGGCTTTGATCCGGACCTGGTGGAAAAAACCCTGCAAGCATTGATTGAACACCATGATGCGCTCCGCATGGTTTACCGTGAAGAAAGGGAAGGCATCATTCAGACATACCTCCCTGTCACAGAATGCAAGGCAAGCTTTGAAATCGTTGATCTGTACGGAACTGACGAGGATATGCTGAAAAGCCAGATTCAACGGCTTGCCGATCATCTTCAGGGAAGTCTGGATCTGGAGAACGGCCCGCTGTTAAAAGCGGAGCAATACCGGACAGAACAAGGCGATCATCTGTTAATCGCGATTCACCATCTCGTCGTGGACGGGGTTTCATGGAGAATTCTGCTTGAAGATTTCGCTTCAGGTTATAAACAGGCGCAGCAGCAAAACAGCATCGTCCTCCCGCAAAAAACCCACTCCTTTAAAGATTGGGCGGAGGCGCTGAACACGTTTGCGCAATCAGAAGAGCTGAAAAAGCAGGCGGCTTATTGGGCGCAGGCAGATGCGGAAGAACTTCAGCCGCTGCCGAAAGACCATGATCCGAACAAACGGCTCGTCAAACATACGGCGGCCGTGAAATGTGAATTGACTGAGGAAGAAACGGCACAGCTGCTCACAGATGTTCATCATCCGTACGGGACGGAAATCAACGACATTCTGCTCAGCGCGCTCGGCTTAACGATCGGTGAATGGACGGAAAACGGCAAAGTCGGCATCAACTTAGAAGGACACGGCCGGGAAGAAATCATACCGAATGTCAATATTTCACGGACGGTCGGCTGGTTTACGGCCCAATATCCGTTGATTCTGCAGATCAGCAAGGAAGACGGCGTCTCTTCCGTCATTAAAACGGTAAAAGAGACGGTGCGGCGAGTTCCTGATAAAGGCGTCGGTTACGGGATTCTCCGGTATCTGTCATCCGATGAAACAGAAAAAGGCGCCGCGCCTGAAATCAGTTTTAACTACTTGGGGCAGTTTGACAATGAAGTGAAAACGGAATGGTTTGAGCCGTCTCCATATGATATGGGACGTCAAGTCAGCGAAGAGTCAGAGGCGTTATACGCACTGAGCTTCAGCGGGATGGTTACAGGCGGCCGCTTCGTCATTTCCTGCTCATACAATCAGGAAGAATATGAAAGAAGCACCGTCGAAACACAGATGCAGCGGTTTAAAGACAATCTCTTAATGATCATCTGCCATTGCACGGCCAAAGAGGAGAAAGAATTTACGCCGAGCGATTTCAGCGCGCAGGATCTTGAGATGGATGAAATGGGAGACATCTTTGACATGCTTGAGGAGAATTTAACGTGACAAAAACAGATAACAGAAGGGGGGAGCGGAGCAGATGAGCCAATTCAGCAAAGATCAGGTTCAGGACATGTATTATTTGTCGCCGATGCAGGAGGGAATGCTGTTTCATACTCTCCTGAATCCCGGCCAAAGTTTTTACATCGAACAAATGACAATGAAAGTAAAAGGCAGCTTGAATATCAAAAGCCTTGAAGAAAGCATGAATGTGATCATGGACCGGTACGATGTATTTCGTACCGTGTTCATTCACGAAAAAGTAAAAAGGCCGGTCCAAGTCGTATTGAAAAAAAGGCAGTTTCAGATAGAAGAAATCGATCTGACACATGTAACGGACAGCGAGCAAACAGCCAAAATCAATGAATACAAAGAACAGGATAAGATCAAGGGTTTTGATTTGACGCGGGATATTCCGATGCGGGCAGCCATTTTTAAAAAATCGGAAGAAAGCTTTGAATGGGTGTGGAGCTACCACCACATCATTTTGGACGGCTGGTGCTTCGGCATCGTCGTGCAGGATCTGTTTAAGGTATACAATGCCCTGCGCGAACAAAAGCCGTACAGCCTGCCGCCGGTCAAACCGTATAAAGACTATATCAAGTGGCTTGAAAAGCAGGATAAACAAGCATCACTGCATTACTGGCGCGGGTACTTAGAAGATTTTGAAGGACAAACGACATTTGCGGAGCAAAGAAAGAAACAAAAGGACGGCTATGAGCCGAAAGAGCTGCTCTTCTCACTGCCGGAGGCGGAAACAAAAGCATTTACCGAGCTTGCAAAATCGCAGCATACCACTTTGAGTACGGCGCTGCAGGCGGTTTGGAGTGTATTAATCAGCCGCTACCAGCAGTCCGGCGATTTGATCTTCGGTACAGTCGTTTCCGGGCGTCCCGCAGAAATCAAAGGCGTTGAACATATGGTCGGGCTGTTTATCAATGCTGTCCCGAGGCGGGTGAAGCTGTCTGAGGATACCACATTTAACGGCTTGCTCAAGCAGCTGCAGGAACAATCGCTGCAGTCTGAGCCGCATCAATATGTGCCGCTCTATGATATTCAAAGCCAGGCCGATCAGCCAAAGCTGATTGACCACATCATTGTGTTTGAAAATTATCCGCTTCAGGATGCAAAAAATGAAGAGAACAGTGAAAACGGCTTTGATATGGAGGATGTACACGTTTTTGAGAAATCGAATTATGATCTCAACCTGATGGCTTCTCCAGGTGATGAGATGCTGATTAAGCTTGCCTATAACGGGAATGTGTTTGATGAGGCGTTTATCCTGCGCTTAAAATCTCAGCTTCTCACAGCGATTCAGCAGCTCATCCAGAAGCCGGATCAGCCTGTCAATACGATCAGACTTGTTGATGAAAAGGAAAGAGAGCTTCTGCTTACCGGCTTAAACCCGCCGGCTCAGACTCATCAGGCGAAGCCTCTGACAGATTGGTTCAAGGAAGCGGTGAATGTAAATCCAGATGCACCGGCGCTTACGTATTCCGGCCAGACTCTTTCCTATCGTGAATTAGATGAGGAAGCGAACCGTCTTGCGCGCCGTTTGCAAAAGCAAGGTGCGGGTAAGGACACTGTTGTCGCGTTGTACACGAAGCGCTCGCTTGAGCTGGTGATCGGCATTCTCGGCGTATTAAAAGCGGGAGCGGCTTATCTGCCGGTTGATCCGAAGCTGCCGGAGGACCGAATCTCGTACATGCTGGCTGACAGTGCGGCAGCCTGTCTGCTGACACATCAGGAGATGAAAGAAAAAGCGGCTCAGCTGCCGTATACAGGAACAACACTCATCATCGATGATCAAGCACGGTTTGAGGAACAGGCAAGCGATCCTGCAGCCGCAATTGATCCCGATGATCCGGCGTATATTATGTATACGTCCGGCACAACCGGAAAGCCGAAGGGCAATATCACCACTCATGCCAATATTCAAGGATTGGTCAAGCATGTAGACTACATGGCATTTTCAGAAAAAGATACGTTCTTATCTGTTTCCAATTACGCCTTTGACGCATTTACCTTTGATTTCTACGCATCAATACTGAATGCGGCACGGCTCATTATCGCAGATGAACATACACTGCTTGATACAGAACGGCTCACTGATCTGATCCGGCAGGAGAATGTCAATGTCATGTTTGCGACAACCGCACTTTTTAATCTTCTCACCGATGCGGGAGAGGAGTGGCTGAAGGGGCTTCGCTGTGTGTTATTCGGGGGTGAGCGCGCGTCAGTGCCTCACGTCAGAAAGGCGCTTGAGATCATGGGGCCCGGCAAGCTGATTAATTGCTACGGGCCGACTGAGGGCACGGTGTTTGCGACAGCTCACGTCGTGCATGATATACCGGATTCCCTTTCCTCATTGCCGATCGGAAAGCCGATCAGCAATGCCAGTGTTTATATTCTTAACGGGCAAAATCAGCTTCAGCCGTTTGGAGCTGTCGGTGAACTGTGCATCAGCGGAATGGGTGTATCAAAAGGGTATCTGAACCGTCATGACCTGACGAAGCAAACGTTTATCCCAAATCCGTTCAAGCCGGGAGAAATGCTTTACCGCACAGGGGATTTAGCACGCTGGCTGCCGGATGGAACAATTGAATACGCCGGGCGTATTGACGATCAGGTCAAAATACGCGGACACCGGATTGAGCTTGAAGAAATCGAAAAGCAGCTGCAGGAATACCCGGGTGTGAAAGATGCGGTCGTTGTTGCAGACCGCCATGAGTCTGGAGATGCATCAATCAACGCCTACCTCGTGAACCGGACGCCGCTTTCAGCTGAAGACGTAAAGAGGCACCTGAAAAAACAGCTTCCTGCTTACATGGTGCCGCAAACCTTTACTTTCTTAGAGGAGCTTCCTTTAACGACAAACGGGAAGGTCAATAAACGGCAGCTGCCGAAACCGGATCAGGCTCAGGCGGCCAAAGAATGGATCGGGCCTCGAAACGCGACGGAAGAAACGATTGCACACATCTGGTCCGACATCCTCGGCAGACAGCAGATCGGGATTCATGATGATTTCTTCGCGCTCGGAGGCCATTCCTTAAAAGCGATGACGGCAGCGTCGCGCATTAAAAAAGAGCTCGGTACGGACATTCCGGTGCAGCTGTTATTCGAAGCGACGACAATCGCAGACATTGCCGGTTATCTGCTTCACGGTGAAGAAAAAGGAATGAAAGATCTCACCATCATGAATAAAAATCAGTCTGACACACTGTTTGCGTTCCCGCCGGTTCTCGGTTACGGGCTGATGTACCAGCCGCTGGCAAAACAGCTGTCCGGCTATAAAATCTGTGCGTTTGATTTTATCGAGGAAGACAACCGCATCGAACGCTACACAGAGCTGATCAATCAGCTCCAGCCGGAAGGACCGGTCAAGCTGTTCGGATACTCGGCAGGCTGCACGCTCGCCTTTGAAACGGCCAAACGGCTTGAAGCAGGGGGCCGTGAAGTGGAGCGGCTGATCATGGTTGATTCCTATAAAAAACAAGGCGTCAGCGACTTGGAAGGCCGCACCGTAGAAAGTGATGTCCAGGCGCTGATGAAGGTAAACCGGGACAATGAAGCGCTGAATAATGAAGCCGTCAAAGAAGGGCTCGCCAAAAAAACAAACGCGTTTTATTCTTATTTCGTGCATACCGTCAGCACCGGCAGGGTCAATGCGGATATAGATCTTTTAACGTCAGAACCGGACTTTGCGATGCCGCCGTGGCTCGCTTCGTGGGAGGAAGCCACGACAGGTGAATACCGTGTGAAAAAAGGCTGCGGCACTCACGCAGAAATGCTTCAGGGAGAATGTCTTGAAAGGAATGCGGCATATTTGCTCGAATTCCTAAAGAAGGAACATCCGAAGCTGACAACTTCACGATAGAAAAGGAGGAAGCCGCCAATGGTCCAGCTCTTTAAATCGTTCGATACCACAGAAAAAACGCAGCTCATCTGTTTTCCGTTCGCAGGAGGCTATTCCGCATCATTCCGCCCGCTCCACACCTACCTTCAAGGTGAGTGTGAGATGCTTGCCGCGGAACCGCCGGGACACGGAACAAATCAAATGTCCGCCGTTGAGGATTTTGAACAGCTTGTCAGTTTATACAAGCAGGAGTTGAATCTCCATCCCGACCGCCCGTTTGTGCTGTTCGGCCACAGTATGGGAGGCATGGTCGCTTTCAGGCTGGCGCAAAAGCTGGAGCGGGAGGGCATTTACCCGCAGGCCGTAATCATCTCAGCCATTCAGCCGCCGCATGTGGAAAGGAAAAAAGTGTCTCATCTTGATGATGAAAAATTTCTCGCCCATATTATCGAGCTTGGCGGAATGCCGCAGGAGTTAGTGGAGAATAAGGAGGTCATGTCATTTTTCCTGCCTTCTTTCAGATCCGACTACCGCGCGCTTGAAAGCTTCCGTCCGTCTGATTCTCACATCATTCAATCACCCGTCCATATTTTTAACGGGCGGAAGGATAAAAAATGTATCAAAGATGCGGACGGATGGAAAAAATGGGCCGACAATCCCGTATTTCATGAGTTTTCGGACGGCCACATGTTCATATTAAGTGAAACTGAAAAAGTGGCGGAACGAATCTATGAGATTATTAACAGGAGCACTGCAGGCCAATTGTTATAGGATATGACAGACAGCATTCGCTGTCTGTTTTTTGTAACAAAATCTGCCCGCGAGTTTTCTCATTTATCAAAAATTTTATGTTATGATTTGATGGAATATAATTTTGAAGGGATTGTCGTACATGAATGATGCAGCAAAAGAGCTGAACAGAACATTATCTGAAGAAAACCCGCACGTGCTTCATATGCTTTCTGATTTGGGCAGAGAGTTGTTTTATCCGAAAGGGGTGCTGACACAATCGGCGGAAGCGAAAGCCAAGGCCGGAAAGTATAATGCCACGATCGGGATTGCCACCTCACAGGGCGAGTCCATGCACTTTTCCCATATTCAAGAGACACTGTCCGCCTATAACCCCGATGATATCTACGATTATGCTCCGCCGCAGGGAAAAGAGCCGCTCAGACAGGAATGGCTGAAAAAAATGCGTCTCGAAAATCCTTCATTAGCCGGCAAAGACATCAGCACGCCGATCGTGACAAACGCTTTAACACACGGGCTGAGCATCGCCGCCGACTTGTTCGTCAATGAAGGGGATACGCTGCTTCTGCCTGATAAATATTGGGGGAATTACAATTTCATTTTCGGTGTCCGGCGCAAGGCATCCATTGAGACGTACCCGCTTTTTCAGCAGGATGGGCGTTTTAATGCGGCGGGGCTGTCCGAGCTGCTGAAAAAGCAGGAAGAAAAGGCGATTGTCGTGCTGAATTTCCCGAATAATCCGACAGGCTATACGCCGGGAGAAGAGGAAGCGGCAGAAATCGTCAGCGTGATTCTGGAGGCGGCGGAGGCCGGCAAAGAGATTGTCGTGCTCGTAGACGATGCGTATTACAATCTGTTTTACGATGAAACGGCCATTCAGGAATCCATTTTCAGCAAACTCGCCCAAGTGCACGACCGGGTGCTTTGCGTAAAAATAGACGGCGCAACGAAGGAAAATTACGCGTGGGGTTTCCGCGTCGGTTTTATTACGTACAGCACAAAAAGCGAAAAAGCGCTGCGCGTGCTTGAGGAAAAAACAAAAGGGATTATCAGGGGAACGATTTCAAGCGCCCCGCACCCGTCCCAAACGTTTATGCTGCGGGCGATGCAGTCACCGGAATACGAGAAAGAAAAATCGCTGAAATATAACATCATGAAAAAACGGGCTGACAAAGTGAAAGCCGTTCTTGCAGAAAACAAGCACTATGAAGACGTATGGACGCCTTATCCGTTTAACTCGGGTTATTTCATGTGTGTCCGGCTGAAAGACATAAACGCCGGCGAATTGAGAGTATCGTTGCTTGAAAAGAGAGGAATCGGGACGATATCCATTAATGAAACCGATTTGCGAATCGCATTTTCATGTGTTGAAGAAGAACACATCGCGGATCTGTTCGAAGAAATTTATCAAGAAGCAAAGCAGCTGCAGAAACAGGCGGAAATATCAGGCTGACAAAAAAGGAGGGGGGCACCCTCCTTTTTCCATGCTTACAGCAGCTCTTCATACGTTTTCATCTCAATCCCGTCACAAAAATCGGGATGCGCCGCACAAACGGCCAGCTTATACTCCTCGTCCGCATCATATGTGCGGATGAAACAAGGTTCATGCCCGTCCGGAAGCTCAATGGACACATGGCCGTCGTCTTTGAGGCGGACGCTGAATGAATCAAGCGGCAGGGAAAGCCCTTTTCCGGCCTGTTTGATAAAGCTTTCTTTCATCGACCACAGGTGGTAAAAATAATCGGTCTGCTGATCGGGGTGTTTCGCTTGCAGATCACTGTATTCCGTCGGCGAGAAAAACCGTTTGGCGATATCAATCGTGCCGGGCTTCATTTTTTCAATATCAATGCCGATCGGTTTTGAATCAACGGCGCACACGATCCAGCGACCGGAGTGGGAAATGTTAAAGTGCATGTCCGGAAGCGCGGGGATGTACGGCTTTCCGTATTCCTGAACGCTGAATGAAATCCCGGCCGGATCAAGTCCGTAAGCCTTCGCCGCAGCGGTGCGGATCAGCATGTCGCCGATCAAGGTGCGGTGAGCATCCTCCTTATGGTAAAAGCGCCGGCATTTTTCCCGCTTTTCGGCGGACACGGCCGCCATCATCCGATCCTCTTCCCCTGCAGAAAGCGGGCGGTCCATATATACTCCGTAAATTTTCATGTCCAGATCCTCCGTCTGAAAATATTGTCAAAACCATCCTATCATATCAGGCGAAAGCTGTCCGAAAATAAAAAAACAAAACCGTTTCGGCTTTGTTTTTAATGAACGGACGTTGCCCGCCCGGAGATCGCGTATGTTAACAGTTTAGAGGACTGCGGCAAAGAAAAACGCAGAATCAGCCCCGTCAAAACAGCCGTAATAATGGTTCCGGCGCCGATCGGTCCGCCCATCATCCAGGCTGCGGCAAGAATCGTCAGCTCAATGCCGTTCCGCACCCATTGCACGTTCCAGCCCGTTTTTTCAGATATCAGCATCATCAGAGAGTCCCGGGGGCCCGCGCCGAGCCCTGCTGATACGTAAATACCGACGCCGCAGCCGATCAGCAGCAATCCGATAGAAAAACACACGGCCGCTAAGGAAAAAGCGTGCGTCTCAGGAAGCAGAAACGAAAAGAAATCAATAAACATTCCCATCAGCACCATGTTTAAGATAGCGCCGATTTTCGGGAGTGTCCTTGTGAACAGGCAGGTTAAAGCCACGATGACCGCGCCGACCACGATGGACCATTGGCCGACAGAAAGCCCGAAATGCTGAAAAAGCCCATAATGAAAGGCATCCCAAGGGCTGATGCCGAGAGCTTTTCCTTTAATGGTTAACGATACCCCGAAAGACAAAATTAACAGACCGGCAAAATAAAACGTCCAGCGCATCAAGAATTCCCGCTTCAAAGAGGTCCCTTCTTTCATAAAATTTCATTAATTGTCATTGTAGCATAACCGCCAAAAAAAAGAAGAAGCGAAATCAGTGTTTCGCTTCTTCTCCCGCTCCTACAAAGGATTCAGTATACGATTTAAAAACCGCTGCGTGCGTTCTTCTTTCGGCGCGGAGAAAATTTGTTCCGGCGGTCCTTGTTCCACAATGACGCCGCCGTCAATGAAGATGACTTCATCGGCCACTTCCTGCGCGAATTTGATTTCATGGGTGACGACGACCATCGTCCAGCCCTCGTTCGCCAAATCCTTAATCACTTTGAGCACCTCGCCGACCAGCTCCGGATCAAGCGCTGACGTCGGTTCGTCAAACAGCATCAGCTCGGGCTGAATCGCAAGCGCGCGGGCGATGCCGACACGCTGCTGCTGACCGCCGGAAAGCTGGAACGGATATAAATCCATTTTGTCTTTGAGTCCGACTTTTTCCAGAAGCTCCATCGCTTCTTTTCTGACTTGCTCCTTGTCGCGCTTTTGCACTTGAATGGGTCCTTCCATGACGTTTTCAAGCGCCGTGCGGTGAGGAAACAGATGATACGCCTGAAAGACCATGCCTGATTTGCGGCGGAGGCGAAGAATATCAGCCTGCTTCACTTTTTTGGAGAAATCTATTGAAAAATCGGAGAATGCCAGCTCGCCGCGATTGGGGATCTCAAGCGCGTTCAGACAGCGCAGAAGCGTCGTTTTTCCTGAACCGGACGGTCCCAGAACGGCGATGACTTTCCCTTTTTCTATCTCCATATCTATCTTTTTTAAAATTTCATTCTGTCCGAATGATTTATTTAATCCTTTGACGGAAAGCATATCGAAACCTCCTTATTTGGCCACATAACGGTCGAGACGCCGTTCGATCACGTGCTGTACGATTGACAGCAAGAAGCAGATGATCCAATAAATAAAGGCGGCTTCAATATAGATGACCAAGATTTGATCAAGGTTTTGCGCGCCGATTTCCTGCGCTTTTCTGAACAGCTCCGCGACGAGAATCTGTGACGCGAGAGATGTATCCTTGATCAGGCTGATAAATGTATTTGATAATGGCGGAATGGACACGCGAAACGCCTGCGGCAGGATCACGCGGAACAATGTCTTGCGATAGGTCATGCCGATCGTATAACCGGCTTCCCATTGCCCTTTCGGCACGGATGAAATAGATGCCCGGATGATTTCAGAAGCGTAGGCGCCCACGTTTAATGAAAACGCGATGACTGCGCTTGGGAAAGGGTCCAGCGTAATATTAAATGTCGGGAACAGATAAAAAATGATGAACAATTGAACGAGAAGAGGAGTGCCGCGCACCGCTGATACGTATACGCTGAACACCCACCTCAATGGTTTCATATTTGACATTCTGGCGAGCGCCGTAATCAGCGCGATGATCATTCCGAAAATAAAGGAAAGAATGGTAAGGGGAATCGAGTAATAGATTCCCCCGGAAAGAATCGGCCAGAATGACTGCTGCACCAAATCCCAAGGAATGGCTGTTGCAATCACGGGTTCCGGCATGTTACTTAGAAACATCTTCGCCGAACCATTTTTTCGCTATTTTAGAAAGAGTCCCGTCCTCTTTCATTTCTTTTAACGCCTTGTTGACGTGAGTCACAAGTTCGCCGCTTCCTTTTCGGAATGCGAAATACGTCTGCTGCGGCTGGCCTGCTTCAAACGCGATTTTCACGTTTTTATTGCCGGACGTTTTTAAGTAGTTCAGTACGGCAAGCTTATCGTTGTAAGTCAGATCAGCGCGGCCCTGCTGAATGAGCTGAAGGGATTGCGCCATGCCTTCAACGCCTTCAATTTTCGCACCGGCTTCTTTCGCTAATTTATTGTAATTGCTTGTTAATGACTGAGCCGCTGTTTTTCCTTTGACATCAGCCTCTTTCGCAATCGTGCTGTCTTTTTTCGTCACGACGACTGCATTTGACGTTGTGTATTTATCCGAAAAATCATATTGGTTCTCACGGCCTGTTTTGCCGACTTGGTTGGCAACGACGTCAAACCGTTTCGCGTTTAATCCGGCAAACATGCTGTCCCATTGCGTTTCTTTAAAGTCAGCTTTCAGACCGAGGCGTTTCGCGACTTCTTGAATCACTTCAACATCATATCCGGTCAGTTTGTCAGTCTTTTTATCATGGAAGGTAAACGGTTCGTACGTTCCTTCTGTGCCGACGGTCAGTACGCCTTTTTTCTTGACAGAAGCCCAAAGATCGCCGTCTTTTGACTTAGATCCGCTGTCCTGTGAGTTTCCGCAGGCTGCAAGCATTGCGATGCTGACCATCATGAACAAAGCGAATAATGCTTTTTTCATCTTCTTTATTCCCCACTTTTCTGAGTAGTTTTATTGAGAAAAAATAGCTCCCAATTGTAAAGGATAACTTTTTTTTAGTATGAGTCAAGTAATTGGTTTTCATAAGCGGGAATTCTTCGTGTTCCGGATCAAAATAATTCCAAAAACTGTCTGACCGGCTTCGGCAGATAGCTGTCTTTCCTCCAGATGACGGCCGGTGTCATGACAAACGGGTTGTCTTCGATGATAACCGTTTTGACATGCGAACGCATATGGGCGGGAATCATCGTCAAAGGCAGAATTGTGGCGCCGAACCCTGATGATACGAGGCTCAAGAGCGTCGCGGAGTCATGGCATTCACAGACAACCTGAAGGTCGAGACCGTACTGTTCACAAACTTGGAGGACTTGGTCATACACACCTCTTCCATTGACGGTGCGCAAAAGGATCAAAGGCAAAGAGGCGATGTCATTCAGTTTAATCGTTTCTCCGCACAGTCGTTTTGAATGCTCGGACAGCACCAATACACACGGAATGTCTTCAAGCTCCTTCGATTCAATTCCGTCGTTTTTAATCAAGGTGGTGGTGACGGCGGCGTCAATCTGCCGGGTTTCCAGAAGCTCGAGCAGTGAGACGGGCTCATCTTCCCAAATGTTAAAGGTGAGATGCGGAAACCGCTCTTTCATCTGTGACACTTTCTCAAGCATGAGTGCGGCGCAGTAAATGGTTGACCCGACGGCAAGTGTCCCGGCCACCGCCTCCTTCAGCTCTTGTACCTCGATAATGGCATCCTCAAACTTATGAAGAATCTCTTTCGCTCTTTTCAAAAAGACATTTCCTTCATATGTAAGGGTCATTTGTTTCTTTTTATTGCGGTCAAACAGAATGACGCCCAATTCTTCTTCGAGCTGTTTCAGCTGTCTGCTTAAAGGCGGCTGTGCCATATGAAGCTTTTTGGCGGCCGTCGTGATTTTCTGCTCTTGGGCAATGGTGATGAAATAACGCAATTGCCGGATATCCATGAGAACGCGCTCCTTTCTTTTATACCTTTAAGGTATGATACATAGATTTAACGAATATTTTTCATATGGATATATCAGGAGTATGATGGTTTTGACACCACATTTCAAGCGTAAAGGAGGGGTCGATATGAAGCTCGTCATCGGAATGACCGGGGCAACAGGAGCCATATTCGGGATCAGGCTTTTAGAATATTTAAAAGCCGCGAAGATCGAAACCCATCTTGTCGTGTCTCCTTGGGCAAATGTCACCATTACACATGAAACCGATTATACGTTAAAAGATGTCGAGAAACTCGCATCCTATACGTATTCTCACAAAGACCAAGCCGCGGCGATTTCAAGCGGTTCGTTTGAAACGGACGGGATGATCATCGCTCCGTGCAGCATGAAATCACTGGCAAGCATCCGCACCGGAATGGCTGACAATCTGCTGACAAGGGCGGCTGACGTCATCTTGAAGGAGCGGAAAAAACTTGTGCTGCTGACAAGAGAAACGCCGCTCAGCCAAATTCATTTAGAAAATATGCTAGCGCTTACAAAAATGGGTTCCGTCATTCTTCCGCCGATGCCGGCATTTTATAACAAGCCGGCTGACATGGATGAATTGATCGACCATATTGTGTTCCGGACGCTCGATCAGTTCGGCATCCGTCTGCCGGAAGCGAAACGGTGGTACGGAATTGAAAAACAAAAAGGAGGAATCTGATAATGGCCTATCAGGATTTTAGGGAATTTCTCGCCGCTCTTGAAAAAGAAGGGCAGCTCTTAACAGTCAACGAAGAGGTGAAACCGGAGCCGGATCTGGGCGCCGCCGCGCGTGCAGCCAGCAATCTCGGGGATAAAACCCCTGCGCTTTTGTTTAACAATATTTACGGACATCACCATGCGCAGGTGGCTCTGAATGTCATCGGCTCGTGGCCGAATCACGCGATGATGCTCGGCATGCCGAAAGATACGCCGGTAAAGGAACAATTCTTTGAGTTCGCCAAACGGTACGATGCATTTCCGGTGCCGGTCAAGCGGGAAGAAACCGCGCCGTTTCATGAAAATGAAATAACGGAAGATATCAATCTATTTGACATCCTTCCGCTATTCAGAATCAACCAGGGGGACGGCGGCTACTATTTGGATAAAGCGTGTGTCATTTCCCGCGATCTTGAAGATCCGGACAATTTCGGCAAGCAGAATGTCGGCATTTACAGAATGCAGGTAAAGGGAAAAGACCGCCTCGGCATTCAGCCCGTGCCTCAGCATGATATTGCGATTCATCTTCGCCAAGCTGAAGAACGCGGCGTGAATCTTCCCGTTACGATCGCGCTCGGCTGTGAGCCGGTGATTACGACGGCTGCATCAACTCCGCTGTTATACGATCAATCCGAGTATGAAATGGCCGGCGCGATTCAAGGGGAGCCCTACAGAATCGTCAAATCTAAACTGTCTGATTTAGACATCCCTTGGGGCGCTGAAGTCGTTCTGGAAGGAGAGATCCTTGCGGGAGAACGGGAATACGAAGGACCTTTCGGTGAGTTCACGGGCCATTATTCAGGCGGCCGCAGCATGCCGGTGATCAAAATCAAACGGGTATATCATAGAAACAATCCGATTTTTGAACATTTATACTTAGGCATGCCGTGGACGGAGTGCGATTATATGATTGGCATTAATACGTGCGTGCCGCTTTACCAGCAGCTCAAGGAAGCTTATCCGAACGAAATTGTCGCCGTGAACGCGATGTATACGCACGGCCTGATCGCCATTATTTCCACGAAAACGCGCTACGGCGGATTTGCCAAGGCGGTCGGCATGCGCGCCCTGACGACGCCGCACGGACTCGGCTACTGCAAAATGGTCATTGTCGTGGATGAGGATGTCGATCCGTTTAACCTGCCGCAAGTCATGTGGGCGCTCTCAACGAAAATGCATCCGAAACACGATGCAGTCATCATTCCTGACCTGTCCGTCCTTCCGCTTGACCCGGGGTCTGATCCGGCAGGGATGACACACAAAATGATTCTTGACGCGACAACGCCCGCCGCGCCGGAAACAAGAGGCCATTATTCTCAGCCGCTTGATTCTCCGCTGACAACGAAAGAGTGGGAACAAAAACTGATGGACTTAATGAATCAATAAGAAAGGATGAGGTTGCAATGAAAACATGCCCGCGCTGTGAATCGAAAAAAGGAGAAACCGTCAGCCAATCGCCGGTCAAAGGCGCCTGGGAAATTTACCAATGCCAAACCTGCTTTTTCACATGGAGATCCTGTGAACCGGAAAGCATCACGAATCCGGCGGCATTCAACCCGGCATTTAAAATTGATCCGAAAGAAACGGAGACGGCCGCACATGTTCCCGCTGTTCCGGAAAGAAAAGCGTAATGCTGACGGAGCACTTGCCCGAGGCGCTTTACACGCTTTTAGACGGGACGGAGCTTGAAAAAAAGCAGCACGACGCATTTGTGCTCCAATCCGTGACAAAAGAAGGCCGTCCGCACGCGGCCATGATCAGCGCCGGTGAAATCGTGGCCGTGAGCAAAACAAATCTCCGGCTCGCCTTATGGAAAAACACGACGACCGTAAGAAGCCTTCTGCATTCGGGACAAGCTCTTTTCATCGCCTGGCACGGAGGAGCCGCTTATTACGTCACATTGGAATGTGAGGCGCTTCTGCCGCTGAAAGAGGCGAAACACGAGCGGGAACGGTTCAGCTGCCGCGTGATCACCGTCAAGGAAGATCGGGCGAAATACGCGGATCTGACATCCGGACCGGCCATCCAGCTCCACGAACCGGAAGATGTCTTGAAGAGATGGAGAGAAACGCTTGAGGAGTTAAAACGATAGACGCATCAAAAAAGCCTGCGGACGATTCCGCAGGCTTTTCTTTATCTGTTATTGAACGCCTTTCATCGCCCGTTTAATAACGGGAGACAGAAGAATCAAAATAATACCGAGAATGATCGAAACAAGACCGATTGAGCCGAAGTAGGCCGCTTCAGAAATCTTATCAAACAAACCGACTACTTTTGCGTTCAGGGCTTGACCGCAGGCGTTTGTTAAAAACCACATGCTCATCGTCTGCGCTGAGAAAGCGGCAGGCGCAAGTTTCGTTGTGACGGATAAACCGACCGGTGAAAGGCAAAGCTCACCAAGCACAACCAAAAGGAAGCTGAGCACAAGCCAAAGCGGGCTCACAAGCTCGCCGCTTCCGCCCATAACCGGAAGCACCATGACTAAAAATGATAATCCGGCAAGGATAATGCCGATCGCGAATTTAATCGGTGTTGAAGGCTGGCGTTTGCCGAGTTTCATCCAGATCCAGGCGAACACCGGCGCGAAAATAACAATGAATAATGGGTTCAGAGACTGGAACCATGAAGACTCAAGATGCATGCCCGCAAAGGAAAGTCTCGTGCGCTGATCCGCATATAAAGCAAGAATTGTCGCGCCCTGCTCCTGAATCGCCCAGAACATTGCCGCTGCAACAAACAGCGGAACATAAGCCGCAAGCCGTGATTTTTCCGTTTTCGTCGCTTTTTTGCTCGTGAACATCACGATAAAGTAAATAACCGGAATGACAATGCCGAGGATACTGACGGTATCAATCACACGCTGGATCGTCAGCCAGCCGGTTTGAATCAGAACGATGATAACGGCTGCTGCGATGACCACTCCGATTCCCGTGCCGATCACTGATGATTTAGAAATCGGATTCGGTACATTGGAGCCTGCTTTGCCGAGGTATTTCTTTCTCGTAAGAGCGAAAACAATCAGTCCGAGGAACATACCGGCCGCGGCGCATCCGAAGCCTAAGTGGTAGTTGTACTTCTGTCCGAGTGTTCCGACAATTAGCGGCGCAAGCAATCCGCCGAGGTTGATCCCCATGTAAAAGATGCTGAAACCTGAGTCGCGGCGCTCGTCTTCCTTCGTATATAAATCTCCGACAACGCTGGATACGTTTGGTTTAAGCAGGCCGGTTCCGATAATGATCAGAGCCATGCTGGTAAAAAACGCCGCCGTGCTGCCAGGGAAGGCAAGAGCGATGTGCCCGAACATAATTAAAATTCCGCCGTAAAATACGGTGTTTGCCGTGCCGAATACCCGGTCGGCCAGCCATCCGCCGATGACGCTCGACATGTATACGAGAGACCCGTATATGGACATGATGGCAACTGCGGTCGTTTTATCAAAGCCGAGACCGCCATGAGCGACTTCCGTGTATAAATAGTAAAGCAATATGGCTCTCATACCATAGTAGGAGAAACGCTCCCAAAATTCGGTGAAAAACAGTGTGAACAAGCCGCGGGGATGACCGAAAAAGCCTCGTTGCGGCACAGTTTCTGTTATAGAGTCCTTATCAATAGATGCCACCTGAGCCAACCCTTTCTTAAAAAAGTGTATTACAAAAATCATATTCTTATATAATACTTGTGTCAATATAATTTATACTGAATTCAAAAAATTCCAGAATGAAAAGATATTAAAACGTTGAATATAGACGGATTTTCCTAATTCCAATGACTTATTTTGTTATATTATCTAACTAAACTATCTTTATAAACTTTTTTAATAAAATTTAAAGTATGTACAGGCGGAGCGGGATATGGAGAATAAGATGACAATAAGAGAGGAAGGAGGAGATTATCACTTGCCGAATCGTATATTGGATATTACGGATTGCGGTGTGGCGGCAGACGGAAAAACCGACGTGACGGGCGCCATCAACCAATGCTTGGCCAAGGCCGTCAGCGAAGGCTGTCATACGGTGTTTTTTCCGCCGGGAACCTATAAAATCAACGGCACGCTTGGCGGGGACAGCAGCCAGCCGTTTCGGAACGCCGGGATTAACGTGCCAAGCCATCTCACCATCGTTTTAGATCCGGAATGCACGATTA
The DNA here is from genome assembly GCF_011066015.1 of Bacillus sp. EKM206B. Lineage (NCBI taxonomy): Bacteria > Bacillati > Bacillota > Bacilli > Caryophanales > Bacillaceae > Bacillus > Bacillus sp. EKM206B. The sequence goes on from NZ_JAAMNL010000010.1 coordinate 17,161, forward strand.
AAGTGGCGCCGAACAGCTCCTGGGGCTACTCGGCTTTCTATATAGGCAGGCGGGAAAATGTCACCATCACCGGCGGCCGGATCATCGGCGAACGGGATGAACACACGTATACCAATGTCCCTTTGCGTTCGACCCATGAATGGGGGTTTGGAATCTGTATTGAAGGCAGCAGCAATGTGCTGATCGAAAATGTGAAGATTTCGGATTTTACGGGAGACGGCATTATTGTCAGCCCGCTCGGGTTAAAAACAAACAGTGATTACGAAACTTCAGAACAGGTGACCATCCGCCGCTGTGAGATCAGGCAGTCAAGGCGAAACAACATTTCAATCACCGGCTGCAATACCGTTACGGTGGAAGAATGCGTGATTGAAGACGCCGGGCAAGGGAACGGAACGGCTCCGAAATTCGGAATCGATATTGAATCGTACGGAGAAGGCGATATTGATTATGAAGAAGCTCTTCATATTACGGTCCGCAACAACTTCTTTTCCGGAAACGCCGCAAGCTCAGTCACCAATTTTAACGGATATCATGTGTTAATTGAAGGAAATCATTCCGATAACACAATCAGCTACGGGTATGGGGCACATACCGTCATTTCGGGGAATGTCTTCTTTCGGTCAGACGGCGGCTCAAGGACCGCAGTCGCCGGACAAGGTGTGTCACAAGGACAGGACAGCAGCAATGCCGTCATTTCCAACAATCTGATTACCGGTTTTTCCACCGGAATAGATGTAAGGGGAAAAAGCGTCCTCGTCACCCATAACAAAATCAGTCAATTTGAAAATACGGGCATTTCCGTCTATCAGGCAGAAGATGTGACCGTTGACGGCAATGTCATTGAAAACGGACGTTCCGAAACGAGACGAAGCACTGGGATGCGGGCGACGCTGTCGGAAAACGCCGTCTTTATGAATAATACTCTGAATCAGGTAACGGACGGAATCAGCATGTCGGCCGGCAATATCACCGTAAAACAAAATGTGCTGAAATCGTTCAGCCGGGGCATATGGGTCACAGGCGGAAATGCCGTTATTGAAGGAAATACGCTGATTCCGAATGCGTATCAGGGCGCCGCGGAGTCCTATGCCGTATCTGTGACAAATGACGCCAGGGCTGTCATCAAGGGAAATCTCTTCAAAAGCTACAAAAACTATCCCATTTTCAGTTCAACATCCTCGGGAACCTCTGTCATCAGCAACCGCTTTGAATCATCACCGCTTATCGTTACCGTGTATCTGAATTCAGGCACGCATGAAGTCATAGACAATACGCTCACGATCAACCGAACGGCGGGCAGCCCGATCGGCATCTATCTGAACGGAACCTCAAATTCCCTCGTGTCGGGCAATACCATCAACAACCTTTCCGCCGCTTCTGCTTCCGCCATCCAAACCAATTCCTCCGCAAGTACTAAAATCATCGGCAACCGCATTATCAGAGGCGTCATTGTGAAACACGCGACAGATACGGACAGCGGAAATATCGTCATCTGAAAACGGTCCCGCCGGAAAAATAAAAAGAACACATGAACTCCGAAAGAAGGAGGGATGTGTTCTTTTTTGACACAATACAGCCGTGCGCCTGTCAGGCATCTTTTTTACCTGATTTATATAAAACGATCATTTCTCTGATTAAAAAGAGGGCGAATAAAAACAGCATCAGCCATTCTGAGAAGGTGGTCAATTTAAAAGCGGACAGGTTGTTTTGGACCGCTCCATAGAAACTGAAACCTTGCAGCATATCCATCGTTACCGAAATGATCAGACAGGCAGCCAGCAAAAAAAATGAAACCCCCAATATTTTCATGCGCATCACTCTCCCTTTTTATCCTTTTCGATTACGCAGAACTTATACAGACTTTCCGCCGTGCATAATCTTTTGCCGTACAGGAAGAATATGAAAAAAACGAGGAAAGGTTTTTTGCGATATGCCGCCATTTTTTAAGCAGAAGAAACAAAAAAAAGCCGATCAAAACGACCGTGACAATGAAGGCAGAAAAGAAGCGGACAGCCAGCCGGACAAAGAGCGGAATGAGCCGATCTCCCTCAGCTTAAAGCAAAATATGAAGAAGCTGTCTGAGAGGTTCGGCAACAGTGCCGATGTCGTCATCCGCCGGCTGAAAATCGGAAAAGAAGAGCTTCCGGCCGCAATTGTGTATATCGCCGGTTTGGTAGACGAACAGCTCGTCAGCCAATCCCTTCTGGAGGATTTAATCGACATCCCGTCCGTTCAGCCGGAACAAGCGGTCTGCCTGATATACGATAAAACGCTTGCGATCGGCGGGGTGAAAGAGGCAGAAAAATGGAAAAGTCTTTATGCCGGGCTGGTGGCGGGCAGCACGCTCATTTTTGTCGACGGGGCTGACAAGGCGCTGATCGCCAGCACGGAAGGGGGAGAGCACCGGTCCATTCAAGAACCGAGCACTCAGGTCTCTTTCCGCGGCCCGCGGCAGGGATTCACTGAATCTCTGCAAACCAATATTTCCATGATCCGCAGGTATGTAAAAACGCCTGATGTATGGGTTGAAAAAATGGAGATCGGACACGAAACGAATACGGATGTCGCGCTGATGTATATTAACGGAATTTGCGATAAAAAGCTGATTAAGGAAGTCCGCAAGCGGCTGAAGCACATTGACATCGACAGCATTCTGGAATCCGGCTACATTGAACAGCTCATTGAAGACGCGCCGTTTTCTGTGTTTCCCACCGTATATCATACGGAGCGGCCGGACGTTGTGGCGGGGAATCTGCTGGAAGGACGATTTGCGATTATCGTGGACGGAACGCCGTTCGTTCTCATCGCGCCGGCCTTATTTATTCAATTTTTTCAATCCGTTGAGGATTATTATTCACGATTTGATATCGCCACTAGCATCAGGGTGCTGCGGGTTTTGATTTTCTTCATTTCACTGGTGGCGCCGGGGATTTATGTGGCGGCGACGACCTTTCACCAGGAAATGATTCCGACGCAGCTGCTGATTGTCATCGCGGCTCAGCGGGAGACGGTGCCGTTCCCGGCCGTGATTGAAGCGCTGACGATGGAAGTGGCCTTTGAGATTCTCAGGGAGGCGGGTGTCCGGCTTCCGAGAGTTGTCGGCTCCGCCGTTTCCATAGTCGGAGCGCTTGTCATCGGCCAGGCCGCCGTACAGGCCGGTATTGTTTCCCCAGCCATGGTTATCGTCGTCGCCCTGACGGCGATTGCCAGCTTTGCGACCCCGGCTTTTGACATGGCGATATCTGCGCGGCTGATCCGGTTTCTCTTTATTCTGTCGGCGGCGGTCATGGGATTTTACGGGCTGATTCTGGGCATTATCATGATGTTTGTCCATCTGTGCGGCCTGCGTTCATTCGGATTTCCGTATATGTCCCCGCTCGCTCCTTTAACCCCGGGCGGGCTGAAGGATTCCCTTCTCCGAGCTCCGTTATGGGCGGATGAAAAAAGGCCGGGACTGCTCGTGCAGGAAAACAACAGGCGCCAAGGGGAACATCAAAGACCGAAACCGGAGACATCCAGAGGAATGGTTAATAAAGATGTAGAAGAGGGCGACGGTAATGAAAAGACGTAAATGGATGCTTATCCTTTGTACGATGGTTTCCCTTATGTTTGTATCCGGATGCTGGGATAAAAGGGAGCTGACCGATCTAGCGGTGATCTCCGCCATCGGTATTGACCGAACCGAAACGGGAAAATACGTCCTTCACTTGCAAATTATCAATCCGGGAAACGTGGCCGGCGGTCTGCAGGGCGGCGGAGCGGGAGACCGGCCTCCGGTTTCCGTCTATTCGGTGTCCGGAGACAATATGACGGAAGCTTTGAGAAAAGGCTCGATGAAAGTGTCCAGAAGGCTCTATTTTGCGCATACGAATCTCGTGGTGTTCAGTGAAAAACTGGCGAAAGAGGAAGGGCTCAGTTTTATTCTGGACAATCTTGACCGCGACACCGAATTCAGGACGACCGCAACCGTTGTGATCGCGCATAATTGCAAGGCTGAAGACATTATTAAAGTGCTGACGCCGATTGATAAAATCCCTTCCAATAAAGTGAACAAGACGCTCAGCTTCACGCAGGAACAATACGGCAGAGTCATTAAAACCAACCTTCAGGACGTTCTGATTGATCTCGCTTCTCCGACCGGGTCGCCGTTTATTCCGGGTTATGAAATGCACGGAGACGATAAAGCCGGTCCTACGATGGAAAATACGCAGACAACTGAACCGAAAGCAGTGCTGTCAGCGGACGGACTGGCGGTGTTCAAAAAGGATGGGAGGCTGGATTACTGGATTGAGGATGACGACAGTGTAGGGGCTGTATGGCTGCTCAATAGGATCAAGCATACGTTCATCAATGCGGATTGGAAGAACGTGAAGCATGCAATCAGTCTGCAGGTCACCCGCCAGAATACAAAGGTGACGGCCACTTTTCCGAACGGAAAACCGCATATTCACGTGCATGCTCAGGTCGAGGGGCTGGTGGACGCTGTCAGATACCCTTTCCATCTGTCTGATCCGCAAGTGCTGATGACGATGCAAAAGGCGCTCAGCGTGCAGCTTGAGAAAGATATCACCAAATCGATTGAAGATATAAAAGCCCATAAGAATGACTTCGTCGGCTTCGGAGACCTGATCTATCGGAAGCATCCGGACAAATGGAAAAAGTTCAAAGGGAAGTGGGATGAAGAATATTTCCCCAATCTCCCCGTAGATGTCAAAACGGAAGTCATTATCAGAAGAACGGGCTTGCGGAATAATCCTCTCTCAGACAAGCTTGAGCATGATTGATTTGAGGAGAAAGGAGCGAAGCGTATGGAAAATGCGAAAATCGGCACGCGTCAGCTGTTTATTATGATCATTTTGTTTGAATTGGGCAGTTCGTTATTGATCCCGCCGGGCACGATGGCCGGGCGGGATGCGTGGCTGTCCGTGCTTCTCGGGTGCGTTACCGGTCTCGGACTTTTCTACGTTTATCAGGCGCTGTATCAATTTTTTCCTGAGTCTTCTCCGAGAGATTACATGAACGAACTGATCGGCAGACATCTGAGCTGGGCGGTCTCCCTTCTTTATATTCTCTATTTTGCTTATATCGCCGCCCGCGTATTGCGGGATTTTGGCGAAATGCTTGTCACCTTCGCCTACCAGGACACGCCGCTTTTAATTGTGAATGCCATGCTGATGATCGCCGCGATATTTGCGGTCAGAAAGGGAATTGAAGTGATAGCGAGAGCCGGCGAGCTGCTGTTTGGCATTATGTATTTCCTGACAGCCGTCGGGCTGATCCTCATTATCAGCTCAGGCACGATAAACCTCAGATTTCTCCAGCCCGTTTTAGCGGAGGGTGCAGGAACGGTCATTTATTCCGTGTTTAAACAGACGATGTTCATCCCGTTCGGTGAATTAATCGTGTTTGTCATGATTTTCCCTTATTTAAAAGATCGGAAAAAGGTGAAGAAAACCGGATTTCTGGCGATTATCATCAGCGGGCTGTTTTTGGCAATGTCAGTGGCGATTAATATTTGTGTGCTGGACGTCAACTTAATGCTCCGCTCTCAATTTCCGCTGCTGAGCACCATACAGACAATTAAAGTGGAAGAGTTTTTAGACCGGCTGGATGTCTTTTTCATGCTCGTGCTCGTCATCGGCGGTTTTTTCAAAGTCAGCCTTTTTACATATGCGGTTGTCGTGGGCGTGTCCACGCTGTTTAAAGAAAAAAATCCGTCCCAGCTGGCCTTCCCGGTCGGATTGGGGGTGCTGATTCTCTCCATCAGCATCGCAAGCAATTTTTCGGAACACATGAATGAAGGCTTAAACATTGTGCCGATCTATATTCATCTTCCGTTTCAAGTGCTGTTCCCCGTTTTGCTGCTTATCATTGCCGTTATTAAGAAAAAGGTCAAAGGGACCGTCTATACAGTTTCGAAGAAATAACCCGGCCGGTGCGCCGGGTTTTTTAAAAAAACATGATTTTTGTCTTAATGCATTGACAAACTTGCGTGACAATTGTACATTTTGATTTATTCTTATAAAATTACTAGGAAATATAGGTTTAGTGGTGTTAATATGTTCCGAACCGTATTTCAGAATAGAAGGAGATCCATCATGACAAAGAAAAAAGAAATCAAACTCGGTGTGTTTCTCGCGGGCACCGGCCATCATGTCGCTTCTTGGAGACATCCTCAGGCACCGGCGGACGCGAGCATGAATTTGGATTATTTCAAAGAATTGGCGAAAACAGCGGAGCGGGGGAAATTGGACATGCTGTTTTTGGCGGACAGTTTATCAATAGACGGCAAATCACATCCGAATGTGCTGACGCGCTTTGAGCCGTTTACGCTTCTGTCGGCGCTCGCTCAGGTCACATCCCGCATCGGTCTGACGGCGACCGCGTCTACCACATACAGCGAACCGTTCCATATCGCGAGACAATTTGCATCGCTTGACCATCTTTCCAACGGCCGCGCGGGCTGGAATGTCGTCACATCTTCGATTGAATCGACCGCGCTTAATTTCAGCGGTGAAAAGCATCTTGAGCACCATCTCAGATATCAGCGCGCGGAAGAATTCGTTGAAGTCGTCAAAGGATTATGGGATTCGTGGGAGGAAGACGCCTTTATCCGTGACAAAGAATCAGGAGCATTTTTCGATAAAGACAAAATGCATGAATTGAACCATAAAGGAACATATTTCTCCGTGAGAGGGCCGTTAAATGTCGCCCGCACACCTCAAGGGCGCCCGGTCATTATTCAGGCCGGATCATCAGGAGACGGAAAAGCGCTGGCCGCCAAAACGGCGGAGGTCATTTTCACCGCGCAAAATCATTTGGAATCCGCGCAGGAATTCTATCAATCTATTAAAGAACAAGCGGCTTCTTTCGGCCGTGATCCTGAAAAAATCGCGATCATGCCGGGAATTTTTCCCGTTATCGCCGATACCGAAGAAGAAGCGCAGGCAAAATATGAAGAGCTCCAAGACCTCATCATTCCGTCTGTCGGCCTGAACATTCTGCAAAACTATCTGGGCGGCGTCGACCTTTCCGCCTGCCCGCTTGACGGCCCGCTGCCTGAATTGGATGCGGATGCGTCGAATGCCGTTAAAAGCCGCTTCAAGCTCGTTCAGGAGATGGCCAAACGCGATAACATGACCATCCGTGAGCTGTACAAATATGTGGCGGGTTCAAGAGGCCATCATATCTTTGTCGGAACGCCAGAACAGCTTGCCGATAAGATGGAAGAATGGGTCGGAAAACAAGCTTGTGACGGCTTCAACATCATGCCGCCGCTTTTGCCTGAAGGTCTCACTCTTTTTGTAGACAAAGTGATTCCGATTTTACAAGAACGGGGCGTGTTCAGAAAAGAGTATGAAGGAACGACGCTCAGAGAACATTTCGGACTGGAAAAACCGGCAAACCGATATGCCGACTAAAGGAGGGCTCATCATGTCAAGACAATACCGGCTCGCAACGGAGGCAGACGCTGATGAGCTGCTTTCACTGACACTGCGGGCGTATGAACCGATCCGCAAGCTCGGCATCAACTTTGCCGCTGCCACGGCGGATAAAGAACTCGTATTAACTAACATACAAAAAAACGCCTGTTACGTATTGGAAGAAGACGGACGGATTCTGGCGACGATTTCTCTGCGGATGCCGTGGGGGCCGAATCCTGGTCCGTACGGTGTCCCTCATATTTGGTGGTTTGCCGTCGATCCTGAAACCGGAAAAAAAGGGACGGGCTCAGACATGCTGGAGTGGCTGGAGAATACAGTGCTCCGCGATACATTAAAAGCGCCTTTCGTGTCACTGGGCACAGCGGACAAGCATCCGTGGCTGATCGGCATGTACGAGCGAAAAGGCTACGTCCGTGCAGGCGAAAAGGATCTAGGAAAAGGGCACATCACTATTTATTTAAAAAAACAATTGCAGGATTAACATTTTAATAGGAAAAGGCGGGATTTCAATGAAGAAGAAAACATGGGCTTTGCTGCTGTCTGCCGCGCTTTTGGCGGTCTTATCAGCATGCGGAAACGGAAAAGAAAGCGAAGGCGGCGATAACGTACTGCATGTCGGCGCCACGGGACAAAGCTATCCGTTCGCATATAAAGAAAACGGCAAGCTGACCGGCTTTGACGTGGATGTCATGGAAGCCGTCGCGAAAAAAATCAACATGAAACTGGACTGGAAGCTGCTTGAATTCAGCGGACTGATGGGAGAGCTCCAGACCGGCAAACTCGACACCATCTCTAACCAGGTCGCTGTCACGGACGAACGCAAGAAAACGTATAACTTCACAGAACCGTATTCGTATGCGGGCACTCAAATCGTCGTCAAAAACGATAACAAAGACATCAAATCAGTCAACGATCTAAAAGGAAAAACAGTGGCGGCCGTTCTGGGCTCAAACCACGCGAAAAACCTTGAGAGCAAGGACCCGGATAAAAAAATCAACATGAAAACGTATGAAACACAAGAAGGCACGCTGAAAGACGTGGCTTACGGACGGGTTGACGCTTATGTAAACAGCCGCAGCGTCCTGATCGCCCAGATCAAAAAGACCGGTCTGCCTCTGAAATTAGCAGGAGACCCGATTGTCTATGAAAAAGTCGCTTTCCCGTTTGCGAAAGATGCGGCTCACGATAAAATCCGCGAAAAAGTAAACAAAGCCATTGAAGACCTGCGAAAAGACGGCACGCTGAAAAAGCTGTCTGAAAAGTACTTTAAAGAAGATATCACAACAGAAGCAAAGCATTAAGAAACGGCGGTGAAAATCGAGAATGAACAGCATTGATTGGGGATTTATGTTTTCAGCTTTTCCCGCGTTAATCGAAGCCTTGCCGATCACATTACTAATGGCCGTCGCGGCCATGGTATTTGCCGTAATCGGCGGCCTTATATTAGCGCTTATCACAAAAAATCGTGTTCCTGTGCTTCACCAGCTGTCAAAGGTGTATATTTCATTTTTCCGGGGCGTGCCGACGCTCGTCCAGCTTTTCTTAATTTATTACGGCCTGCCTCAGCTGTTTCCCGGAATGAGCAAGATGACGGCGTTAACTGCGGCGATTATCGGGTTAAGCCTGAAGAATGCCGCCTACTTGGCTGAAATCTTCCGCGCGGCGCTCAACTCAGTAGATGAGGGGCAGCTTGAAGCCTGTCTGTCTGTCGGAATGACAAAATCCCAGGCGTACAGACGGATCATTTTCCCGCAAGCCGTCAGAAACGCGCTTCCCGCGACGGGAAATACGTTTATCGGCCTGTTAAAAGAAACATCGCTCGCCTTTACATTAGGAGTGATGGAAATGTTCGCCCAAGGAAAAATGTACGCATCAGGCAACCTCAAATATTTTGAGACGTATTTAGCCGTCGCGGTCATGTACTGGATTCTTACGATTATTTACAGTGTGCTGCAGGATCTGCTCGAACGGGCGATCAGCAAGCCTTATCGCACATAGGAGGAGGCTCAGGATGATACAAGTCAGACATATTCGAAAAGCATTTAAAGACCTTACCGTACTTGACGGGATCGATCTTGAGATCAAAAGCGGCGAAGTCACGGCCATCATCGGCCCGTCAGGCTCGGGAAAATCAACGCTCCTCCGTTGTTTGAATCTGCTGGAGCGCCCGGATGACGGCATCATTGAAATCGGTGATGCAAAGCTGAATGCAGCGTCCTATTCGCGCAAAGACGTACACAAGCTTCGCCAGCAGACGGCGATGGTGTTTCAGAATTACAACCTGTTCAAAAACAAAACCGCCCTGCAAAATGTGACAGAGGCGCTGATCACCGCGCAAAAGAAACCGAAAAAAGAAGCGGAACAGATCGGTATGGATCTGTTGCGGCAAGTCGGTTTAGAACACAAAGCGGACAGCTACCCGATTACGATGTCAGGCGGGCAGCAGCAGCGGATCGGGATTGCGCGTGCCTTGGCCGTTGATCCTCACGCGATTTTACTGGATGAACCGACTTCGGCCCTTGACCCTGAGCTTGTAGCCGGGGTGCTCCAAGTCATCAAATCAATTGCCGAAAAACAGACAACCATGATCATCGTCACGCATGAGATGGCTTTTGCTCGTGAAGTGGCCGACAATGTTATTTTTATGGCGGACGGACGCATCATCGAACAGGGAACGCCGGAAGAGCTGTTTGACAATCCGCAGAACGAACGGACGAAAAAATTCATTAAGCAAGTGGGAGAGCCCGCCGAACTTGTCTAAGAAGGGAAGAAGAAGAAATGGCAAATGAAACGTATGAATCATTAAACAAACGTTTAATCAATATCCGCCGCGACCTTCATGAACACCCTGAGCTGTCAGGCGAGGAATACGAAACGACGAATAAAATCCGCCGCTGGCTGGAGGAAGAAGGAATCACGGTTCTCGATATGCCGAAACTTCAAACCGGAGTGATCGCTGAAATCAAAGGAGACAAAAGCGGCCCCGTCATCGCCGTCAGAGCGGACATCGACGCATTGCCGATCGAAGAGAAAACAAACCTTCCGTTTGCTTCGCGCAACAGCGGCGTGATGCACGCCTGCGGCCATGATTTCCATACGGCATCTATCCTCGGCACGGCTTTTTTATTAAATGAGAGAAAGCATGAGCTGAAAGGAACGGTGCGGTTTATTTTTCAGCCCGCGGAAGAAATCGCCGCCGGAGCAAGACAGGTCATTGAAGCCGGCGCGCTTGACGGTGTATCGGCGATATTCGGCATGCATAACAAACCTGACCTCCCCGTCGGCACGGTCGGTCTGAAAGAAGGCCCGCTGATGGCGAGTGTCGACCGCTTTGAAATCACTGTTAAAGGAAAAGGCGGCCACGCCGGAATCCCTGATAACAGCATTGATCCGATTCAGGCGGCAGGACAGATCATCGGCGGCCTGCAATCAGTTGTCAGCAGAAATATCAGCTCGCTTCATAATGCTGTCGTCAGCATCACAAGAGTTCAAGGCGGCAGCTCTTGGAATGTCATCCCGGACCATGTTGAAATGGAAGGCACCGTCCGGACGTTTCAAAAGGAAGCGCGTGACGCTGTTCCGAAACATATGAAGCGGGTTGCCGAAGGAATCGCGGCCGGGTTCGGGGCAGAGGCTGATTTCCGCTGGTATCCTTACCTTCCGTCAGTGATGAACGACGCCCGTTTCATACAGGCGGCGGAACAAACGGCTGAAAGCCTCGGGCTTCAGACCGTTTGGGCAGAACAGTCGCCCGGCGGCGAAGACTTTGCATTATATCAAGAAAAAATCCCTGGCTTTTTCGTCTGGATGGGAACAAACGGAACAGAAGAATGGCACCATCCCGCCTTCACACTCGACGAAAAAGCGCTCCCGGCAGCGGCTGAGTTTTTCGCCCGGCTTGCCGTCAACGTATTGGAGCAGACGGAATGAATACGGAAAATCTGACGGCCGGACTTGCTCAGGCCGTCATGTCGTCTGTGCCGGAAACATCCGCTGAAGCGATGAAAGAAGCGCGCAAAGGACTGCTTGATTTTACAGCGGCAGCTTTTGCGGGGAGACGGGATAAAGGAGTTGAAAAGCTGGTAAAATTGGCCGAAGAAGAAGGCGGGGTGCCGATAGCGCCGCTTATCGGCAGAAATCAAAAAACCACGCCGTCCCAATCCGCGCTCATTAACGGATTCATCGCACATGCGCTTGATTTTGACGATGTTCATTCTGATGTAAGAGGACATCCGAGCGCAGTCATCCTTCCGGCTTTGATTGCAGCCGCATCAGCCGGCCGGATAGACAAAAGCCGTTTTCTCGGTGCTTATGTGACGGGAATTGAAGTGATGGCGCGGCTCGGCGAGTCAGCTGGAAGGCATCATTACGAGAAAGGCTGGCACAATACAGGAACGTTAGGTGCCATTGCGGCCACATGCGCCGTCGGATTCGCGGAGAATCTGAATCAAACCCAAGTGCAGAAAGCAATCGGGTTTGCGGCTGCCCGTTCCGGAGGCATGAGAGTGCAATTCGGGACAGAAATGAAGCCGCTCCACGCCGGACTGGCCGCTCAAGCCGGATTGTTCGCCGTGCAGCTTGCCAAGGCCGGTTTCGGCGGCTCAGTTCATGCGCTCGACGGGGAGAAAGGTTTTTTCGGACTGTACGGCGATCTTGAACGGGCAGAAACCCTGCTTGTAAACGGGTGGGGAACACCTTGGCGGATTGTGAGCCCGGGACTTTGGTTTAAGGTTTATCCGTTTTGCTCGGCGGCTCATCATGCGGCGGACGCCATTCTCAAGCTGAAGGCCGAACATGGTCTCACTTTCGGCCAAACGGAACGGATCGACGTGATTTATCCGCCGGGCGGTGACGCTGCATTGACAGAACAGCGTCCGAAAACAGGCGAAGCGGGAAGATTCAGCGTGGAATATGTGATCACCTTGGCTTTGCACGGTAAGGATTTTTCAGTTGAACATTTCACATCCGAGCCGATTCCGGAATCCCTTCAAAAAGGATTTGAGCGGATTCACCGCAGCTGCGATGATCAAATTCAGCCGGCTGACAACGCCGTTCCGAAGGGCCGTTTTACAATTGTACGGGTCACGGTTTCCGGCGGTCATGTCTATGAAACACGTATCGACTGTCCGAAGGGAGCGCCGGGAAACGGTCTTTCTGAAAAAGACATTGAAGACAAACTCCGGCTCGCTTTGCCGGGAGAAGAGAAAAAGGCGGAAGAATTGATCAAAGCAGCCGGACAATCAAATATGGACCGTTATTTACAGCTGATATAAATAAAAAGAGCGGGGGGATGCAGCCCTCGCTCTTTTTACGTTCACTTCTATTGAATAGGGGGATATAGGGTGCGCCCCTGTCTGCGCTGGCAGGAGCGCGGTATCAGGAAACGGCCGTGCCGTTTTCTTTAACCGTGAAACTTCCTCTTGATAAGCGGATGTTGATATCAGACACTTTGGCAATTTGTTCGTCGTGCGTAACCATGATGATGCATTTGCCGTCTTTATGCGCCAGATCCTGAAAGAGCCGGACGATTTCCTTTGACGTATCCTCGTCGAGGTTTCCCGTCGGCTCGTCCGCGCAAATCAAATCCGTGTCACAGCAGAAAGCCCGCGCAATTGAAACGCGCTGCTGCTGTCCGCCGCTTAATGTCAGCACCCGCTGACGGGCCTGCTGTTCGGTGATGCCGACTTTATCCAGCATGCTGAGCGCGAACGCATCTTTGTTTTTCTCCTTAGATCCGGTAATCTCCATCGCCGTTGTGACGTTCTGGAGCGCCGTCATATACGGGATCAGATGATAAGATTGAAAGACGATAGAGACATATTGATTTCTGAATTTGGTTAATCCGATTTTGGAGATGTCTTCTCCGTTATAAAGGATGCTTCCCTCTTTAGGTGTGTCAAGGCCGCCCGCCACAGACAGAAACGTTGTTTTTCCCGTCCCGGAGGCGCCGGCAATTGTATAAAACTTCCCTTTTTCAAAGCTGATCGTTATATCCTGAAACAGCGGCTGTGATTTATCTTGGTACCAGTAGCCGGTCTGTTGAAAGGTTAATAGGCTCATTATGCTGCCTCCTCTTATTCCTGCTTGGTCAGGATCGTTTTAGGGTGAAGCCGCATGACTGATACAGACGGCAGTAATGTGGCGATGACGGCAATTGCGACGCCGATCCCGCCGAGAGTCAGAAGGTCATTCAGCGAAACGTTTACCTGCATTGTACTGATGACATCTGCACCGGATGAATGCTGACCGAACAGGCCGCCTCCCCGCGGCATTTCTCCGCCGCCCCAGCCGCTTGTTTGCTGCTGTGAATCATCGGCTGAGCTGACCTGCTGGGAAAGAAGCTGATTTCCGAGCTGATTCGCCACAAGGCTGCCCGTGACGGATGCGATCCCGATGGCGATAACCGCGACAATCAGAATTTCCGTTAAGAATTGTCCGATGAGCTTCCAGCGCTTTTCGCCGATCGCCATCAAGACACCCATTTCATACTTGCGTTCCCTGATCGACATCATCACGATCAACCCGAGAATGACCGCGCCCGCGATGGATACAAGGTACACCACGTTTTTAGAAAATGACGCGACATTTTCAATCGGGCCGACCATTTGCTGATACACCTGATCATTTGTCGTCAGCGTGTAGGTTTTATCATCTATAGATGTTTTTTTCGCAGCCGCAACGAATGAGTCAATATATTTTGCATCATCCATATAATAAACGGCTGAGCTGATTTTGTTTTGGTTATCAGACCCTTTTAACGCCGCCGCGGCGGTGTAAGGCGTATAGATTTTATTGTCAGGATTTAAGAATGAAAAATGCTCTGCCTGATCGTCTCCTGATGATGTTGTTTTATAAATTCCCACAATCTTAAGCTTCGTTTTCACAGAATCATCCGCTGCTGAGGAAACCGTAATGGAGCCGCCGACCTTCAGCTTGTTTTGATCTGCCAGCGTTTCATTGATCACGGCGACTTTTGCGTCCGCATCTGTTTTTGTGATGGCGCGGCCGTCAGTGATTTTTGAGCTCCCGCCTGTGAAATCATCAAGCAGCGCCGTAGAGAGCACGCCTTCGACCGAAATGTCCGCTGAAATCATCTGTCTTCCGCCGCCTTGAAAACGGCTTCCGCCGGAACTGTTATCGGCTGATTCGCCTGAGCTTTTTATCGCGTCAAAGCTTTCTGCGTTTGCTGACGCTGTCGTGAGGAAGTTGTAATTTTTAACGTGCTGTAAAGATGTAAGTTTCTTGGCATCCGAGACGGAAATCGGCGCTGATTCAAACGGCCTCTTTTCACCGTCTTTTTGCTGCTGCGCCATTTGCTTTTGGCGGTCAGCCTGGAGTGTGACGCTCCCGCCGAGCTGCTGCCTTGCCAGTTCGCTTGATTTCTTTGCCGCTGACTGGATCGTAAGACCGGACAGGACAAAAATGCAAATCACTGAAAACACAACCAGCTGCAAAAACGTTTTTCCCTTTTTTGCCTTCATGCTCCAAAAGGCTCTTTTTATAAAGTTCATGTCTGTTCCTCCGTGTGGGTGTCAGATCTTGTAAAACCGACCTTCTTTAGGACCGGTTATCTGATATGTTTATAGTAGGAGAAATGTATGAAAAAAATATGAACAAACTATTTCCGGATGATGAAATAAAAACTAACAATTGTGAAACCCGAAAACACCCGGGTAAAATGGTGCTATTATAAGAAAAAGCGTGAAGATAAGCGGAGGAACCAATGAAGATATTAATGATAGAAGACAATATAAGCGTATGCACCATGACGGAAATGTTCTTTTTTAAAGAAGGATTTGAAGCCGAATTTGTCCATGACGGAGTGGAAGGCTATCAGCGTTTCACGGAAGAGGACTGGGATTTGGTCATTCTGGACATTATGCTTCCATCAATGGACGGAGTGACGATCTGCCGGAAAATAAGAGAGACGAGCAGTGTGCCGATTATTATGCTGACCGCAAAGGACACGGAGTCTGATCAGGTGATCGGGTTTGAAATGGGGGCGGACGACTATGTCACCAAGCCGTTCAGCCCGCTGACGCTAGTAGCGCGGATTAAAGCGGTGATCAGAAGATACCGGGCGACGGGGCAGGCCGTAAAAAGCGACGACTTGATCGAAACGGCGTGTTTTTCAATCAATAAGAAGACGCGGGAAGTGTTTCTGCACGGACAACCTGTCGAGAATCTGACGCCGAAGGAATTCGATCTGCTCTTTTATCTCGCACAAAACCCGCGCCAGGTCTTTTCGAGAGAGCAGCTGCTTGAGCAGGTGTGGGGGTATCAATTTTACGGCGATGAACGTACGGTTGATGTTCATATTAAACGGCTGCGCAAAAAACTGTCCAGTGACGAAAAACCGTTTTTATACACGGTGTGGGGGGTAGGATACAAATTTGATGAGGATTAAATACTTATATCAGCTGCTGTTAAGCCATGTCAGCATTTTGATTTTGGCCTTTTTCATCATCATTTCCCTGTTTTCGCATTTTGTGAAAGATTTTGCGTATCAAAATAAAGTGGATGAGCTGTCTTCTTACGCCCAGCAGATCACAAGTGAGCTGAACGGACGCGATCTTGATCTGCGCCGCCTGTATCCGTATCAGGACATGTTAAAAACGCGCGAGACCAGATTTATTATTTTTGATGAACATCAGCGGCCGTACTTTTTTCCTGACGATATGCCGCCGCGCGAGAAGCTGAAAAGTAAAGAGTGGCACATGCTGAAGCAAGGGAAAACCGTTCAGATCAGAGCGGAGATGAACCGTTTTAATACGGAAGGCTTGGAAGTGTCGCTTGTCGCAAAACCGCTTTTGATCAACAATCAATTTAAAGGCGCGGTGCTGCTCGTGTCTCCCGTCAGAGGGGTCGAACAGATGATCAGCCAGGTCAACCGCTATATGATTTACGCGATCATCAGCACCCTTATCATCACGATTCTGCTGAGCTGGCTTTTATCTAAATTTCACGTCAAGCGGATTCAGACATTGCGGGATGCGACCGGAAAAGTGGCGTCCGGTGATTACGATATTTCGCTCAAGAACAGCGGCGGCGATGAAATCGGCATGCTGGCGTCCGATTTCAACATCATGGCCAAAAATCTGAAGCAATCGAGAGAGCAGATTGACCGCCTGGAAAAACGGAGGCGCCAATTTATCGCCGATGTCTCCCATGAGCTGAGAACGCCTTTGACGACCATTAACGGACTTGTGGAGGGGCTTAACAGCAACACCATCCCGGAAAAAGATAAAGAGAAATGCTTCTCTCTGATCAGCGAAGAAACGAAGCGGATGCTCAGGCTCGTGAAAGAAAATCTGGATTATGAAAAAATCAGATCCCATCAAATCAAACTGGACAAGCTCAGTCTGCCGCTCATCGAGGTGTTTGAAATTATTAAAGAGCATCTCAATCAGCAGGCGGAGGAAAAACAAAATCAGCTGCGGATTCAGGTGGAGGACGGCGTCAAAGTGTTCGCCGATTATGACAGGCTGATCCAGATTCTCGTCAATATCACGAAAAACAGCATTCAATTTACGCAAAAGGGAGATATCACGCTGCGCGGATATGAAGGCTATAAAGAAACAGTGATTGAAATCGAAGACACCGGAATCGGCATCTCCAAAGAGGAAATTGAGCATATATGGGAGCGGTTTTATAAGGCGGACGTGTCCCGGACGAATACGGCATACGGCGAATACGGACTCGGCCTGTCCATCGTCAGGCAGCTCGTCGAAATGCACAAGGGCACGATAGATATTGACAGCGAAAAAGGAAAAGGCACGACCTTTACAATCCGCCTTCCGCTGAATACGAAACATGAATCATCTTGAAACCGGCAGTCCTGTCTGGCTGCCGGCTGTTTTATCTTCACTCGGAAAATTGCGCTCTGCCGAAACAAAGTTTGCGTGTTTTTCGGGATGGAAAGACACGGAAACGTGATAAAATAACTGGTAAACAGGTCTTGGATGGGGAGGGTGAAGGAATGAAGAGCGGGTTAATTCCTTCTTCAGCAGTCGGGCAGAAAATTAACGAGTGGTATCGATACATCAGAACATTCAGCGTGCCGGATGCGGAGATCTTGAAGGCCGAGATCAAACAAGAGCTTGACCGTATGGAGCCTGATTCAAACTTAGTGCTTTATTATTCCCTCATGGAATTTCGCCATCAGCTGATGCTGGACTACTTGGAGCCGCTGGAAAAACTGAAGATAGAAGACCAGCCGACCCTGTCGGAAATTCTTGATAACATTGATAACAGCCAGGCCGGCCTCAAAGGGCTTCTCGATTATTACGTCAACTTTTTCAAAGGCATGTTTGAATTTGATAAAAGAGAATTTATATCAGCGATTACGTATTATAAACAAGCTGAGAAAAAACTGGCCTTCGTATCGGACCACGTGGAACGGGCGGAGTTTTATTTTAAAGTGGCCGAAGCTTATTATCATATGAAACAAACGTATTTTTCTTTGATACATATAAAAAACGCTTATGAAATTTACGTAGAGCAGGACACATATAACGTCCGGATCATTCAATGCCATTTTGTATTCGGCGTCAATTTAATGGATGAAAGGCGCTTTGAACAGGCGGCCAAACATTTTCAGCACGCTCTGCAAATGGCCGAAAAAGAACAAAAAGCGCAGCTTGTCGGGAGGGCGCTGTATAACCTCGGACTGTGCTACTACAATCAGGACCGCATCGGCGAAGCGATTCCGTACTTTGAACGGGCGGTTGATACATTTGAATCACAAAGAATCGTCAATTCTCTTCCTCAAGCATATTTTCTAATCACACTCATTTACTTTAAACTCGGAAAAAAAGAAAAAGCGTCGGAATATCACAAGCGGGGATATGAATATGCTAAAGAAACAGACGATCCCGTTTACACGGTAAAATTCGAATGGCTGCAGGCTCTGTATCAGGCGAAACCGGATGAGGAAAAAATCAGCGCATGTTTCCGTTACCTGGAAGATAAAAATTTATACGCCGATATAGAGGATTTAGCACTAGAAGCAGCTAAATATTACTATGAACAAAATTGCTTTAAGATTTCTTCTGACTATTTTCTGAAAGTCGAAGAGGCAAGGAAACAAATACAAAGGAGTGAGGGTTTGTATGAAATTGAAATCTAAATGGTTTGTTATTTGTTTAGCAGCCGCCGCGATTTTTACAGTGACAGGTGCAGGCCAGACAGATCAGGCTGAATTCCATGTAGCTGAAAGAGGAATGACGTGAGAAGAAAATAACCTGAACAAAGGAAAAGACTGCCCGGGAATGTTCCCGGCAGTCTTTTTTTTTGCGCGGCCGGACTTGGACAGCGGCGGAAAACAAAAGAAAACGCCGCAGGTCAAAACCCGCAGCGTCCTCACATAGACGGAGTGATGCTTAGAAACCGCCAACGAAGGCAGTACCAACAATAATCAACAGGATAAATAAAACAACGATCAAAGCGAAAGAGCTGACTCCTGAATATCCTGACATGAGCTTCACCTCCATATTGTCTATACCATACAATATGTAAAAGAAGCTGCTTTGTAAGGGATATTAGTGGACAAGAGAAAAAAGAGGCGGTGTCCTATGAGAGTAAGACTCCGGCAAAAAACTCGTCATACAGCGCCCGCACCGCTTGTTTTTCCTGTTCTTCTTTCACCCCGAACATCATGCTGACTTCCGATGACCCCTGATTGATCATCTCGATGTTGACGCCGGCTTCGGACAGTGCTTTGGATGCCCTGGCGGTTGTGCCGACATTATGGCGCATCGCTTCCCCGACGACCATAATCAGCGCCAGATTGTGCCTGACTGTGACTTCATCTGCTTGAAGTTCCTGCTTCAGACGGGTGACGAGCCTGTGTTCCAGTTCTGAGTCCATCTGATCGTGCCGAAGGATGATCGTGATGTCGTCAATGCCGGATGGAACGTGTTCATACGTCAATCCTTCTTCCTCCAAAATGTGAAGGGCTTTGCGGCCGAAACCGATTTCCCGGTTCATTAAATATTTGCTTATGTAAATGCTGCAAAAGCCCGTGTCGCTTGCGATGCCGATGACTGGCCCGTTCGTATTGTCACGGCTGCTGACGACGCGCGTTCCTTTTGCATCCGGATTATTCGTATTCTTAATCTGAACGGGGATGCCGGCCCGAAATGCGGGAATCAGCGCTTCATCATGAAAAACGGAAAATCCGGCATAGGAGAGCTCACGCATTTCCCGATACGTCAGTTCGTTAATTTCTTTCGGGTGCCGCACGATCGACGGGTTGACGGAATAGACGGCGTCCACATCAGTAAAGTTTTCGTACAGGTCGGCTTTTAAGCCGCTGGCGAGAATGGAGCCGGTAATATCAGAACCGCTCCGGGAAAACGTCACAATCTCATGCTCCTTCGTGTAACCGAAAAATCCCGGAAAAATGATCAAGCCTTCACGGTTTCTCAGACGGTACAAATGATCATAAGATTCAGGGAGCACCTGCGCGCTTCCGGGTTCATTCGTCACAAACAGCCCCGCTTCTTTCGGACTTACGTATTCCGCTTTCACGCCCTGCCGTCGGAAGTAGGCTGCGATCAGCTTCGCGTTGTTGTCCTCGCCGCTCGCTTTCACCGCATCCATATACTGATCGGGATTGGCTTTGCTGCTGTTTAAAAGAGCGAATAGGTCACTGCGGATTCTTTCTATAATAGAGAAATCCAGGTTCAGCTCACGCGCGATGGCGGCGTATCGTTCAATGACCTGTTCGGCAAGCTCGGGCGCTGCACCTTTTTGCAAATAATGCTCCGCACAGCGGATTAACAGATCCGTCACCTTTGTATCGTCCGAGAAGCGTTTTCCCGGCGCCGATACGACGACGGCTTTCCGCGAGGGATCAGCCGTCACGATTTGAAACACTTTCTCAAGCTGGGCTCCTGACGCAAGAGAGCTGCCTCCGAATTTTACAACTTTCATGATTTACATCCCCTAATATTTAAATTTTCTCACAAATTTAATTTTTATTATCTCTCTTTCAAACATGTAAATCAAGGATTTTTTTCTATGTAGGGAGAACATTTGTATTTTCCTGGAGGAATTTTGCCGCTGTTTGTCAGATTTTTTTCCCTCAAGCGTGTCATCATGTGCAAAAAATGATAAGCAGCCAAATGAAGGTTATAGAAAATCCTGCAAATTCTTGATAGACTGATTGTAAGACAATTTAGTGTACGGCCCGCGGATGACCGCTTTTGAAAGCAAAACTGTATTGACTGCGCTTGGAAAGATGATAAGATTATAGTTGTCGTTGATAATGATAATCATTACGAGTGGGGATATATGGGAGTTGTTTGGCAATCAGTCATACCGTTTGTGATGGGTGCAGGGAGGCAGCATGAAGCTACGTTACTTACTTTTGCTACTGGCGGTTTTGGCGTGTACTTCTATATTTATCGGTGTAGAAGATTTGTCGCCGCTGGATATTTTTCATTTAAATAAAGAACAGGCGGGTACATTGTTTGACAGCCGGCTGCCGCGTTTGGTGAGCATTATCATCGCCGGCATGAGCCTGAGCATCTGCGGATTAATCATGCAGCAGATCAGCCGGAATAAATTTGTATCGCCGACGACTGCGGGAACGATGGATTGGGCAAGGCTCGGAATCTTGATTTCATTAATGCTTTTTACGTCAGCGAGTCCGCTTGTGAAAATGTCTATCGCTTTCGTTTTCGCGTTGGCGGGAAATTTCCTTTTCATGAAAATCCTCGAGAGAATCAAGTTCAATGATGCGATTTTTATTCCTCTCGTCGGTTTAATGCTTGGGAACATCGTCAGCTCAATCGCCACGTTTATCGCATATAAATATGACCTGATCCAAAACCTGTCGTCTTGGCTGCAGGGAGATTTCTCACTGGTCGTCAAAGGCCGGTATGAGCTTTTATATCTGAGTATCCCGCTTTTGATCATCGCTTATGTGTATGCGGATAAATTTACGGTGGCGGGAATGGGAGAGAGCTTTTCCGTCAATCTCGGCCTGAAATACAAACGCGTCGTCAATATCGGTCTGATTATCGTGTCGCTCATCGCTTCACTGGTGATCCTGACCGTCGGGATGCTGCCGTTTCTCGGTTTGATCATTCCCAATATGGTGTCGATTTACAAAGGGGACAACCTGAGGAGCAGCCTGCCTCACACCGCTCTGCTGGGCGCTGTTTTTGTGCTGTTTTGCGACATTTTGGGAAGGGTGATCATCTTTCCGTACGAAATTTCCATCGGCCTGATGGTCGGTGTTATCGGCAGCGGCATCTTCCTGTATATGCTGTTAAGGAGAAAAGCATATGAGTCATAATAAAAAAATTACGCTGCTGGCGGCGCTCGCCATGATATGTATCGGATTCTTCCTGTTCTACGGACTGGGCAATTGGGAATACTCCCTGCCGAGACGATGCTTCAAAGTGCTTGCCATGATGCTCACCGGAGGAGCGATCGCGTTTTCAACGGTCATCTTCCAGACGATTACAAATAACCGCATACTGACACCGGGCATTTTAGGCCTCGATTCCCTGTATATGCTCATTCAGACCGTCATCGTGTTCCTGTTCGGTTCAATGAATATCGTCATGATGAACAAAAATCTTAATTTCGTCATCTCCGTCGGGCTGATGGTGCTCTTGTCACTCGTTTTGTATCAGCTCATGTTTAAAGGCGAGGGGCGGAACGTGTTTTTCCTTCTGCTTGTCGGCGTCGTGTTCGGCACGCTGTTCAACAGTCTGTCATCCTTTATGCAGATGCTGATTGATCCGAATGAGTTCCAGGTTGTTCAGGACAAAATGTTTGCCAGTTTTAACAATATCAATACCGATCTTTTAGGGTTTGCCGGTGCTGTCTTTCTTCTGACGGGCATTTATGTCTGGCGGTTCACGCGGTTTTTTGACGTGCTGTCGCTCGGCAGGGAGCACGCCGTCAACCTGGGGATTGATTACGATAAGCTTGTGAAACAGATGCTCATTGTCGTCGCCATTCTTGTGTCTGTCTCTACGGCTCTTGTCGGGCCGATTATGTTTTTAGGACTGCTTGTCGTCAATCTGGCGAGAGAGTTTTTAAAAACCTACAGGCACACGTATTTAATCGCGGGTTCTGTCCTGATCAGCATCGTCGCGCTCGTCGGGGGCCAGTTCGTCGTGGAGAAAGTGTTCACGTTTTCCACGACGCTGAGCGTCATCATTAATTTTGCCGGCGGGATTTATTTTATCTATCTGCTGTTAAAGGAGAATAAATCATGGTAGAGGTCAAAAATGTAAGCAAACAATACGGAGGGAAAACCGTCCTTGAGAAAACGTCTCTATCCATTCAAAAGGGCAGGCTCACCTCATTTATCGGTCCGAACGGCGCGGGAAAAAGCACGCTGCTGTCTATCATGAGCCGGCTGATTAAGACGGATTCCGGGGAAATCACGGTCGACGGGCAAGAGATCGGGGCCTGTAAAAGCAACGATCTGGCAAAAAAAATCAGCATCCTGAAGCAGACGAACCAAATCAATATCAGGCTGACGATTAAAGACCTGGTCAGCTTCGGCAGATTTCCGTATTCCCAGGGGAAACTGACGGATGAAGATTGGGTGCATATCAACCAGGCACTCAGTTATATGAAGCTGGATGACTTAAAGGATAAATATCTCGATCAGCTCAGCGGAGGCCAGTGCCAGAGGGCGTTTATCGCGATGATCATCGCTCAGGATACGGACTATATTTTTCTCGATGAGCCGCTGAACAATTTAGATATGAAGCATTCCGTTGAAATGATGAAGCTGTTGAAGCGGCTTGTGGAAGACTTCGGAAAAACGGTCGTCGTAGTGATTCACGATATCAACTTCGCATCCGTATATTCAGACCATATCGTCGCACTGAAAAACGGCCGGATCGTCAAAGAAGGGCCTGCGGAGGAGATCATTGAAACCTCCGTGCTTGAAGATATTTATGATATGACCATCCCGATTCAAGAGATTGACAGTCAGCGGATCGGTGTGTACTTTTCTTAAAAACCAGATGAGGTGAAAGTCATGAAAAAATTCGCATTGCTATTCATTGCACTCGTTACGATTTTTGTTGTTTCTGCATGCGGAAACGGGGACAAAACATCAGGCAAATCAAAAGAAACAATCACAATCAAAGATGACCTGAACAAAGAAGGCGTCAAAGTGCCGAAGAATCCGAAAAAAGTCGTCGTATTCAACTTCGGAATGCTGGACACGATGGATGAACTCGGTTTACAGGATCATGTGGCGGGACTTCCGAAACAAAACCTTCCAAAATACTTATCTTCATATAAAAGTGATAAATACGCCAATACAGGCGGTTTAAAAGAACCGGATTTTGAAAAAGTCGCGGATATTGATCCGGATTTAATCATTATCGCCCACAGACAATCTGATTCTTTTAAAGAGTTCTCAAAAATCGCGCCGACGATTTATCTTGATGATGACTATACAAACTACGTTGACAGATTCAAGCACAACACCGAAGTGATCGGCAAAATCTTTAACAAAGAAAATGAAGTGAAAGATAAGCTTGCGAAAATTGACAAATCCATTGCGGATCTGAAGAAAAAGACAAGCAGCACGGATAAAAACGGGTTAGTGGTGATGGCGAACGACGGCAAAATCAGCGCGTTCGGATCTAAATCAAGATACGGCTTCATTCATGATGTGTTCGGCGTCAAACCGGCTGACAAAAACATCGAAGCCTCATTGCACGGACAAAGCATTTCCTATGAATATATCGCCAAAACAAACCCTGATTACATGTTTGTCGTTGACCGCGGAACAGCGATCGGCACAAAATCTTCAACAAAACAAGTGGTTGAAAATGATTATGTAAAATCGGTGAAAGCCGTGAAAAACAACCATGTTGTCTACCTTGATTCAGCTACATGGTATTTATCAGGAGGCGGCCTGGAATCCATGGCACAAATGGTGAAAGAAGTTAAAGACGGAATCGAGAAGTAAAAAAAGAACCCGGTCACATACGTGATCGGGTTCTTTTTGGTTTACCGCGTAACGGCCTGCTGCTGCTCGGGCTGACGCGGTTTTTTCTTCAATATAAAAGATAGGAGGAAGCCGGCCAGCGCGATGCAGGCGGCTACGACAAATGCCGCATTCATGCCGTGCAGGGCGGCGTTTGCCGGAGTTGTCGCATTTGCGTGCGCGGCCTG
Organism: Bacillus sp. EKM206B; assembly: GCF_011066015.1. Taxonomy (NCBI): domain Bacteria; kingdom Bacillati; phylum Bacillota; class Bacilli; order Caryophanales; family Bacillaceae; genus Bacillus; species Bacillus sp. EKM206B. Next base: position 41,775 of record NZ_JAAMNL010000010.1, read on the forward strand.
GCTGCTCATCACGGAAACTAGCAGCGCCGTACCGATAGAACCGCCGACTTGGCGGACGGTATTGTTCATGGCTGTGCCGTGCGGAATTAAGTGGCGCGGCAGGGCGTTGATTCCCGCTGTCGTCACCGGCATCATAATCATGGCTGTTCCCAAAAGCCGCGCGGTATAAACGACGACAATCCAAATGAGAGACGTCGAGTCCGTCAGATTCATAAACGGCAGGGACGTGAGCAGGATGATGAAGAATCCGGTCATCGCAAGGCCCTTTCCGCCGATTTTGTCAAACACCCGGCCGATAAACGGAGACATCATCCCCATCACAATCGCGCCCGGCAAAAGCATTAATCCGGTATCAAACGCGGATACGCCCCGGACTTTTTGCGTGTAAAGCGGGAGAATGGTTTCCGTTCCGATCAGCAGCGCGAAAACAAGCGTTCCGAGCAGGGTGGTCAGGCTGAAAATCCCGAAAGAAAACACGCGGAATTCCAGCATCGGTTTTTTGAGCTTCATCTGTCTTGCGATAAAGAAAATCAGCGCGACCGCTCCGACAAGCAGCGAAGTCAGCACTTCAGCACTGGTCCACCCTGATGAACCGGCGCTTGAGAAGCCGTAAAGCAGACCGCCGAATCCGAGGGTCGATAAGACCACGGATAAAATATCAATCTGTGTTTCTCGTAATGTCGTGACGTTTTTCATCAGAATAATCGCTAAAAGCAAATCGATGACTGCGATCGGGAAGATGATATAAAACAAAGACCGCCAAGAGAATGCTTCGACCGCCCATCCGGAAAGCGTCGGGCCGATCGCCGGCGCGAACGAAATAACTAAGCCGACCATACCCATGGCGCGGCCGCGCTTTTCCATCGGGAAAATCGTGAGAAATACCGTCTGCATGAGCGGCAGCATAATTCCGGCGCCGGCTGCCTGGATAATCCGGGCCGTTAACAATACCGGAAAATTCGGGGCGAATGCGCCGACAATGGTGCCCGCCGTGAAAATACTCATGGCGGAAATCAAGAGGGTGCGGCTCGTGAATTTCTCTATTAAAAACGCGGTAATCGGAATCAAAATCCCGTTCGTCAGCATAAACGATGTTGTCAGCCATTGCGCTTTGTTGGCGTCTATATTGAAGTCATTCATAATGTGCGGCAGCGCCGTGATAAGCAGTGTCTGGTTCAAAATGGCGACGAACGCTCCCGCCAAAAGAATCCCGACAATGACAGAGCGGTTGTATGGTGCAGTTTTAATACTCTTATTCAAGCTGATTCCTTCTTTCTTTATAGTTTGAGCAATGTTTTAACGGCTGCAAGCGGCTGGTGCAGCGGTCCGGCCTGCTCCAAATAACCGATGAGCGCTTTGATGAGAAAATCCCGCGGCTGTTTATCCGCTGATTCTTTCTCCAGCATATCCGCCGCGGAAGCGAGTCCTGCGGCGTCATATTTTTCCTCCGGAAGGGCTGAGACGGCTTCTTTCAGTTCCTTCAGGCTTTCAGCCAGCAATACGGTTTTGTCTTTCGGCTCAAATGAGGAAGCGGAGGCGATATAAAGGTCAATCATCTCCTGAGGCAAAGCGGTTTCGGTTGTCCTGTTTTCGACGATGAGATTGAGGTGGCGGATGATAAACTCCGTGAGCGGCTCCAGGGCGAGCGGTTCTTTTTCCAGCTTAATCAGCGTGATGCATTCTCTCAGGAGCCCCTGCAGGACGATCACCAGCTCCCATACATAAGGAATAATGTCATCGCCGTACGTCTGAATCAGTGAATCGCGATGCCAGCAGATAAAGGTGGAGCGGGCCCTGTGAATATGCCGTTTTACCCGCTCATTAATGGAAGAGGAGCTTCCGTACATCAGCATATTAAAAAACTGCTGATTGCGCCTGAAGCCTTCAAGCTCAGCCATCAGTTTTTTGGCAAACCGTTCCTCAGGGGAGAGGCTCGTTTCTTCATTCAATAATGAAGCGGCGGCTACCATCTGTTTCTGGTTAAAGTCCAGCAGCTCCAACAGCAGGTCTTCCTTTGATTCAAACAGCTTATATAAAGATGCTTTGGAGACTTTGCACTCCTCTGCGATCGCCTGCATCGAAACCGACGAAAAGCTTTTCCCGGAAAAAAGCTTTCTTGCCGCCAGCAGAATATCCGTTTTCTTATCATTCATAAGCCCAGATTCCTTCTTTCGTCACAATAGAAAACCCATCGGTTCACAGAAAACCAATGAGTATATGATGAAAATATTAACAAAAATTTTTACACAGTGTCAACGCTTTTGTTTGAGAAATAGAAAAAACCTGCCGGAGTGTTCCGGCAGGCTGATCCGCTTATTTATCCGTCTTAAACCCTTGTTTTTCAAGCATTTCACGAATGTGAGGATAGTAAAGCTGCTTATAGTAGGAGGTGATGCCTTGTGACCAGTTTCTCGTTTCCTGTCCGTCGGTGCGTTTTTTCATGTATTCGGACATCTGCTTGTCATAGGCCTCGATATGTGTTCTTAAATCTTCTTCTTGATACGTTTCATGATGCAGAACGGCTGCTTGCGGCAGACGCGGTTTTTTCGCGGAGCGGTCTGCCGGATGGCCGATGACGAGACCGGAAACCGGGAAAACGTATTTCGGAAGTTTCAGCAATTCAATGAGTTCGTCCGGCTTGCCGCGCACGGCGCCGATCGGCACAGTGCCGAGTCCCATTGACTCAGCCGCAGCCGTTGCCGTACCCAGCGCAATCCCGACATCTACGGCTCCGACCAAGACGGACTCTAAACCGTTCGTGATCTCAAGCGGTGTATCATTATACTCTTCAAGCGCAATTTTGGCGCGGTTAAAATCAGCGCAGAATAAAAGGAAAACCGGCGCTTGGTCAATCCACGGCTGGCCGCCCGCCAATTCGGATATTTTTTTCTTCCGCTCCTTATCTTTCACCGCAATAACGGTAAATTGCTGGCCGTTAATGGAAGTCGGCGCTGCCTGAGTTGCTTGGATGATAAGATCCAGCTGCTCATCCGATACGGGTTCATCTGTGTAGCTGCGGATGGAACGGTGGTCTGTTAATATTTGAAGGACTTCGTTCATGTCATTCATCCTTTCGTTACTCTGACAGTTCTGTGCGGACGACGTCAAGCGGCGCACTCAGCACTTCTTTTGCTTTTGCCACGAATCCTTGGAAATGGTCAGTTGCGTTGTGGAATTTCATCGCTTCTTCATCTTTCCATTGCTCAAGCATAACGAATGTATTTTCCTCACCGACTTTTTCGAAAAGGTCGTATTGCACATTTCCTTCTTCCGCGCGTGAATGCTGAACAAGTGATTGCGCTTCTCCTAAAAATTCCTCGCGTTTATCCGCTTTTACTTTCATGTAAGCCTGTAAGACGATCATTGTTATTCCTCCTGATTGGGTTTATTTGTTATAGTTCGAATATTATCGAACTAACTGTAACATGTTTCGCAGTGAATGGTAAAGGAAAAACCCTCACCGCCTAAATTGTCACCCGCCGCTTTTATGTGTTACATTTGACTCATGAACATTCCAAACCATCCTGAAACCGAACGCTTACAGCTGACAAAGGTTCTTCATGCTCTGAGTGATCCGCTCCGCTTAGAGCTGGTCAAACAATTGGCGGAAACAACAGAAAAAACGTGCGGAACCTGCGCTGATGTCCGGGTCGCTAAATCAACGCTGTCCCATCACTTCAAAGTGCTGCGGGAAGCGGGGATCGCCCAGGTGCGCATAGACGGGAAGCACCGTTATTATTCCCTGCGCAAAGATGATTTACAAGCGGCGTTTCCCGGCCTGCTGGAGGCGATTTTGCAGACAGAACCGGACCGCTGGTAAATAAGTCCCCGAATTCCGGGGGTTTTTTTATGCGCCGAAAACCGCCCGGTAAAGCCTGTAGACGCCTTCTTGAATATCGCTCTCCTTCAGGCGGGCGAACCCCAGAATGAGCTGCGGCTTATTTGAATCGCCTCCCGCTTTCAGACGGAACCGGCTCATCGCAAACAGATCCAGCTGTTCTGCATCCGCCCGTTCCAATATCTCTTTTTCTGAACGGGCGCAGTCAAACTCAGTGACAAAATGAAGCCCCGCATTGGCGCCCTTTACACTGATTCTTTCTCCGAATGTTTCTTCCAAAGCCGAAATGAGGCGTTCCCGCATGTTCTTATAATGCTGCTTCATCTTTTTAATATGTTTCTGATATTCACCTGATTCGATAAATTCTTTCAGCGCGAGCTGGGCAAGCGTGCTGCACGTATGCAGGTCATACGTTCTCTCTTTGAACGTCCGCAAAAGCCCGGGCGGCAGAACCATATAGCTGATGCGCAGACCTGGGAAAAGGGATTTTGAAAAGGTCCCCATGTAGATGACATTTTGAAACCGGTCAAGGCTTTGAAGCGCCGGTATCGTATCGGCGTCATATTTAAATTCACTGTCATAATCATCTTCAATGATGAAGCGGCCGTTCTGTTCGGCGGCCCAGTTTAAAAGCTGAATCCGCCGGGAAGCCGGCATGATCACGCCTGAGGGGAATTGATGGGAAGGCGTGGTGATCAATACAGAGGGCCGGCGTTTTTCGATTTCGTTCATGGACATGCCTTTTTCATCAAGGCTGATCGTCGCAACCTTTTTCCCGAGGTTTTGCAGCAGCCGGTACATCCTCATATATCCCGGGTTCTCCATGGCGTAGAGCGCGTCTTTTGGCAGCAGTTCCGTCAGCAGCTGCATCAGCATTTGCGTGCCCGCTCCGAGCACGATTTGTTCCGGGCGGCATGTAACGCCCCTTGTCAGGGAAATAAGCCGCGAAATTGTTTCACGGACTTCATATAAACCTTGCGGATGGACGAGTTCTCCGAGTGTATGAAATGAACGGGCGGCTGCTTTCTGCTCACAGCGGAACCAGCTTTTCAGGGGGAAATGCGCCGTATCCACGCTCATATGAGAAAACGAAATCCAGCCGCTTTTATCCGTCTCCCGCTCTTTCAAATTATCAGGCAATGAGAGCGAAGGCGTTTCTTCATGATAAACCGTATCAATTTCCTCCACGAAAAAACCTTTTCTTTCGACTGCATATAAATAACCTTCTGAAAGCAGCTGCTGATAAGCTGAATTCACTGAATTCACGCTGACCTTGAGTGTCTCGGCAAGCTCCCGTTTAGACGGCACCTTTGTATGAGGCATCAGGCTGCGCTTTAAAACGGCCGCTTTTATGTGCTGATAGATCTGCTGATAGATATAATCCGCCGTTTCCGAATGATCAATGGAAATCGTCAGCATCCAGACCCTGCCCCTTTCTGATACCATGGATAAATTGATTTTGGTACTTTTCATCATACCAAAAAGAAGTCAGAATGATAAGAAAACAATGCAGGGGGATGGAATCTATGAGTCGAACAGCATCATCGGAAGTGACAACTGCCCAGTGGCAGCAAAAACGGGATCAATTCGTTTCCAAGGGGGTCGGCAATGGAAACCGCAGCATGGCGGTAAAAGGGGAAGGGGCGCTTTTGTACGATTTGGACGGCAGACGATTCATTGATTTTGCCGGAGCGATCGGAACGCTGAATGTCGGCCATTCCCATCCGAAAGTGGTGGAGGCCGTGAAGAAACAGGCGGAGGATCTGATTCACCCGGGATTTAACGTCATGATGTATCCGTCTTATATTGAACTGGCCGAAAAACTTTGCGCCCTTGCGCCGGGAGATCATGCGAAAAAAGCGATTTTTCTCAATTCAGGGGCGGAAGCGGTGGAAAACGCCGTGAAAATCGCCAGAAAATATACGAAGCGCCAGGCTGTCGTGTCATTTACAAGAGGGTTCCACGGCCGCACGAACATGACGATGAGCATGACGAGCAAGGTGAAGCCTTATAAATTCGGTTTCGGCCCGTTTGCCTCAGAGGTGTATCAGGCGCCGTTTCCTTACTATTATCAAAAGCCGGCCGGCATGAGCGACGAGCAGTATGACGACTTTATCATCAGCGCTTTTGAGGATTTCTTTATCGCCGCAGTTGCACCGGAAACCGTCGCCTGTGTCGTCATGGAGCCGGTTCAGGGAGAAGGCGGCTTCATCATTCCGTCAAAACGTTTCGTCCAGCACGTCGCCGCTTTTTGTCAAAAACACGGCATCGTTTTTGTAGCGGATGAGATTCAGACCGGTTTTGCCAGAACGGGAACGTATTTTGCGATTGAACATTTCGGGACCGTTCCTGATTTGATCACCGTTTCCAAATCACTTGCGGCCGGATTGCCGCTCAGCGGCGTCATCGGCCGGGCGGAAATGCTTGATGCCGCCGCGCCGGGGGAACTCGGGGGCACATATGCGGGAAGCCCGCTCGGCTGTGCGGCTGCGCTTGCGGTCTTGGATATTATTGAAGAAGAAGGGCTGAATCAGCGTTCCGAGGAGATCGGCCGGATCATCGAGCATCAAGCGCTTGAGTGGAAAAAAGAGCATGCCTGTATCGGAGAAGTGCGCAGACTCGGCGCGATGGCGGCCATCGAAATTGTCAAAGATCCGGACACGCGGGAACCGGACAAAGCAAAAGCCGCGGCGATCGCCAAAACGGCGAACGAGAACGGACTGCTGCTGCTGACGGCCGGCATTAACGGCAACATTATCAGATTCCTGACGCCGCTTGTCGTGACGGATGAGCAGCTCAAAGAAGGCCTTTCCATTATCGAAGCAGCTCTGTGAGTTCAATTATTGGAATGCTTGCGGATGTGTCTGCTATCATGAAAGTGTGAGATACATCAACTAGCATTCAATGGCTTTACTATAGCAGAGAAAGGAATGTTCAATATGCCAGAACAATTAACAGTGTACAACCCGGCAACGGGAGAGGCGATCGAAAGCATCCCCCAGCAGACGGCCGAAGATGTTGAAAAAGCGATTGAACGTTCACATCAAGCGTTTCAATCATGGTCCAAAACATCAGCGGGAGAACGTGCCTCACTTTTGAGAAAATGGTATGAGCTGATTGTTGAAAATAAAGAAGAACTTGCGGAATTAATTACGAAAGAAAACGGCAAACCGTACGAAGAAGCGGTCGGAGAAGTTTTATACGGCGCCGGCTATATTGAATGGTTCGCCGAAGAAGCAAAACGGATTTACGGCAGAACAGTACCTGCGCCGACAACGGGCAAACGGATTGTCGTCACCCGTCAGGCGGTCGGCCCGGTAGCCGCGATCACGCCGTGGAATTTCCCGAATGCGATGATTACAAGAAAAGCCGCGCCCGCTTTGGCGGCAGGCTGTACGTTCATCATCAAACCGGCGGAGGATACGCCGCTTTCCGCTTACGCCCTTGCGCGTCTCGCATATGAAGCGGGAATTCCGAAGGACGTGCTGCAAGTGGTGATCGGTGACGGAGCCGAAATCGGAAACGTCTTCACCAGCAGCCCGAAAATCCGCAAAATTACCTTTACCGGCTCAACGCCTGTCGGCAAAATCCTGATGAAAAACAGCGCCGACACCGTAAAACATATGTCAATGGAGCTTGGCGGACATGCGCCGCTGATCGTGGATGAAGACGCTGATCTTGATCTGGCGGTAGCCCAAACAATGGCCTCTAAATTCAGAAATGCCGGCCAAACCTGCGTCTGTGCGAACCGGCTGATCGTACACGAATCCGTAAAAGACGAGTTTGCGAAAAAACTGAGTGAAGAAGCTGCGAAACTCAAAGTCGGAAACGGTCTTGAAAAAGGCGTAAACGTCGGCCCTGTCATCAACAAAAAAGGCTTCGATAAAATCGTCGGCCAAATTAATGACGCCGTGGAAAAAGGCGCAAAAGTGCTGACGGGCGGAACGTATGACCAAAACGATGAAAAAGGCTGCTATTTCGTGACACCGACCGTGCTGTCAAATGTAGATACATCCATGAACATCATGCATGAAGAAACATTCGGCCCGGTTGCGCCGATCGTTACGTTCTCAGATATTGATGAAGCGATCAAGCTTGCGAACGATACGCCGTTCGGGCTTGCGGCTTATTTCTTCACAGAAAACTACCGCCGCGGCATCTATATTTCTGAACAGCTTGAATACGGTATCATCGGCTGGAATGACGGCGGTCCGTCCGCGGTTCAAGCGCCGTTCGGAGGAATGAAAGAAAGCGGCATCGGCCGTGAAGGCGGTACGGAAGGCATTGAGCCGTACCTGGAAACCAAGTACATGTCTATCGGACTTTAATGAGCCGAAAAGAAAGCCCCGCTTCTAAGCGGGGCTGTTTTTATTGAGCAGTCTGCCGGTGAATATCGCCGGCAGGCTTTTTTGATCTTGCGGGAATAATCGGTTCGATTCCAGACAAAATAACAGCAAATACGATTGAAAGAAGGTCGCCATCATGGATATATTACTGGCTCTTCTCCCGGCTTTATTTTGGGGGAGCATCGTGTTATTTAACGTCAAATTAGGCGGCGGGCCTTACAGCCAGACGCTGGGAACGACAATCGGGGCGCTCATCGTTTCGTTTGTGTTGTATCTGTTTGTCCACCCGGTGCTGTCTGGGCGCATTTTTATTGTCGGCATCATCTCGGGGCTGTTTTGGTCGCTCGGCCAAAGCAATCAGCTTAAAAGCATACAGCTGATGGGCGTTTCAAAAACGATGCCGATATCAACGGGAATGCAGCTCGTCTCGACTTCTTTGTTCGGTGTGATCGTATTCAAAGAATGGTCAACCCCGATCGCGATTACGCTGGGTATTCTCGCCCTTATTTTTATCATCATCGGGATTGTGCTCACATCTTTAGAAGATAAAAAGGGGCGGGCGGACGGAGAACCGGGAAACTTTAAAAAAGGCATTGTCATCCTGCTGATCTCCACGCTCGGTTATTTGGTCTATGTCGTTGTGGCCCGGCTGTTCGGCGTATCCGGATGGTCAGCGCTCCTGCCGCAGGCGATCGGGATGGTCATCGGCGGACTGCTCCTGACGTACAAGCATAAACCGTTTAATAAGTACGCCCTCAAGAACATTCTGCCGGGAATCATCTGGGCGCTCGGGAATATGTTTCTGTTCATCTCACAGCCGCGCGTCGGAGTTGCGACAAGTTTTTCCCTCTCTCAAATGGGGATCGTCATCAGCACGCTCGGCGGAATCTTCATTCTCCGTGAGAGCAAAACGAAGCGTCAGCTGGTCGCCATTGCCATCGGGATTATCCTGATCATTGTGGCCGCGGTATTCTTAGGCGTTGCGAAATCAAATTCATAACAAATGCAGGAGGTTTGAACATGTACACGGATTTAAAAGGAAAAGTCGTTGCCATTACGGGAGCTTCATCAGGATTAGGAAAAGCGATGGCGATCCGCTTCGGACAGGAGCAGGCGAAAGTCGTGGTTAACTACTATAGTAATGAAAAAGACGCCCAAACCGTTAAAGAAGAGATTCAAAAAGCGGGAGGCGAAGCGGTCATCATTCAAGGCGACGTCACAAAAGAAGAAGATGTCAAAAACATCGTGCAGACCGCGGTGAAGGAATTCGGCACATTGGATGTCATGATCAATAACGCCGGTATGGAAAATCCGGTTCAGTCGCATGAAATGCCGCTAAAAGACTGGAACAAAGTCATCAATACCAATCTGACCGGCGCTTTCTTAGGAAGCCGCGAAGCCATTAAATATTACGTAGAGAATGATATTCAAGGAAACGTCATTAACATGTCAAGCGTACATGAAATGATTCCATGGCCTCTGTTTGTTCACTACGCGGCGAGTAAAGGCGGCATCAAATTGATGACGGAAACGCTGGCGCTTGAGTACGCGCCGAAGCGCATCCGTGTCAACAACATCGGGCCGGGAGCCATCAATACGCCGATCAACGCGGAAAAATTTGCGGATCCCGTTCAGAAAAAAGATGTGGAAAGCATGATTCCGATGGGATATATCGGTGAGCCGGAAGAAATCGCGGCTGTCGCCGTCTGGCTTGCTTCAAAGGAATCAAGCTACGTAACCGGCATTACGCTGTTTGCTGACGGGGGAATGACCAAATATCCGTCATTCCAGGCAGGCCGCGGATAAGAAAAAAAGCGATCGCAGGCTCTTTAGAGCCGGATCGCTTTTTGCTTACGCGCGTTTTTTCTTTACAAGCGCCGCGATGGAAAGGATAATCGCCGCAGCTGACAGAACGATGGCTGCAATATCAAGCGCTGATACGCCGGATTTGCTTTCTTCGTTTGACTGTTCAGCTCCGTGCGCATCCGTCACGCTGGCCGATTTCGTGATTTTCGTAATCGAGTGAGGCGTGTCGGCTTTCTCATCACCCGTCCATTCTACAATGCTGCCGTCTTTGTAATATTGGTAAGCGTCCCAAGCGGCATCTCCGCTCTTTTCAGGATTTTTCGCAACGAACGTGAACTGCTGGAATTGGCCGGGCTGAATGCCGCCGTCCTTTGCTTCCCAAGTGACGGAGACCGCTTTGTCATCATGTTTGGATACGGATGTTTTCCAGCCCGGAATCGGCTGATACTGCTGAAATTCAACGCCGGCGGGCATTTTCAGCACGACTTTCGTTGTCGGGTCATTCTTTTCCACAGGCACTTTCATCGTGTACGTTTCCCAAGAACCGGCCGCGGATTCCGCCGGTTTGACTGAGACGTGGGCGCTTGCTGTCGCCGTAAAACCGACGAGTGACAGGGTCACAGCGGATATGAATAATAAAGCCTTTTTTTTCAACATGAGATACACTCCTTAGTTTGTCGTTGAGAATATTTGGTTGATTTCATTAAAATCGTTTGTCAGCCCGTGGACTTTGATCTTCCAGTTTCCCTTTTCGGTGATGGACAGGTTGGCGGCTTCGAATGTGCCTTCCTTCGTCTTCTTCAAATCAAAGGTGCTTTCATGCTGTTTGCCGCTGAAGCCCGTCTGGTAAACAGTGACCGTAAATTGCTGAATGTCTTTTACCAAGCTGCCGTTGTGATCGGTGACAATGACTTGAAATTCATTTTTACCCGGCTGGTTCGGCGTAATGTGCAAGGACAGGGTTTCCCCGTTTCCGATCGTTTCTGAGCCGTTAAAAGGCAATGGCGCAGGCGGCGGCGGGCTGGGCAGGCTTGTAAAGACGGCGGTTGTAAATAATACCGCGATGCCTAGTGCCCATTCAGCCTTTATCGTTGCGCTGATGCTCCTTTTTCTGCTGAACTTCGTCATCCATACGTGAACGGCGCCGAGCGCAAGCATGATGACAAACAGTCCGATTTTCAAAAGGAGCGTCTTACCGTAAGCGGTGTGAAAGAGTGAATCAAACGTGCGGATAATGAAAAATCCGTTCAGCACACCTGAAAATAACAGCACACCGACAGAGGCGAACGCCCAAGGAGAAAACCGTCTGACCGTTTCCCAAGCGATGGTTTTATCGGGTTTTCTCCACTCTGATGAAAGAAGCAGCACAAGCGCGGCGATACCGCCCATCCATACAGAAGCGGCCGATAAATGGAGAAAGTCCATCGCGATGCCGACCGCTTTTTCGTCGATAACCGCCGCATGCCCGGCGAATGCTTTTGCCAAAAGCGAAGCGAAGAAGAACAATAGCGGCGCCGTCCAGTACGCAAATGACCGGAATGCTTTCTTCTTCAACAGCGGGATCATGGACAGGGCGAGCAGGATAAATAAGCTGATCTGGATCATCCAGACGTACCCGCCTGCCGTTTTCAGAAGCGTTTCTTTTACATAGTCCGGCTGGAACGCGGCGCTCCAAGCGCCGCCCGCGTTTTCTTTCGTCTGGATCGGGAGCTGGCAGATAAGTGCGAGCGCCGTTACACATAAAGAAATCACGAGCAGCTTTACAGTTCGTTTTGCTTTTGATGAATCTTTATTATTTCTGTACCAAAACAGATGGAAAAAAGCCGTGCCGATAAACAGGGAGAGAGCGGTGTACAAAATACCGCGGTCGATGGCCGCTTCGGGATGAAGCGCCGCTTGCGATGATGTCTGCTCCTGAAGTTCTCCGCCGGCTTTTCCGACACTGAAAGGGATGACGCCGGATACCGGATGTCCGTCGGCCGATACCGCGTTCCATTCCGCTCTGTAAATATCATGCGGCAGATTTTTTTTCAATGCCGCAGTCATGACGCGGGCATCATTTTTTTGAATCACCGTTTTGCCCGCATCGACCCGTTCGCCGGATGAATTATAGACCTTAATGGAGTGGAAGCCTTCTTCAATCTGTTCATTAAACTCAATTTCAATCTGCTTCGGCGCTTGTTTTAATTCGCTGTTCTCACCCGGATTTGAGTTTGTGATGTAGGCGTGGGCGAAGCTTGTTTTCGGAATCAAAACAAGGAACAGCAAAAAGATGAGCCAGCGTTTGTTCTGTCTCATGGATGATGACACCGCCTTCCGGTTGGTTGTTGTTATGTCTTGCTGCAGGTGCATCCCTTCTGCCTGTCGTGTAAGATGATGTCCGCCGCCTCGTCAAAGGTGCAAATGATCCCGCCGAATCCTTTTTGAAACCGTTCTGCGTAATCAAGCGTTGAGAAGGGAATCGCCTGAGGCCGGCAGCAGTGAAGGTCAATATCGGCATGGACTAAAAAGTATGCGGAAGCGGCCGTCAGCGTCGTCTGGAGAAGAAAATCTTTACAAATGACGTGGGACACTTCTTCCTTTTTATCCTCATACCGCAAAATCGCGCAATGAATGCAGCACATCTGCTCAACGGCTTGTGAAACGGTAATAAGCTGAACAGAATACGAATGCTGAATCGGCCGCAGGCAATAGCCGCATTGATTGGCGCTTCGTTCTGAAGCGGGAGGGAGCGTAATGCCGCCGGGTGTCCGGATAATCCGGTTTGCATCCGCCAGCTGATTGACGTCTCTGTACACGGTCATCTCGGAGACGCCGAATCTCTCGCTTATGTCAGAGATTTTCAGCGCGCCCTCTTCTTTCAGCCATTCAAGCAAGGTTTGCTGTCTGTGAATCGGAAGCAATTCTGCATCCTCCTTTTTATGATGCGAATGAGTGATGAACCTCCCTCTAAGAGTAGATGTTTTCACAAATGCACACAAGAGCCTGATGATAAAATATGTGAAAAAATGTTGAACAATCACAAATGTAAAAGACGTAGTCAGACTCTGTTATAATAGAAGAGTTGAATGGAGGAATAAACATGAAAGAAACGACCTGCCCGAACTGCGGCAAGCCGATTACAGGCGACATGGTCAGATCATCCATGATCCCGTGCCAGTTTCAGTGCGGGCATTGCCATGTGAAATTGCGTGAATATAAAGTATCAGCTCCGATTATGGCTGCGGCCATTGCGATCACGGTGCTTTTGATTTATCTTGTGCAGATGGCCAGAACCGCCGTCATGCCGATGTTTCCGGCAGCGCGGTATGTGCCGGCCGCCATTTTCGCGCTCGTATGTGCGTATCCGGTGTTTATTGTCAGTGAGCGGCTCATTGCCAAACTCGTCGTCACAAAAGGACACATTATATACAGAAAGCGGTAAGACACCTTTGATGAGGTGTCTTTTTTTGTTAAGGAGTTGTCACAGTCTCTGTGCCAAACTCCTCTTTACTTTTCATTGAATGGGGATTGTAAGCGTTTTATGATGAAGACACAGGGGAGAGAAACCCCGTGTCTTATTTATTTTCATCTGAAGGCAAGCAAACAGGGAGGGAATGAACATGCAGCAAGAACAGCAAGCTGGCATGAAAGTGAAGATACAGCGCTTCGGCAGTTATTTAAGCGGTATGATCATGCCGAATATCGGCGCATTTATCGCATGGGGAATTATCACCGCGCTGTTTATTCCTGCGGGATGGTTTCCGAATCCGCAGCTGAATACATTGGTAACCCCGATGATTACGTATCTACTGCCGCTTTTAATCGCATATACGGGCGGAAAAATGATTTACGATCACCGCGGGGGAGTCGTCGGAGCGACGGCTGCCATCGGAGTCATTGTCGGAGCGGACATTCCGATGTTCTTAGGGGCAATGATTATGGGGCCTTTGGGCGGTTATCTCATTAAACAATTAGACCGTGTGTTTAAAGATAAAGTCAGACAGGGTTTTGAAATGCTGATCAACAACTTCACGGCGGGAATTATCGGAGCTGTGCTGACGATTATCGCGTTTTATGCGATCGGCCCGGTCGTCCTGTCTCTTAACAAATTGCTGGCGGCAGGTGTGGAAGTCATTGTCCACGCGAATTTGCTGCCGATTGCAAGCGTTTTCGTAGAACCGGCGAAAGTCCTGTTCCTGAATAACGCGATCAACCATGGCATTTTAAGTCCGATCGGAATCGAGCAGGCCGCCAAAGCGGGTAAATCCATTCTGTTCTTAGTGGAAGCGAACCCCGGGCCGGGACTCGGTATTTTACTGGCATATATGTTCTTTGGGAAAGGCTCTTCAAGATCGACGGCTCCGGGAGCGGCGATCATTCATTTCTTCGGGGGGATTCATGAAATCTATTTCCCTTACATTTTAATGAAACCGATGCTGATCCTCGCGGCGATCGCCGGGGGAGCGAGCGGACTGCTTACATTCTCGATCTTTAACGCGGGTCTTGTCGCCGCATCATCTCCGGGAAGCATCATCGCCATTTTAGCGCTGACGCCGAAAGGAAGCTACCTCGGCGTGCTGGCGGGCGTCATCGTTGCCGCGGCCGTATCGTTTATCGTTTCGGCGCTTATTCTGAAATCGTCTAAAGCGGGCGAAGAAGATTTGACAGCCGCGGCGGAAAAAATGCAGGAAATGAAAGGCAGGAAAAGTGAAGCGGCGGCCGCATTGGCGGACAAAGAGGAAGAGCCGGAAAACAGCGCCGCTGATATACCCGCCGACCAAGTCAGCCGCATTATCTTCGCGTGTGACGCGGGTATGGGATCGAGCGCAATGGGCGCCTCCATTTTAAGAAACAAAGTGAAAAAAGCAGACCTGGATATTGATGTGACAAATACGTCGATCAATAATCTGCCGAATGACGCGGATATCGTCATTACGCATAAGGACCTGACTGACCGCGCGAAAGCGAAGCTGCCGCAGGCGGTGCACATTTCGGTTGATAATTTCTTGAACAGTCCGAAATACGATGAACTGATTGAAAAGCTTAAAAACTAATCAAACAGAAAGAGGGATTTTCATCATGGAAGTATTGGCTAAAGCGAACATCAAACTGAACCAGACGGTGAACTCAAAAGAGGATGCCATCCGCCTCGCGGGACAGACATTGATTGATAACGGCTACGTGAAGAACGGCTATGTGGAAAAAATGTTCGAACGTGAAGAAACATCATCCACGTTTATGGGGAATTTCATCGCGATCCCGCACGGCACGGAAGATGCAAAGGATGAGGTGCTTCATTCAGGTATTTCCGTCATCCAGATTCCGGACGGTGTGAAATACGGTGAAGGCAATACGGCAAAGGTCGTTTTCGGTATCGCCGGAAAAAACAATGAACACTTAGACATCCTGTCAAACATCGCCATCATCTGCTCAGAGGAAGAAAACATCGAACGGCTGATCAGTGCAAAGACGGAAGAAGAACTGGCCGCTATTTTCAGCGAGGTGAACTGACATGATTGCCCTTCATTTCGGAGCGGGAAACATCGGGCGGGGCTTTATCGGCGCCCTGCTCCATCATTCCGGCTATGAGGTAGTTTTCGCTGATGTGAATGAAACGATGGTCAGCCTTCTCAATGAAAAGAAGGAATATACCGTGGAGCTTGCCGACGGCGGCCGGCAGACAGAAATCATCGGCCCCGTTTCAGCCATCAACAGCGCGGTGCAAGAACAAGAGCTGTACAGGCTGATCAATGAAGCGGCGATCATTACGACGGCGGTGGGCCCGAACGTTCTCAGACTCATCGCCCCGTCCATCGCGGAAGGGTTCAAGCGCAGAACGTCCTCTGAGCCTCTCAATATCATTGCCTGTGAAAATATGATCGGCGGCAGCAGTTTTCTGAAAAAAGAAGTTTTCGGACATTTGACGGAAGCGGAACGGGAACTCGTGAACCGGACGGTCGGCTTCCCGGATTCTGCGGTGGATCGGATCGTGCCGATTCAGCACCATGAAGATCCGCTGAAAGTATCCGTAGAACCGTTTTTTGAATGGGTCATAGACAGAACCGGCTTTGCCGGCGGCCAGCCGGTACTGGAAGGTGCGTTGTTTACGGATGATCTTACGCCTTTCATCGAGAGAAAGCTGTTTACCGTCAATACCGGTCATGCCGTTACGGCGTACGTCGGCTATCAGCGCGGATTAAAAACCGTCAAAGAGGCCATCGGCCATCCGGAAATCCGGCGTGTCGTGTACGATGCACTTTCAGAAACGGGCGAGTACTTGGTGAAAGCGTACGGCTTTAAGCAAGCCGAACACGAGCAGTACATGAAAAAAATCATCGGCCGCTTTGAAAATGAATACATCACGGATGATGTGACAAGAGTCGCCAGATCACCGCTCAGAAAACTCGGAGCGAATGATAGATTAGTAGGGCCGGCCAAAAAAATAAAAGAACCGAACGCGCTGGCAGAAGGCATCGCCGCCGCCTTGCGTTTTGACTATCAGGATGATCCGGAAGCGGTTGAGCTGCAAAAGCTTATCGCGGAAAAAGGCACGAGCCGCGTTCTTCAAGACATTTGCGGTATTCAGCCGCATGAACCGCTGCACGGCATCGTGCTCAAAAAGCTCAATCAATAAAAATGAACCCGCGTCGGGGGACGCGGGTTTTTTCTTGCGTTATAATAAGAGGGAAGGGAGGCTGCGTGATGAATCAGAAGCTATTGCCCCATCGTTATCCGTTTCTTTTAATTGACGGCACGACGAACAGTGAAGCCGGAAAATGGGCGGCTGCTTACAAAAACATCAGTGAAAATGACTGGTTTATAACTGAATCCCAAAGAGAAATGCCATTTTCGCTCGTCGTTGAAGCAATGGCCCAAACGGCGGCTTGCGCGGGAATTACCGGCGGTGACAGCCTCGGTCTCTTATCCGCGGTGAAGAAAGCGGAAAGGTTAGGTGCCGCTTTGCCGGGAGACCG
Organism: Bacillus sp. EKM206B; assembly: GCF_011066015.1. Taxonomy (NCBI): domain Bacteria; kingdom Bacillati; phylum Bacillota; class Bacilli; order Caryophanales; family Bacillaceae; genus Bacillus; species Bacillus sp. EKM206B. The sequence continues at coordinate 58,721 of NZ_JAAMNL010000010.1, forward strand.
TCTGGATCTTTTGTTTGAGGTCACGCGGATCAGGCGCGGTTTTGTGTTCGGCCGGGCGAAAGCGTCCGTTGCCGGGAAGCCTGTGGCGGAAGCTGAGCTCAGCATATTTATCCAGCCATCGTAAAAAAAGCCGCCTCCATCGGCGGCTTTCGGACAAGCGTGTTATTTTGTATCATAATCTCTTTCACTTTGTGAATTGTCCCTTTGGTCATGTTTGTGTTTTTCGTCATTGGCGTTTTCCTTCAGCTCTTCCAGCGGAATCGGATCGGTTAATTCATGATGTTCAGGATTTTCATTCGGTTTGTTCTTTTGTTTTCTTTCTTTCATCCTCCATCACCTCAATATTTCTTTTCCTCAACGTTCTCCCCGCCAAACGCAGGAAGCGGTTTTTTGTTCCTGTGGGTCATATGTATTAAAATAGAGGCGACTACATTATAAAAAGTGAGGTACATATATGCCGATACAAAGAGAAGACGCAGATATTAAACTGATCGCGATTGATATGGACGGAACCCTGCTCAATGACGAGCAACTCATCCCGGAGGAAAACCGGCGGGCGATCAAGGAAGCGGAGGCGAAGGGAATTCACGTCGTCATCAGCACAGGACGCACGCTGATGACCTGCCGCGAACTGGCTGAGTCTCTCGAGCTGTCATCCTTTTTAATCACGGCAAACGGCAGCGAAATCTGGGATTCCGACTTTGAGCTGGTTGAGCGCAAGCTTCTTCATACCGATCATATTCAAAAATTATGGGATCTGAGGAATAAGCACAACACGAATTTCTGGGCCTCTACCGTCGATAGAGTGTGGAGAGGGGAATTCCCGGAAACGATTACGGATCATCAGTGGCTCAAGTTCGGATTCGAAATCGAGGATGACGAAGTGCGGAATGAAGTGCTGAAAGAGCTCAAGGAATACAAGGAGCTCGAGATCACAAACTCCAGTCCGATCAACATCGAAGTCAATGCCCTCGGTATCAACAAAGCGGCTGCGCTGGCGAAGGTATCGGAAAAACTCGGCTTCACGATGGAAAATGTGATGGCCATGGGTGACAGTCTGAATGACATCGCCATGATTGAAAAAGCGGGTGTCGGCGTCGCCATGGGGAATGCGCAGGACATTGTGAAAGAAACAGCTGACTGGGTGACTGATGTCAACACGGAAAACGGGGTCGCCAAAGCGATCCGCCACTGGGTGTTATAATAGAAAAAAGAGAGAGTCTCAGTATGAGGCTCTCTTTTTTTGTTTTGTCACATTTGTGACTAGGTCCATGGTAGGTTTTCTGACAAAAGGATGTTCAAACCTGTCAGAAATAAATATAATGAAGAGAAATCCAACAATTCGGAATAGTCATTCCGAATAGCGGAATGATAATCATATAAAACGTTTACAATACAGGAGGGATCTTATGTTTCAGATTGACATCAATTGTGATTTAGGAGAGAGTTTCGGTGCTTATAAAATCGGGCTGGATGAAGAGATTTTGGATTATGTGACATCTGCAAACATCGCCTGCGGCTTTCATGCGGGTGATCCCAGCGTGATGCGCAAAACGGTTGCGCTTGCGGCGGAAAAAGGCGTGAAAATCGGCGCTCATCCCGGGCTGTTCGATCTGCAGGGATTCGGACGGCGGCAGATCGCGATTACACCCGAGGAAGCGTATGATCTGACGCTGTATCAAATCGGCGCGCTGTCAGGGTTTTTAAAAGCAGAAGGTGTCGAGATGCAGCATGTGAAGCCGCACGGCGCTTTATATAATATGGCCGCCGTCAATCCCGGCCTGTCAGAAGCCATCGCTCAGGCGGTCTGTCATTTTGATCCCGGGCTTATTCTTTTCGGGCTTTCCGGAAGCGAGCTGATTAAAGCGGGAGATCGAATCGGACTGAGGACGGCAAGCGAAGTGTTTGCGGACCGCACCTATCAGGAAGACGGCACGCTGACGCCGCGTTCAGAGCCGGATGCGCTGATTCAGGATGACAAAAAAGCGGTCGGTCAAGTGATTCAAATGGTGAAAGACAGCACGGTGACATCACGTAAGGGACAAGCTGTAAGCCTGAAAGCGGACACGGTCTGCATTCACGGAGACGGAGCCCACGCCCTCACATTCGCAAAAACAATCAAAAAAGAATTAAAAGCGGCAGACATTCAAATCAGCGCGCTTTCAAAAGACTGAGCAGCAGAGGGAGGAAGACAGCATGGAGCAAAAGAAAAAAACAGCCGGAAAGGCTTCCGGAAAATGGTCGCTTCTTTTAGGCGCGACATTTTTGATGGCGACATCATCAATCGGGCCCGGCTTTCTGACGCAAACGGCCACGTTTACCAATACATTGGCGGCAAGCTTCGGCTTTATCATTTTAATTTCTATTATTTTGGACATTTTCGCGCAAACCAATGTATGGCGGATTATCGCGGTTTCCGGAAAGCGCGGCCAAGAGATTGCCAATATGGTGCTTCCGGGCGCCGGTTATGCCATTGCTTTTCTGGTCGTGCTCGGCGGACTTGCGTTTAATATCGGAAACATCGGCGGCGCGGGTCTCGGTCTTCAAGTATTATTCGGGATCAAACCGGAGATCGGCGCTTTAATCAGCGCAGCGGTCGCGGTGCTGATTTTTGTCATAAAGGAAGCCGGAAAAGTCATGGACCGTTTTATGCAGATCGCCGGAATCGTCATGATCGTATTGACTGTGTATGTTGCCGTAACGACGGCTCCGCCGGTCGGACACGCCGTTGTGAAAACTTTTATGCCTGATCATATCAGTGTGCTGGCGATCGTGACGCTTGTCGGCGGCACGGTCGGCGGATACATTACATTTGCCGGCGGCCACCGTTTGCTTGATTCAGGCATCCAAGGGAAGGAAGTGCTCCCTCAGGTTACGAAAAGCTCCATCACAGGCGTTCTGATTACATCGATTATGCGGATTGCCCTGTTTCTCGCCGTGCTCGGCGTCGTCTCAAAGGGCCTGAGCATTGATCCTGATAATCCGGCGGCTTCTGTATTCCGGCTTGCGGCGGGAAATGTAGGCTATAAAATTTTCGGCGTCATCATGTGGTCTGCCGCTATTACGTCTGTCATCGGCGCCGCCTATACATCGGTATCATTTTTCAAATCATTTTCAACAAAAATCGAAAAGCACTCACATGGCGTCATTATCGGTTTTATCATCGTATCCACTCTAATTTTTGTCACGATCGGCCAGCCTGCCAAAATTCTGGTCGCGGTCGGTTCGCTTAACGGCTTAATTCTGCCGCTTGCATTAGCGATGATACTGTTGGGCGCTTATAAGAAAAAAATCGTCGGCGATTACAAGCATCCGATCTGGCTCACGATTGCAGGGGCGATCGTAGTGGTTGTCATGGCGGTTATGGGCATCTATACATTATTCACGCAGATGCCGCAGCTATGGAGCTGATGATATGAAAAACCATATGAGTGACATGAGTCCCGAAGAAGTCAGACAGCTGATCAGGAAGGGGCAGATGACCGGGCCGACGGCGGGGATGGCCGCTTCTTACGCACAAGCCAATCTCGTCGTTTTGCAAAAGGATCTTGCCTTTGATTTTCTCTTATTCTGCCAGCGCAATCAAAAGCCTTGTCCGGTGCTTGATGTGACGGATGCGGGTTCACCCGTTCCGGCAATAGCTGCGCCGAGAGCTGATATCCGGACGGACTTTCCGAAATACAGGATTTATCGGCATGGCGTGCTTACTGAAGAGGCAACGGATATTACGCCGTATTGGAAGGATGATGATGTCGGGTTTTTGATCGGCTGCAGTTTTTCATTCGAGCAAGCCCTTATTAATCAGCACATTCCAATCAGGCACATCGATGAGGGTGTGAATGTCCCCATGTATAAAACAGACATTGACTGTGTTCCCGCCGGCCCGTTTTCTGGAAAGATGGTCGTCAGCATGAGACCGATTCCGGAAAGGCTTGCAGTCCGCGCGGCGCAGGTCACGTCACGTTTTCCCGCCGTGCACGGCGCCCCCGTCCGCATCGGAAATCCGCAAAGCATCGGTATCAGCGATTTGCATCAGCCGGATTTCGGAGATGCCGTAACGGTGCGGGAAGGCGAAGTTCCCGTATTCTGGGCTTGCGGCGTTACGCCCCAGGCGGTGATCATGGAAGCAAAGCCTGACATCGTAATAACACATTCACCGGGGCACATGCTGATCACCGATATACGAAATGAATCGCTTGCTGTCCTGTAAGTGAGAAAGAATACAACGAGGTGATGACAATGATGCAGTATAGCGGAAATACAGCGCTTGATATACAGCCGTACGGTGATTCCGCCGTTATCATCCGCTTTGGCGGGGACATCAGCGAAGAGGTCAACAGCCGGGTGCATGCGGCGGCAGCCTGTATGGAAGAACGGCCGTTTCCGGGCTTCGTTGAATGTATTCCGGCATTCACAAGCTTAACGATCTTTTATGATGTGTATGCCGTCTCAAACATAAAAAAAGGCGTCTCTCCTTTTGCCCTGGTCAAGAAAGAAGTGACAGAACGTCTCAGCCATATAATGACCGGCCGCAAAGAAGAGCGCCGGGTGATGGAAATCCCCGTTTGCTACGGCGGTGATTTCGGTCCCGATTTAGAAGAGGTCGCTGAGATGAACGATCTGACCCCGGAAGACGTCATCCGCATCCATACTGAAGGCGAATATCTCGTTTATATGCTTGGATTTGCGCCGGGATTTCCGTTTTTAGGAGGAATGTCTGAGCGGATCAGAGCGCCGAGAAAGGCGTCGCCAAGGCCGTCCATCCCGGCCGGTTCAGTAGGAATCGCGGGAATGCAGACCGGTGTGTATCCGATATCCACTCCCGGCGGCTGGCAGCTGATCGGCAGCACCCCGCTCCGTCTTTTCAGGCCGGAAGAACATCCGCCGAGTCTTTTGAGAGCGGGCGATACGGTGAAATTCGTCCGGATCACGGCAGAGGAGTACAGCCGCATCAAGGAGGGAGCCGAATGAGTATGAAAGTGGTAAAGCCCGGTCTCTTGACGACGGTTCAGGACACGGGGCGGACGGGATATCAGAAATACGGTGTGCTGGGAAGCGGCGCAATGGATACGATCTCACTGCGCATCGCCAATCTTCTTGCCGGAAATCAAGAAAAAGAGGCGGGACTGGAAATTACGCTCATGGGGCCCGGGCCTTCCTTTGAATTTTCAGAACCTGCGGTTATTGCCGTCACGGGAGCTGATTTTGCCCTTCATATTAATGGGGAGCCCGCCCCTCTGTGGAAACCGGTTTTGATAAAGGAAAACAGCGTCGTCTCATTCGGGCCGTGCAAGATGGGGAGCCGCGCTTATCTCGCCGTCGCGGGGGGATTTGACGTGCCCGCCGTCATGGAAAGCAAAAGCACGTATGTCAGAGCGGGGATCGGCGGTTTTTGCGGAAGAGCGCTGCAAAAAGATGATGAGCTGCCGCTCGGCCGTATGACGCCATGTTCGGAATCAATCGCGTACCGTCTGAGCGATTCTTTCGGACAGCATGGTTTCTCAGCGCCTGATTGGTCTGTCAGCAGCAGAGGATTTCTGCCGCTGAAAAAAAATCCGGTCATACGAGTGCTTGAAGGCGCTCAATTTCACGCTTTTACAGAAGAAGCAAAATTGCGTTTTTATCAAGAGTCATATACGGTCACACCTCAATCCGACCGAATGGGCTACCGGCTGAAGGGCGCTCCGCTTGAATTGCGGGAGCCGCTGGAGATGGTATCTGAGGCCGTGACGTTCGGAACAGTGCAGGTGCCGCCGGACGGCAATCCGATTATTCTGCTGGCTGACAGACAGACGACGGGGGGCTATCCGCGGATGGCGCATATCATATCCGCTGATCTTCCTCTCGTCGCCCAAACGATGCCGGGGGAACATATCACGTTCCAGGCCGTTTCGCTGGAGGAAGCGGAAATGCTGCTTTTAGAGAAGGAACAGCAGCTGAAGGAGCTGAAAGCAAGGCTCAAAATGGAATGGCTGATCTGACAAAGGGGCTAAAGACCATGGAAAACAAAAACAAGACCGTCATCAAATCAATGGAACTGCTTCATTTGTTTCTGACTGAACCGAGCCTGAGCCTAAATGAGCTGGTTTCTCTATCGGAAATGCCGAAGACCTCGGTTCACCGGATGGCAAGCTCACTGGAGGAAACGGGGTTTCTCACCCGGGCAGCGGACGGCCGTTATCAGCTTGGCCTGATCTTTTTACAATTCGGCCAGCTCGTCTCTGAACGTCTGGATATCAGGAAAATAGCCAAACCGATTATGGAAGAGCTGTGCGGCGAAGTGGATGAGGCCGTTCAGCTGATCATGAGGGACGGGGATGAAGCCATTTACGTCGAAAAAATTGAAGGCACCCAAACCGTCCGCCTGTATACGGCGATCGGCCGCCGGTCGCCGCTGTACGCGGGAGCGTGCGCCAGAAGCATTTTATCGTTTCTGCCGGAAGAGGAGATTGACACATACATTCAGAAGACAAAGCTTGCCGCAATCGCCTCAGGCACGATGACGGATCGGGCTGAACTGCTTCACTCCATTGAAAGATCCTTGCAATCAGGTTATACGATCAGCTATTCGGAATTAGAAGATTATACGGCGGCGATCGGGGCGCCGATTTTCAATCACGAAGGTAAGGTGGCTGCCGGAATCAGCATCGCCGGCTTCGAAGCCCGGTTTTCAGAGGACAGGCTGCCGTATTTAACCGAAAAGGTCAAAAACGCCGCACAGCATATTTCTGAGAAATTAGGTTATTGACCGAGCCAATTTTTCTTCACTCGCGTACATTACAATATCGATAGTAACGAGTGGAGGAAAGTAAATGGGACTTGTTTATACGGCGCTGGGGGATTCTTTGACGACGGGGAGGGGATCCGGGCCGTTTTCCGCCGGTTTTGTCCAGCGGTTCGGGCGCATGATGGCAGAAGATTTACAGACAAGAACCGACGTATCCATCTTTGCCAAATCAGGCCTTGAGACGGGAGAAATTCTCGGGCTTATGTCCTTGCCGTACATTCAGAGGCGGATTCAGGCTGCTGATATGATTACGATTACAGGCTGCGGAAACGATTTGATTGATTCGGTTCAGGCATATCAGCAAACATCGGATGCTTCGGTATTCACCAGCGTGTCCAGTCACTGCCATGAGAACTTTGAAAAGATGATAGACAAGATCGCTGCCTTAAAAGGGCCGCACCCGTCTCCTTATGAGATCCGCGTCTTCAACTTATACAATCCTTTCCCGGGCATCTCCATTGCAGAAAAATGGATATCCTCTTATAATGCGCACCTCAGCACACTCGCATCGGCGCCGCACGTCAAAATTGCCGACGTCCACAGCGCTTTCAAAGGAAAAATGAATGAATATCTTTCTCATGACCGCGTACACCCCAACAGCAAGGGGTATGAAGTCATGGCATGCGTCCTGCGGGGGCTCGGATACGGAAGCCTCGCCCGCTCATAAACCGCGCGCTCCTTTTCATGGGGAGCGCGCTTTTCGTGCTCCTTAAAACAAACTTAAAATTGTCCGACTTTCGTTCTATCCGCGCAAAAAGTACGCTAGAATAATGGGGGATAAAGACAGAAATAGAATTGTGTTCAAAAAATGATAACAGAAAGGATGGATTGCTTTGCTGCGCGCCTTAAAACTGTCACTCGCGATGCTGATTATTATACTTGCGGCCGCCGCATTTACGTATGCGGAACATACCTCTGTCATACAGCCGGTTATGCTCGTGTTTCTCGGTGCGGTCATGTTCATTCAGGGGCTGGAGGAAAAACGGAAAGAAAACGACGGCTCCGGGAAATTCAATATCTATACCGCCGTTTTTGTATGGTCAATCTCCTTAATCGGTTTTACGCTTCACGCGATCTGAGTCTGATAGATCCTGAAAATGCTCCACAACAGGAAATGGTGAATAAAAACGGTGCAGTAAGGCTTTCCACTCCTGATATTCCGGCGATCCGCGAAAGCCTTTTGTATGATCTTCTAATGTCTCCCATTCCACAAGCAGCAAATATTTATGCGTCTTTTCCATACATTTGGACAAGGAATGGGACAGATAACCTTTCATGCCCGCGATAATCGGCTCCGCCCGGCGGAATGCCTCTTCGAATTCCCCCTCAAGGCCTTCTTTTACATACAGCATGGCTGCTTCTCTGATCATCTGAAATTCCTCCTTTTTTTAATAGATACATTGTATAAGAATATGGGCCGTGACGGCCGGAAAAACAAAAAAATTTTAAACGCTATGAGAAAAAAATCCTTGCCAGCCTGATTTGGTTTAGGAGAAAATAACAGTTGGAAGGCAGGGGAATAGACAGTGAAAAAAGGGTTATACCTATTACTTTTACTCGCAGGAATCATAGGTTTGATCGGCTGCTCGAAAACGGAATCGGCCGAAGACAGAATGAAAGATTTCGTAAAAGACTGGAACGGCGGTCATTACGATAAGATGTACCAAAGCCTCACCCAAGATGAAAAGAAAAAACGATCCAAAAAGGATTTTGTAAAACGATATGAAACCATTTATGAACAAGCAGGGGTCAAAAATCTGAAAGTCACTGCCGAAAAACAGGACGAAGACGATAAGAAAAAAGATGACCTCCAGCACATCGATTATAAAGTCAGCATGGATACAAAAGCAGGGAAGGTCGCTTTTGAAAACACGGCCGTCCTGAAAAAAGAGAAAACAGACGATGGCGAATCATGGAACATTGACTGGAATCCTTCTTTTATTTTCAAACAGCTTTCCGATGACAAAACCGTGCAGATCGCAAATGAGGAACCGAAGCGCGGACAAATTTACGACAAAGACGGAAAAGGTCTCGCCGTGAATACCGAGGTGCCGGAAATCGGCATTATCCCTGGAAAACTCGGCAAGGATAAAGACAGCGTGATCAAAAAACTGTCTGAAAAACTGGACCTTTCTGAAGACGATATCAAAAGCAAACTGAACCAGGGCTGGGTAAAAGACGACTCCTATGTCCCGATTCAAAAAATCAGACCGGATGATGAAAGCAAGGTCAAAAGCCTGCTCGCACTAGACGGCGTGACGAAAACGAAAGTCAGCTCCCGCTACTATCCGTACGGCGAAAAAGCGGCCCATCTGACCGGCTATATTAAAACCATCACAGCGGAGCAGCTGAAAAAAGCGAAAGACGGCCAATACAGCGATACTTCCAAAATCGGCATCGCCGGCCTTGAGAATGTATATGAAGACAAGCTGCGCGGCACGACCGGCTGGAAAATTTACGTCCCGCAAACAGGTGAGGTCATTGCTGAAAAGAAAGCCGAAAGCGGGCAGGATATTCATGTAACGATTGACATGAAAACGCAGACGAAGCTGTATGATTCTATGAAAGACGACAGCGGAGCGGCAGTCGCCCTCGAACCGCAAACGGGAGAGACCCTCGCGCTCGTCAGCGCACCGTCTTATGACCCGAACGGCTTTCTTTTCGGCTGGAGCGGAAAAGAGTGGAAAAAGCTGAATGAAGATAAAAACAATCCGTTTTCAGCGAAATTCAACAAACTTTATGCGCCGGGATCAACGATTAAACCGATTGCCGCGGCAGTCGGCCTGACAAACGGCACATTGAAAGCGTCGGAAAAGAAAAAAATCACCGGAAAAGAGTGGCAGAAAGATTCGAGCTGGGGCGGTTACCATGTCACACGCGTATCAGAGCGCCTGAATGAAGTGGATCTCGAAAACGCGCTGATCACATCGGACAACATCTACTTTGCGCAAAATGCCATAGATGCCGGAGCGGACGCGTTTACAAAAGGATTAAAAACATTTGGCTTTGATGAAGAGATTCCGTACCAATTTCCGATTGAAAAGTCCTCAATCGCTAACGGCAAGCTTGATTCCGAGATCCTTCTCGGAGATACGGGCTACGGCCAGGGGCAGATGCTGATGTCTCCGCTGCACTTAGCGGCTGACTATACCGCATTTGTAACAGACGGAAATCTCGTCAAACCGACATTGATCAAAGACGGAGAAAAAACACCGCAAATCTGGCATAAGCAAGTGGTGTCGAAAGCCAATGCCGAAGAAATCACAAAAGGGCTGAGAGGCGTCGTTGAAGATCCGCGCGGCTCTGCATATCAGCCGGCCGTAAGCGGCATTACCGTAGCAGGAAAAACCGGCACAGCCGAGCTGAAAACGTCTAAAGAAGATAAAGACGGCAAAGAAAACGGCTGGTTTGTCGGTTACGATTATAAAAAGAAAGACCTCTTGATCGCGATGATGATTCAAGACGTCAAAAAACGCGGCGGAAGCCATTACGTCGTTGAAAAAGCGAAAAAGCAGTTTCAGAATCATTAAATGACGATTTTTGCGGGCTGAAAGGAAAATCGGCCGCCGAAGCAGAATGAAACAGCATGGGCAATTCCTGAAAACAGAGATACAAGAGGCTCTAAGAAAAAGGGGGATTTCACATGCAGCGCATTCAATTGGCTGAAGACCTGGAATTTTCAAGAGTGATACACGGGCTTTGGCGTCTGAACGAATGGAATGTTTCAGACGGAGAGCTGCTGAATCTGATTGAATGGTGTATCAGCCAAGGCATCACCACCTTCGACCATGCCGATATATACGGCGGTTATACGTGTGAAAAGCTGTTCGGCGGCGCTTTGTCCCTTTCGCCTTCAATAAGGGAGCGAATCGAAATCGTCACAAAATGCGGGATTGTCATTGAATCACCGGAGCGGCCCGGAAACAAGTCGCATCATTATAATACGTCGAAGTCTCACATCTTAGCGTCGGCGGAGCAGTCGCTTTTGAATCTGAATACGGATTATCTGGATGTGCTGCTCATTCACAGACCGGACCCTCTTATGGACCCGGAGGCTGTGGCTGAAGCGTTTCACGCGCTGAAAAGCTCGGGCAAGGTCAGATATTTCGGGGTATCGAACTTTAAAGCGCACCAGTACAGAATGCTCGAATCCTATTTGGATGATCCGCTCATCACAAACCAAATTGAAATATCGGCGTACGAGCTGCAAAATATTCATGACGGCACGCTGGATTTCTGTCAGGAAAAACGCATTCCGCCGATGGCGTGGTCACCGCTTGCGGGCGGGAGCGTCTTTACAGGACAATCAGATAAGGACCTCCGAATCCGTGCCGCGCTTCGTTCCGTACAGGAAGAAATCGGCGCCGCTTCCATTGACGAAGTCATGTACGCATGGCTGTTCACCCACCCGGCAGACATCATGCCGATTGTCGGCAGCGGAAAAGAGAACCGCATTTCCGCCGCGGTGCGTGCATCCGCATACAAACTCAGCCATGATCAGTGGTTCAGGATTTATACCGGTGTCCAAGGCTGCGATATTCCATAAACAGAACAAACGCCCGGAAGGTATCTTCCGGGCGTTTGTTTATGTGGTGTGCAATGTCTAAAAACAAGTAAGGTCACTTTGAAGTATAGCCGTGCGGATCAAGAGTAACAAGCGTCATGGCATATTATCTGACACATTTTTCTTTTTCAATACTGTCACACGGCCCAGTGCCAAATTGCCATTTGAAAATGGTTGAATAATCATTGAAAGCGTTTTATATTATAATTTACACCACTTTCCCCGGCAGCACTCCCCATATGCCATACTTCTCACAACTAGAAAATCTGGAGGCGCGTTTCATGTATATGACAGCGAGAGAACAAAAATTAATGAAACATCTATTACTGCAGAACCGTTACGAGACAGTGCATGAACTGGCAGAAGCTTTACAAGTCAGCACAAGAACCGTTCACCGCGAGTTAAAAACAATCAAACCGATGATGGAATCATTCGGTCTGGCACTTGATAAACAGCCCGGCAAAGGACTGAAAGCGGTAGGAAACCCGGAGGACAAACAAAAACTCCTGTCAGACCTGTCCTATGAACAGCATGAATACAGCGCTGAGGAGCGGAAACTTTTAATTCTATGTTCACTATTAGAGTCGCAAGAGCCGATCAAGCTCTACAGTCTGGCGAACGAACTGCAAGTGACAAACGCGACGATCAGCTATGACCTGGATGAGCTGGAGACCTGGATTGCGCCCTTCGGCTTGACGCTGATCCGAAAAAGGGGCTTCGGCATTCAGCTGACGGGGCCGGAAAATGCGAAACGGAAAATCGTCGGCAATCTCATCGTCAACCGGCTTGATATTCAGAGCTTTTTGGAAGCGGTTGAATTCAATATTAAAGGAAAACCGGACGATGCTGAAAAAATGTTCGGCGTCGTAAATAAAGCGGAACTTTTGAAAATGGACCGGCTCTTGATTCAGCTCAAGGAAAAAATCGCGATCGCCTTATCTGACAGCTCATACATGGCGCTTGCGGTTCATTTAACCTTTGCAATGGACCGGATCAGACTCGGAGAAACCATCACGATGGAGGCTTCGGAACTAAAAGCGCTGCAGCAGACGAAGGAGTACGGCTCTGCGCTGGAAATGGCAAAAGAGCTTGAAAAAGCGTTCGGCGTTTCAATTCCGGAAGCTGAGATCGGTTATATCACCATTCATTTGCGGAGCGCCAACCGCCAATACAAAACGGAATTCAAACCGGAAAACATTGAAGTTGAAACGGCCTTGCAAACGAAGCAGCTGATCGGATTCATTTCTGAAAAAATCAAAATTGATCTGACGGAAAACGGTTCTTTATACGACGGTTTAATCGCCCATCTGGAGCCTGCGATCAACCGGGTAAAAGAAAATATCGACATGTACAACCCGATGACCGAGCAAATTAAACGCGACTACTTTCTGCTGTACATGGCCGTAGAAGAAGGAATGGAAAAATTCTTTCCGGGGCTTCTTTTCTCTGATGATGAGATCGCTTTCATCGTTCTTCACTTCGGCTCCGCTCTGGAAATCAAACGGGAAGAAGCGAAGATCAAAGCGCTGATCGTCTGTTCCAGCGGCATCGGGTCGTCCAAAATGCTCGCATCCAGGCTGAAAAAGGAGCTTCCGGAAATCCGTTCCTTTGATATGTCTTCCCTCATCGAACTGAAGGACCGAGACATCACCGCGTATGACATGATCGTATCCACCGTTCCGATCCCGTATAGACACATAGATTACGTCATGGTCAGTCCGCTTTTAAACGAAGAAGACGCTGATCAGGTCAAGCAGTACATCAAAAGAAAAATTCCGCTGATTCTTGACAAAAAAAGAAACGGTAAAAGAGAAGAGAAGCAGCCGGAGACGCCTGATATGCTGGAAGCGGCCGGCCGTATGGCACATTATGCGGCGGTTATCCAAAGCGTGCTGCGGAACTTTTCGGTCAAATCCATTGAGTCAAACACGGCGTACGATCTGTTTTTGAATCGTTTGTTTGCCATGCTTGAGCAAGAAGGATTTGTCCGTAATGCCAAACAAACCGCACAGCGCCTTGCAGAGCGTGAACGACAGGGCGGACTCGGCATTCCGGGAACGGCGATGGCGCTGTACCATCTCAAAAATGAAGAAATTGTCACGCCTTTTTTCAAAATTTATGATTTGACGGCTCCATGCAGTGTCAAAGGCATGGACGGAAATTCCCTGACCGTCGGCCGCGCTTTGGTGATGATGGCGCCGGCTGATATGCCCGCTGAAGGGTCGGAAATACTAAGTGCGGTCAGCTCCGCCATCATCGAGTCCGAAGACAGTATAAAAGCCTTCCAGACGGAGGATGAAGCCGATTTATACAAACGTTTAAATAAGCTGTTTTATCATTTCATTCAGGAGAAAGGACAGCGGTAAACAGAAAGCGCACACCTCATATGGGGTGTGTTTTTTTCTGCATGTATGAGGGTAAGGGGAAGGGAAGAAACTAAAAACATGGGACTATTGTATCATTCACGAATGGAATAGTTCTAAAACAAAATTGTTTTACAAGTTATATTTTTTGGTTTAAAATGGGTTGCGTGAGGAAGAAAATCTGACAGAGTTTTTTGTGATTTATGATTATGGGAGATGAAAATATGGAGACATTACAGCATCTGATTCTGCATGACATTTCAAATAGCGAAGAGATCGAAGCTGTAAAAAGCGGTGCGCATACCCTGACCTACGCGGAATATCGAAAACGAATCAACCAGCTTGCACAAGCGCTTCTTGATAAAGGAATAAAAAAAGGCGACAGAGTGGCGATGCTTTGCAAAAACGGCCACGCGTCATCCATTGTCATGTTTGCGGCACTCGAAATCGGCGCGGTTGTTGTGCCGGTCAGCTGGCAATTAACACCTTACGAAATGAAAGGCATTTTAGCAGCCTGTGAACCGAAAGCTGTCTTTTTCGGCACTGAATTTAAAGAGATTATGGAAGAAGTTCTTCCTGCGCTGGTATCTTCTCTTAAACTGAAGGTCGAGACAGGAACAGCTGCGGAGACAACGCCTGAGTTTGACGCTTTATTGACAGGCTCCGGTGATACACCGGATGTCGAAACGGTGTCTGAAAACGATACGGCATTGCTGATGTTTACTTCAGGTACAACCGGCAATCCGAAACGCTGCATGATCACTCACGGCGGCATATACAACTACGTAAACGCGACATTGGCTTACACGGGGAGAATGCAGCATGTCCGCTTCTTAGCATGTCATCCGAATTACCATACGAGCGCGATTATCTGCCAGATGGTCGGCACGATGAGCGGAACGACATTCATTATGACAGACAATCAGGACCCTGTGGAAAACTTGAAGCTCATCGAAAAAGAAAAAATTCAAACCATCATGGCGCTGCCAGTCTATTTCACATACCTGCTGAAAGCATGGGAAACGCATCAGACTGACATGTCTTCTATCGTTTATATGATGACGGGAGGCACAAAGGTGCCAAGCAGCCTGATCCAGCAGTATCTCGATATCGGCATTCCGCTCATGCACGGATACGGAAGCACGGAGGCGTGGGGCATCAGCTCTTGGAATCCGCAAATGGGAATGGATAAAGCCGCTTCCGCGGGTAAACCGATGGAAGAAGTGGACGTCCGCGTTGTAGATCCGGAAACAGGTGAATTCCTTCCGCAAGGCTCAATCGGAGAAGTCGTTGTGACAAGTCCGTTTTTATTCAAAGGCTACGAAGGTAACGAAGAAGCGACACGAAAAGTGCTGAAAGGCGGCTGGTTCCATACCGGCGATTCCGGATATGTGGATGAAGACGGATTTATCTTTATCACCGGACGTTACAAAGATGTCATCATCTACGGCGGCGACAATATTTATCCCGACCAGATTGAAGAGGTCATTCAGCAAGTGCCGGGCATTCTCGAAACGGCGGTTGTCGGTATCCCTGATCCGCTTTACGGTGAAAAGCCGAAAGCGTTCATCGTGACAAACGGCAGAGAAGGCCTGACAGAAGAAGAAGTGACCCGATTCCTTCAAGAACGTCTTGCCGCCTTTAAAATTCCGGAAATTGAGTTCGTCAGCGAACTTCCGAAAAACAACCTTGGAAAAGTGAGAAAAGACGTGCTCCGCAAACAAGCGGTCCGTTCATAATTGAAAACAAAAACCCGGCTGCCAGCCGGGTTTTTTTCATGCGTTCCATGTGAAACATTTTTCTCCGAAAACGTTTTGAACTGTCTCAATCATGTTTATCCGGAAGACTGCCGAGGTAGACAAGAAATATGAGATCGAACAAGAAGGAGGAACTTGACATGGAAAACTATCCGAAGGAATTCCCGGCGGAATCACAAAACCGCCAGCCGGGCATTGAAAGCGAAATGAATCCGGCGCCTGTTTATGAATACAAAGAATATAAAGGCGCTGATAAATTAAAAGGGAAAACCGCACTTATCACAGGGGGCGACAGCGGTATCGGACGCGCCGTAGCGGTTGCTTACGCGAAGGAAGGCGCAAACGTCGCGATCGTCTATTTTGATGAACACGGTGATGCGGAAGATACAAAAAAACGAGTGGAAGAAGAAGGCGTAAAATGTCTGTTAATCCCCGGCGATGTCGGTGAGGAAGACTTTTGCAATGAAGCGGTTGAAAAAACGGTTGAAGAATTCGGGCGTCTTGATATTCTCGTGAATAACGCCGCGGAACAGCATCCGAAAGAAAGCATTAAAGACATCACAAGCGAGCAGCTTCACAGAACCTTTAAAACAAACTTTTACTCACAATTTTATTTGACTAAAAAAGCGATTGATTACATGAAGCCGGGCAGCGCGATCATCAATACGACATCCATTAATCCTTACACAGGCAATCCGCAGCTGATTGACTACACGGCTACGAAAGGCGCGATTAACGGTTTTACGAGATCCATGGCGCAAGCGCTCGTCAACGATGGTATCCGTGTCAACGCCGTGGCGCCGGGGCCGATCTGGACACCGCTTATTCCGGCGACATTCTCAGAAGAAACAGTCGCTTCCTTCGGTCAGACTACGCCGATGGGCCGGGCAGGCCAGCCTGTTGAACATGTCGGCTGCTATGTGCTCTTGGCCTCAGATGAATCATCTTATATGACCGGGCAGACGCTGCATGTCAACGGCGGCGGATTTGTAAACACATAAGGGGGCTGAAGCATGACGATATCGAAACATGATGTGAATGCATACTATCAAAAAGCGGGAATCGTTCTGACTGGTAATGAAGTCGAAGACATTCAAATCATGGATTACGGCTTAGGCAAGCTTGAGGAAACCGGGCTTCAGCTGTTTATTTACGTGAATACCGACCGCTACTGTTCGAAAGAATTGGTGCTCTTCCCGCGCCAGACGTGTCCGGAACACCGCCATCCGCCGGTCGGCGGCGAGAAGGGAAAACAAGAGACATTCCGCTGCCGCTGGGGGAAGGTGTATCTCTATGTGGAAGGCGAAAAGACAGAGAACCCAAGCGTCCTCCCGCCGGAAGATGACAAGGAATACTACACCGTATGGCATGAGATTGTGCTTGAGCCGGGCGGACAATACACCATTCCGCCGGATACGAAGCATTGGTTTCAAGCGGGAGAAGAAGGGGCGGTCGTCACGGAAATGTCATCGACAAGCACGGATGATCACGACATTTTCACCGACCCGCGCATTTAAGGATGAGGCTGCACGCCTCATCTTTTTTGTATGGAAAAAAATGAATTTACCTGTATAATGGCTAATAAAGGAAAGAAGGTGTGATCGTGTTTTCCTGTCAAATCCGGGAACATCTGACGATCAGATTGCTTGCCAAAGAAGATACGGACGAATTGTATTCTGTTATGAAGCGAAATCAAAACCATCTCAGCGAATGGCTCAGCTGGGCGGAAGAACTGGCTGATATCGATACGTACCGCGATGTGATCATCCCCGAATGGCGCTATAAGTACGCGGAAGAAAATGGGTTTGACGCCGGAATTTTTGTGAAGGGCCGGTTTTGCGGCATGATCAGCATCCATAATGCCGATACAGCCAATCAAAAAGCAGAGATCGGCTACTGGCTGGATCGAGAGCATGAAGGATTCGGCATTATCACCGCAAGCTGCCGGGCGGTCATCACCCATGCATTTCAGGATCTCGGCCTGAACCGCATTATGATCAGCGCGGCTGAAAAAAACACGAAAAGCAGGGCGGTGGCGGAGCGGCTCGGATTTCAGAGAGAAGGACTGACGAGAGAAGGCATTTTCGTACAGGGCGCCTATCATGACGCGGTGAAATACAGCATGCTGAAGCGGGAATGGAGCGAAGATCGGCAGAAGAGCACATTTCTTGGTTTAAATGTCTCCCCAATGTGGAAAAGTAAAAGCGGAGACGTTAAAAAGGAGTGATTCTTCATGAATCAAAATGAAATCAAAGAAAAAGTGCTTGAAGTACTGGATCATCATAAAGTCGGTTCGCTTGCGACGGTAGAGCAAGGCAAACCGCATTCACGCTACATGACATTTTTCCATGATGGCTTAACGATTTACACGCCGACGAGCAAAGACACTCATAAAGCGGAGGAAATTGAAAACAATCCGAATGTTCATATTCTGTTAGGGTATGACTGTGAAGGATTCGGAGACGCTTATGTGGAAGTGGCCGGAACCGCCAAACTGAACAACTCAGCCGATTTAAAAGAAAAGCTGTGGGATCCGAAACTGGAACGCTGGTTTGACGGAAAAGACGATCCGAACCTGGTGATTCTTGAAATTGAACCGAAGCAGATCAAGCTCATGAACGCAGGTGAAAAAACGCCGGCCGAGCTGGAACTTTAATAAATCATTTGATCATTCAGGGGCAATCTGTTATACTTAATTGCTAAGTGACAACATGCAAATAAAAAAGAAAGTAAACTTCTTTTTTCTGTTTTGATATAGAAGCTTCAGGCTTCAACGGACAGCTTGAAAAAAAGCTGAGCTTATTCTTTTCCTTCTGACATTCGCCCCTAACGAAGAGATGGAAAAAAGACTTTTTGTTTTACAATTCACACCGGCGCGGCTTCGGAGCCGCAGTGACGATTGAGAGGTAGGGCTTTCGTTGTCTTGTGTTCAAGAACTTCCATGGTGTTTACTTTCGAAGAATGATTCTGTCGGAACTGTTAATACGAATCACCCGCGGGCTAAGGCGGGCAACCATATATTATTTATTTGCGTAAGAAAAGAATAAGACAAAACCGCGCCGGACATCCGGGCGGTTTTTTATGTAAACGGCCGAAACCTCGCCGCAGTCTGCAGAGTCTAATCAGTAGAAAAGATTTGGAGGAATCATACATTGCACGTTATTACTTCACAAGTACTGTTTATCTTCTGTTTTCTGCTGCTGATACATTCGATTGAAACGCTTGCCTATGCAACACGGCTTTCCGGCGCGAGAGTCGGATTTATCGCGTCCGCACTGTCATTATTTAATGTCATGGTCATCGTGTCTCGCATGTCAAACATGGTTCAGCAGCCGTTTACCGGACATCTGATTGATGCCGCCGGATCAAACGCCCTGTCTGTTGTGGGTGCCCAGTTTCGATTTTTAATATTCGGCTCCACGATCGGAACGATGCTCGGCATCTGTCTTTTGCCGACATTCGTCGCGTTATTCTCCAGGGCGATTATACACTTGGCGGACGGAGGAGGCTCCGTCATGCAGGTATTTAAAAAAGGATTTTCACTGAACGGGCTGAAGCATGCGCGTTCTTATATCAGACTGCCGTCAGTTTCCTATTTAAAAGGGCTTCAATTCCGAATGATCCCGAAACGCTTGTTTGTCATTAATATGGTCATTACGTCTATTTACACGATCGGTGTTCTGTCCGCTTTGTACGCCGGCCTTCTGGCGCCTGAGCACAGCACGACCGCCGTGATGGCATCAGGCTTAATCAACGGAGTTGCGACTATGCTGCTGGCTGTGTTTGTTGACCCGAAAGTATCCGTACTGGCAGACGATGTGGCGAAGGGCAAGCGCAGCTACGTCTCCTTAAAATGGACATCATTGACGATGGTGACATCAAGGGTCGCGGGCACGCTTCTCGCCCAGCTCGTATTCCTCCCCGGCGCTTATTATATCGCCTGGGTGACGAAATGGATGTAACGCATGAAAAAAGCTCCTCTGCAGAAGAGGAGCTTTTTTATTGATAATGTCTCAGGCCGCGATCATAAATAAAATTACCGAACGGAATAAAGGCCGCGATAAAACCGGCGGCTGACCATTTCACATGCCATTTGACAGTAAACGCCGCATACGCCAGCACCGCCAGATAAATGATAAACAAACCGCCGTGAATGGAACCGGCAATGGTGACGGCGAGCGGATGATGAGCCCAATATTTCAGCGGCATCGCGATAAACAGCAGCACCAAAAGCGACATTCCTTCAATAAACCCCATCGTGCGAAGTCTGCCGATCGGCGTGTGTAACATACAGCTCCCTCCTGTCGGACATCTTTTTTCCTCTATACTATAAGCAAAGGGCAGTCCTAATATGACCATTTCGCGTCTGTTCCTAAAAAACCTGCATGATTTCAGCCTGTTGTTCTTGTCATTTTTCGGATTTCTCTTGATAATATAGCCAAAAGGGTAAGGAAGGACTACAGTCATGAAACTAGATAATGTTGATCTGAGCATCATTAAAGAGCTGCAGCGGGACAGCCGCCTGTCCATGCGGGAGCTTGGCAGAAAAATCAAATTGTCAGCCCCGTCCGTCACAGAGCGTGTCAGACAGCTTGAATCCTTCGGTGTTATTAAGCGCTATACATTGGACATTGATCAAAAAAAGATCGGACTTCCCGTTTCCTGCATTGTCGAAGCGACGGTGAAAAACGGAAAATACGATCAATTCAAAACCTACATTCAATCCATTCCCAACATTGAATTTTGTTTTCGGGTCGCCGGCGCGGCGTGTTATATGCTGAAGATGAACGCGGACAGCCTGGAAACGATCGAACACTTCATTAACCGCACCTCTCCGTATGCCCAAACCGTGACCCACGTCATTTTCTCAGAAATTGACACAAAAAACGTCCTCGATTAGAGAGAGCGTGAGGAAGTCTGTTATAATAACAGGATGATTGTGAAAGAAAGAGAAGTGAAAAGCATGTCAAAAACAGTTGTATTAGCTGAAAAACCTTCAGTCGGCCGGGACTTGGCCCGCGTGCTGAAGTGTCATAAAAAAGGAAACGGATATCTTGAAGGCGACCGCTACATCGTCACATGGGCGCTCGGGCATCTGGTAACGCTCGCTGACCCTGAAGGATACGGCAAAGAATTTCAATCATGGCGGCTTGAGGATCTGCCGATTATTCCGGAGCCTTTAAAGCTCGTCGTCATTAAAAAAACAGGAAAACAGTTCAATGCGGTCAAAGCTCAGCTTGTCCGGAAAGACGTCAGCCAGATCGTAATCGCTACAGACGCAGGACGGGAAGGGGAGCTTGTGGCCCGCTGGATTATCGAAAAGGCAAACGTCCGCAAACCGATTAAGCGGCTGTGGATTTCCTCTGTGACAGATAAGGCGATTAAAGAAGGATTCCAGAAGCTCCGCAGCGGCAAAGAGTACGAAAACCTGTATCATTCCGCCGTTGCCAGAGCGGAAGCGGATTGGATCGTCGGCATCAACGCGACCCGCGCCCTGACCACGAAATTTAACGCGCAGCTGTCATGCGGACGCGTCCAGACTCCGACACTGGCGATGATCGCCAAACGCGAAGCGGATATTCAAGCGTTCAAACCCGTTCCTTATTACGGTCTCCGCGCGGCGGCTGATCAGATGACGCTGACATGGCAGGATAAAAAAACAAAGCAGACAAGAACGTTCGATCAGACGGTGACCGGCCGTTTGGCAAAAGACCTGCAAGGAAAGCCGGCAGTCATTTCAGAATTGAAAAAAACGGCGAAGAAAAGCTTCGCTCCCGGTCTTTACGACTTGACGGAATTGCAGCGGGACGCTCATAAGCGCTTCGGTTTCTCCGCAAAAGAGACGCTGTCCGTTCTTCAAAAGCTGTATGAACAGCATAAGCTTGTCACTTACCCGCGGACGGATTCCAGATTCCTTTCCGCAGACATCGTGCCGACTTTAAAAGACCGTTTAAACGGCATGGAAGTTAAGCCGTACGCCCAGTACGTCAATCAAATACTGAAGCGGGGCGTCAAAGCGCATAAAGGATTCGTCAATGATGCGAAAGTATCGGATCACCATGCCATCATTCCGACAGAGGAGCCGCTGATCCTTTCAAGTCTCAGCGACAAAGAACGAAAGCTTTACGATCTGATTGCCAAACGTTTTCTCGCCGTGTTAATGCCGGCGTTCGAATACGAAGAAACAAAGGTCACAGCCGATATCGGCGGCGAAACATTTACCGCAAAAGGGAAAACGGTTCAATCGCCTGGCTGGAAAGCCGTGTATGATATGTACGAGGATGATGACGATCATGAGGAAGACAAAGACCAGACGCTCCCGGATCTTCAGCAGGGTCAGCGCCTCACTGTCTCATCACTGAAAGAAACGAGCGGACAGACGAAACCGCCGGCGCGCTTTAATGAAGGCACGCTGTTATCCGCGATGGAGAACCCAAGCGCCTTTATGCAGGGAGAAGAGAAGAACCTTGTGAAAACATTGGGTGAAACCGGCGGACTCGGAACAGTCGCCACCCGCGCTGATATCATTGAAAAACTGTTCAACAGTTTCTTGATCGAGAAAAAAGAAAAAGATATTTTCATTACGTCAAAAGGAAAGCAGCTCTTACAGCTCGTCCCGGAAGATTTAAAATCACCGGCCTTAACCGCTGAGTGGGAGCAAAAGCTCTCCGCCATCGCAGCGGGCAAACTTAAATCCGCCGTGTTCATTAAAGACATGAAAACATATGCGGGCAAAACGGTGAAGGAAATCAAAAACAGCAGCCAAACCTTCAGACATGACAACATTTCAGGCACCGCCTGCCCTGATTGCGGCAAAATGATGCTTAAAGTCAATGGCAAACGCGGCACGATGCTCGTATGTCAGGATCGTGAGTGCGGCAGCCGGAAAACGCTGGCAAGAAAAACAAACGCCCGCTGTCCGAACTGTCATAAGAAAATGGAGCTTCGCGGCCAGGGCGAAGGCCAAACCTTCGCATGTGTATGCGGCCACCGGGAGAAACTGTCCGTCTTTGAAAAGCGCAAGGCGAAAGATAAATCCGGACGCGCATCCAAGCGGGACATCAACTCTTATATGAAAAGCCAAAACAAAGAGGAGCCGATGAACAACGCGCTGGCAGAACAGCTGAAAAAACTCGGCCTGGATAAATAGATCAGAGAAAGGCAGCATTTGTAAAGAAATGCTGCCTTTTGTTGTGTTTTTAACTGTAATGGGAATGCGATCCAGACGAAGAGGGAAAAGGTGAGCAGACGGCGCCCTCATTTAAAATTTCCCAATGTGAAAAAATGCTAGTATTCTTTTATCGTTTCCTATATAGTAAAAATACTTTGTGAAAAAATAAGATATGGGTCTAAAAAAGGATTTATAAAATAGGAGGATGGACTGTGAAGCAATTCGTTTTTCGTCTGATGATCCTTTTGATTTCGATCGTTCTGACGGCGGGGTGCGCGGAGGCCGGCACTGAAAAACAGGCGGCGGCCGAACCGTCCGGACCGCTTCAGCCCGCAGAGCATTTTATTTATCATAAATTGATGAACGGGCGGGGGATGATCCGGACGAACATAGCCGGTGAGCCGGAATATTTATCTGAGTCTCTCGGACTATGGATGGCATTTTTGCTGAACAGGAAAGATGAACGGCAGTTTCAAGCGCAATATCAGCTTCTCACCGATTCGTTTCTGACGAAAAACGAGCTCGTGTCGTGGAAGATTGACGGGAATAAAGCGAGCGGCACCAATGCCTTAATTGACGATTTCAGAATTATGAACTGTCTGAATGAGGCCGGAACCCTATGGGGAAACAGTGAATACGGGAAAACAGCGGTGCAGATCGGGAAGGCGCTGGAAAAATACAATACGAATGACGGGTATTTTACGGATTATTATGATGCCGCTTCAAATGCCGCGTCAAAGACCGTGACGTTGTCCTATGTCGACCCCGGCGCCTTACAGATGCTCAGAGAAAAGGGGATTATCGATGAGAAAACGGAAAACCGGAACCTCGATGTTCTCAATCTTGCGCCCCTGAAAAATGGTTTTTTGCCGAAATCGTTCAATACCGAAACTAAGGAATACAAATATGACAGCGAAGTCAATGTCATCGACCAGCTGTATGCCGCCGTGAATCTGAAGCGGGGCGATGGCAAAGCCGCTGTGCTGTCGAAATGGATGATAAAGGAATTTAAGTCGCGCGGACAGCTGTACGGACGATACAGCGCAGACACGAAGGAGCCGGCGGTTCAATACGAATCACCGTCCGTTTACGCCCTGGCCGTTCTTTTTTTAGCAGAACAAAAAGCTGATCCGGCTGTCATCAAGCCGCTTTATGAAAGAATGACTTCATTTGAAACACTGGACACGCTGAAACGTGATTACGGCGGCTATATGAGCGGGGGCGATACACATTCTTTCGATAACCTGCTGCCGCTTCTGGCTGAAAGGAAATTGTTTAATGAAAATATCATTCAATGAATCACAAAAACTGTGCAGCTACACAGCAGTTATGCTGGTGCTGCTGTCTTTTTTTATTTACTATGCGTCTCAGCAATCCGCAGGGCTTTTGATAACCTGCATCACATTGCTTGTCACGGGAGCCGGCATATGGTTCGGGGCAATCTACGCGCTCGTCATCACCTTACTTGTCTTATTTGTTCTCGGCAGCCTGCTTCTGTGGTTTCAGACCGGGAGCTTTATGGCGTCTGCCGGTGCCGAAAGTCTGCAGGTGCTGGTCATTTGGGGGATTGCGCTGCTGCTCTTTTCTTACATAGCGGGAAGGATTCACGAGTTGGCGAAGGGGCTTGAGCGCTCAGTGAAACAGCTGCGTGAAGAGATTACGAGCTTTGTTGCCGTCGACAGGGTGACCGGCTTTGACAACCATCTGCGGATGAAGCTGGAGCTTTCTGAGGAAATCAAGCGGGCGGAACGCTACGGCAATTCCTTCGTCTTTTTGCTGCTGCACATGCATTATTTCAAGGAATTCAAATCCCTCTACGGAGAAAAAGAGACCGACCGCCTGCTGGCATTTATCAGCCGCCAAATCCGGTCAAGCGTTCGGGAAACAGACAAAAAATTCAGGCCGTCCGCCGAACGGTTCGGCATCGTGCTGACCCATACTCCTGAAGAACACATGCCGGCCGTTCTGGCGAAGCTGAAAAAGGAATTGGATACGTACCGGCTGCAAAACGGTAAATACGTCTCCATCACCTTCCGTGTATGTTACTTGGCGTACCGAAAGGATTTACAAACGGCCGAGCAATTTTTAAATGAACTGGAAAACGAGATGATGATGAATGAACTCTAAATGGATACGTCTCTTACTCTCGGCGCTCTTCATGATTTCGTCGGTTTATGTTCCCCTTACGGCGGAAGCAAAAGACAAAAAGGACGGCATTCTCATTATTTATACAAGCACGGACGGCAAAGAAACCGCTGAGGTCAAAATGCTTGATCTGACCGCGGGCCATTTCTCATCTGCCGTCACCGTGAAAAGCGACGGAGACATCACAGCCGCGGACCTCAAAAAGAATCGGCGCGTCATCTATTACGGCGTCACGAAAAAAAAGCTCAGCACATCATTCGTGTCTCTGATCAGCAGCATGCCGCAGCAGCTTATCAGCATCGGCTATAACGCCGGACAGTTCCGCCAATTTGCGGGTTTGTCCCTGACAGAGAAAGAAACGGTATACCGCATTTACGGCAAAGAAGAAAAAACAGACATGCCGCTTGAAAAAGGGATGTCCGTGCTCGGCGTATCGGGAGTAAAAGGAAAGCCCCTTTATACATACCGGTCCGGTGACGGCAGCACCCGCCCTTTTATGTGGAAAACGGCGCGCTCTGACTATTATTTCGGTGTGACGAGCCTGTTAAATGATTCGTTTCTGACGGCGAAAGCGCTGCGCAGCGCTTTCGGAGAATCAGCGGGCGGCACCCTCCTTTATTTACGGCTTGAAGACATCAGCCCGATGTCAGATGAAACATTGCTTTACGAAGCGGGCGCTTACCTGCATAAAAGACACATTCCGTTTATGCTGGCGGTCATTCCGGTCTATCTCAATCCGGAAAACGGAGAAAAAGTATACTTGGCGGACAAGCCGAAAATGGTCAGCGTCCTGAAAAAACTTCAGCAAATGGGCGGCAGCATCATTATTCACGGCTACACGCACGCATACCGATACAGCGAAACGGGAGAAGGCTTTGAATTTTGGGATGCCAAAGCGGATCAGCCGATTACGTCAGAAAATGCGGATGATACTCCGGTCAAGCTTGAAAAGGAACAGGATTTTCCGAATGAAAAAGCGTACCGGGCGTATGTGAAGCCTTTCCGTGAAAAAGAAAAAATCTACACGAGAACGAAGCTGGAGCAGGCGATTGACGATTTGACAGAGCTCGGCCTTTACCCGCTGTCATTCGAAGCGCCGCACTATACGATGTCTGAAGAAGGCTACAAAATCGCATCTTCTTATTTCTCCAGCATTTTCGGACAAGTACAGCTCAGCGGCACGACGTGGAAAACCTCGGGCGCCCCTCCGTTCGTCTCAAAGCCGGCTATGCTGGACGGGATGACGCTGTACCCGGAAACAATCGGTTATGCCGATAACTCAAAGGAAAATCCGCTCGGAGATATGGAGAATCATATTTCGCAGATGATTGATTTCGGCGGCGGAGTGGCGGGCGGTTTCTACCATCCGTATCTCGGCATGAAATACCTCCCTGAGCTCGTCAATCAGATGGAGCGGATTCCCGGCGGCGAGTGGCTCGATCTGAAGAAAACGAAGCAAACGGTAACGTCGGACAGCGTCAGGATCAAAACGGACGGAGACGGAACCATTCATGTGGAAAATAAGATTCATCCGATAACGGCCTTTTTCAATCACCATCAGCAGACGCCTCTGGAAAAAGCGCTTTGGATTCTCTCCGGCGTGGTGTTATTGTTTATCATCATGTTCGCCTGCTACGTTCTTTATTTGCGCGCCACATTAAAAAAACGAATCTTTAAGGAGAGAAGGAGCCTTGAGTAACATTCTGTTTTTTATCTCATTAAGTTTAATATGGGTGATGCTTCTCTATCACATGTTTCTGATGCAGGGCGGATTCAGGCATTATATGACCTTCGAACGCAACATTCCGAAATGGCGCGCAAAGATGGGGGAGCTCCCGAAGGTCAGCGTGCTCATTCCCGCGCATAACGAGGAGGTCGTCATCAGGCAGACGCTGAAGGCGATGGTGAACCTGTATTATCCGAAAGACAGGCTTGAGATCATCGTCGTTAATGATAATTCCTCCGACCGGACGGGAGACATCGTCAATGAATTTTCCCGTCAGTATGACTTCATTAAAATGGTCATCACAAAGCCCCCGAACGCCGGAAAAGGAAAATCTTCGGCGCTGAACTCAGGGTTCGCGGAATCGAACGGAGACGTGATCTGCGTGTATGATGCGGACAACACGCCGGAAAAAATGGCGGTGTACTACCTGGTTCTCGGTCTGATGAATGATGAGAAAGCGGGAGCGGTTGTCGGGAAATTCCGTGTCATCAACGCGGCCAAAACGATCCTCACGAAGTTTATCAATATTGAAACCATCTGCTTTCAGTGGATGGCGCAGGGCGGCAGATGGAAATGGTTCAAAATCGCCACCATCCCGGGAACGAACTTCGCAATCAGGCGGAGCATTATCGAACAGCTCGGCGGCTGGGATGATAAGGCGCTGGCGGAGGATACCGAGCTGACCATCCGCGTCTATAATCTCGGCTACCATATCCGCTTTTTCCCGGCGGCTGTGACATGGGAGCAGGAGCCTGAGACTTGGAAGGTGTGGTGGCGCCAGCGGACAAGATGGGCGCGCGGCAATCAATACGTCGTTCTCAAGTTTTTATCCCAATTTTTCAAGCTGAAACGGAAGCGGATCATCTTCGATCTGTTTTATTTCTTTTTTACGTATTTTTTGTTTTTCTTCGGTGTGATCATGTCAAACACGATTTTTATCATCAATCTTTTTTACGACCTGCATCTGGCTGTCGGGTTTTTGGCGATGATTTTGTGGATACTGGCCTTTTTCCTGTTTATGACTGAGGTCATGATTACTTTAAGCATTGAAAAAACAGAAATGAACAAACAAAACTTCTTTATCGTATTTCTGATGTACTTTACATACTCCCAGGCTTGGATCGTGCTCGTCATCTGGTCATTATTCACAGAGATCAAGCACCGCTTGTTCAAGCAGGAAGTCAAGTGGTACAAAACGGAGCGATACAATCAAAATAAAAGCGGGTGACCTTTTTGAAAAAAGCGATCATATTGATAACTGGCCTTTTGCTATTGATGTATAACGGGCAGGCGGCCGCGGCCCGGGAACTGAAAACGGACGGTTCCGCCCTCGGAACAAGCGCCGGCGCAAAAGAGCAGCAGGCGCTGACTGGCGATCTGATGACACTGTACGGGGCGAAAGACAGTGCAGAGCTGACCTATCAGATTCCTGCGGGAGCTTCGAATGCCGATCAGTCGCTTCTGATTGATTACGAGGCGTCAAACTTATTAATTGCCCCGTCTTCTTTAACCATCGCCATTGATGATGAACCCGTCAAATCCATAAAGCTTGACGGCAGTTCCAAGCGGAAAACGGTGAAGCTTAATCTCAGCAAAAGCCAATCCGCCCAAGGCTATCACAATGTATCATTACGATTTTACGGCGTATTAAAAGAGGGCGTCTGCGTCAGGCAGGATACGTCAGGCAACTGGATAAAAATTTACCCGGACAGCCGCCTTGTGCTTTCAGAAGCAAGCAAGTCAAAGGGAGCGGATCTCGGCCATTTCCCGTATCCGTTTGCCCAATCAGGCAATACGGGTGAAGAAACCGATATTATCCTTCCTGACAAACCGACCTCGGCGGAAGCTGAAGCCGCAGTCAAAACAGAAGCATTTCTGAAAACGGCAGACAGCAGGCTGAAGGTATCCTATGTAAAAGAATCCGACGCCGGCAAAATCAGCAATCCGTCAATTGTCATCGGCGCTGATCAGCATTGGAACGGGAAAATAAAAGAACTTTTCGAACGGGGGAACATCAAAGCGGAAGACAACAAACTTCTTCTCGCTGAACGGGTTCTGACATCAGGGGACAAACGGCAGCCCGTCCTGTTTGTCACGGCGCAATCAGACAAAACGCTGGCGGATAAAATCCGCGTCATCACAGACAGCGCTTATTCAGGCCAGCTGGGCGGAGATACTTTGACAATCGGCCGCCTTCAGCCCGCTGCGGAAAAGACAGGCAATAAACTGACACTAGAGGACTTCGGCGCGGGAAATGTAACGGTCGGATCAAACAAAACGGCGTCAGAGCACTTCTTTTACCCTGCGGCGGCCGCTGTTGATAAAGACGGTAAGGTCAAGCTTTCACTTACATTAAAGACGTCGGAATCGATCCGGACGAAGGCGGATTCAGCAAATGACGCCGAGAGAGCGGAGCTGAACGTCATGGTCAACGGACAGCCGAATGCGGTGCGTCTTGATAATCTCGGCAATAAAGATAAAGACGGCTTTTACCACGTC
The DNA here is from genome assembly GCF_011066015.1 of Bacillus sp. EKM206B. Classification (NCBI taxonomy): domain Bacteria; kingdom Bacillati; phylum Bacillota; class Bacilli; order Caryophanales; family Bacillaceae; genus Bacillus; species Bacillus sp. EKM206B. Next base: position 87,733 of record NZ_JAAMNL010000010.1, read on the forward strand.
TCCATCCCGATTGATCCGAAGCTTTTGCGAAGCAGCAGGTACATTGATCTGCAATTTGTCACATCAGGTTTGAAACATAACAATCCGTGTATCGACCGTGACGAAAACAAATGGGTCTATATTGATAAAAGCAGCACGCTGACGTATCCGGTAAGCGATGCGGCGCAGAAAGCGGATTTCGGGCAATGGCCGCTCCCGTTTGCGGGCGGCGGGAAAGAGAAAACAGTAATCGTCATCCCGGATGGCGTAAACATACAGACACTGAAAGAGCTTTCTCTGGTGGCGGATTCATTCGGAAACGGCTTTACCGTAAAGACGGCATCAGACATGAAGGAAGCGGATGCCAAAGGCCGGAATGTTGTGTTTATCGGAGGCCTGCCGCAAATTCCGCTTTTGAAATCAAACGCCTCTAAGCTTCTCGTGCCGTCAGACCGCAGCGGAGCTTACGATGTTTCTTCGTTTCAGATGCTGAATGAGACAACGAAACAAGTCGCGTTTACCCAGGAATCACCTTGGGACGCCGGCCGGAGCATCGCTGTTTTTGCTCCGTTATCAGGAAGCGGCGCGTCTGTCACAAAAGAGCTGATCAGCTTTTTAGACAGCACAAGCGATGCCGCAACCGTCATTAACGAAACAGCCGGCCGGCAGCTGTTTTCGAATCATCAGCAAATCAAGTCCGATGACAGCAGTCCGGCGGCTGATACGAAGAGCCGGTCCGCAGCACTGAACGTTACGTATATTGCTGTTTTCGCGGCGCTTATAATCATTGCAGCCGGTCTGATCTGGCTGATGGCAAGAAGGAAAAAAAGAAAAACGGATCATGAAAAAAGTGAAGAGTAATGAAGGTAAAAGAGGCCGTTAACAGGCCTCTTTTTTTTGTATTTTTATTTCCATTTTTGGCGGTGATTTTTTTATTTTTGAAACAGCATAAAAGCCCCTTTACAACTGAACGGGACGGGAGTATGATCTCTTTTATAATCTATATCGCTTAATCTGTAATCAGAGCGGGGGAACCAATTTGCGGCGCGTGATGCCGCTTGGGGTGAATCCTTTTTCAGGTAGGGCCAACTCTCATCAGCCCGAATCCGACAGCTAACCTCGTAAGCGTTCATGAGAGGAGATGAATGAAACCTGTGCACGATTATGGCGCAGGGGCATCCGTTTGCCTCTGTGTCTTTTTGCTGTGCTGAAATATGGCATGCAATCAGCATTCGGAGACATCATAGCAGTAAGGGTTTGTAAATCAAACGGAAAATGAAAAAAAGGGGAAGACAACAAATGTACCATTCAATCAAAAGATTTTTGATTGGGAAACCGCTGAAATCACAGGCGGCCGGAGAGCAGAAACTCACGAAACTCAAGGCGCTCGCCATGCTTTCTTCAGACGCGCTGTCATCAGTTGCTTACGGAACGGAACAGATCCTGATCATTTTGGCTGCGGTAAGCGCGGCCGCGTTTTGGTATTCCATTCCGATCGCAGCGGGTGTTCTCATTTTGCTGCTTGCTTTGATTCTGTCCTACAGACAGATTATTTACGCTTATCCGCAAGGCGGAGGCGCTTATATGGTTTCTAAAGAAAATCTTGGTGAGAAGCCCGGCCTGATTGCGGGCGGCTCATTGCTTGTTGATTATATTCTGACGGTGGCGGTAAGCATTTCTGCCGGAACTGACGCGATTACATCGGCATTTCCGGCTTTGCACCCGCATCATTTGCTCATTGCTGTTTTGCTTGTGATTCTGATTATGATTTTAAATTTGAGAGGACTGTCAGAGTCGGCGTCCATTTTGGCGTATCCCGTCTATCTGTTTGTGGCGGCGCTTGTCCTTTTGATCGTCGTCGGGCTGTTTAAGCTCATGACGGGCCAGGTTCATCCGGCCGAGCATACACCAATCGGCACGCCCGTGGCGGGCATCACGCTGTTTTTGCTGCTGAAGGCCTTTTCATCCGGCTGTTCGGCACTGACCGGTGTTGAAGCCATTTCAAACGCGATCCCGGCCTTTAAAAATCCTCCGGCAAAAAACGCGGCCCGCACTTTGGCCATGATGGGGATTCTGCTGGCGATCTTATTTACGGGGATTACGGTGCTGGCGTACGGCTACGGCACGGGTCCGAAGCCTAACGAGACCGTTATTTCACAAATCGCCGCGGAAACCTTCGGACGGCATACGGTGTATTATTTCATTCAAGGCGTTACATCATTGATTCTCGTGCTTGCGGCGAATACGGGTTTTTCTGCATTTCCGCAGCTGGCGTTTAATTTAGCGCGCGATCAGTATATGCCGAGAATGTTTACGGTCCGAGGCGACCGATTAGGCTTTTCAAACGGAATCATCTTTCTCGGTATCGCGTCCATCTTGCTCATTCTTTTATTCGGCGGCCGCACGGAACATTTAATTCCGCTTTATGCCGTCGGCGTGTTCATTCCGTTTACGCTGTCGCAGACGGGAATGTGCATCAAGTGGATCAGGCAGAAGCCGAAGGGCTGGGCGGTAAAAATGCTGATTAACTCATGCGGCGCCGCCATTTCATTTATGGTGCTGTGTATTTTATTCGCGACGAAGTTCAATCTTGTCTGGCCGGTGCTGTTATTCATGCCTGCTGTCGTCATGCTGTTTTTCGTCATTAAAAATCACTACACCGCGGTCAGCGAACAGCTGCGGGTCGTTGATCAGCAGCCTGAGGAAATCAAGGGAACCGTCGTCATCGTGCCTGTCGCCGGTGTCACCACCGTCGTCCAAAAATCGATTCAGTATGCGAAATCATTATCGGATCAGGTCATTGCGGTTCATGTTTCCTTTGACAGAGAAAACGAAAAAAAGGTGGAAAAGCGCTGGGAAGAACTTCATAACGGCGTCCGCCTCGTCACCCTGCATTCCTCATACCGCAGTCTGGTTCATCCGTTTGATAAGTTTTTAGAAACGGTCGAACAGAAAGCGAAAAAAGAACAGTTCTCCGTGATGGTGCTGTTTCCGCAATTTATTACGAAAAAACGCTGGCAGACCATCCTTCACAACCAATCAGCCTTCTTGCTCCGCGTCCGGCTGTTTTGGAAGAAGGACATCATCGTCGCCACCCTGCCGTATCATTTTAAAAAGTAACGGAAAGACCGCAGGCTAAAATGCCGCGGTCTTTTTTGTAAAGGAGGACGACATGGCACAAGGCGCTTTTGTCATCATACAAAATGACGGGCGGGACATATTGCTCGTAAAACGAAAAGACATTCCCTTATGGGATTTGCCCGGGGGCGGGATCGCAGAAGGTGAAACACCTGAAGCCGCAGCCGTCAGAGAGGCCTGTGAAGAAACCGGGTATAACGTGACCATCCTGCAAAAAGCCGGTGAGTATGAAAGGCCGGCATTTGAAGATACACAGCACGTGTTTATTGGAGCCATTACCGGAGGAACCCCGCTGATGAACGGGCCGGAAACCGCCGCATTACGCTGGTTTTCTCCAAACCGGCTGCCGCTGTTCATGGTGCCGAACAGAAAACGGCAAATAAAAGACGGACTCAATGGGGCGGCAAATCGTAAGGCAGTCCTTAAGGACAGAAATCTGTTATCCATCCTTGATCTGCTAAGAAAAAAGCTGAGAGTATAGCCCGTGTTTCAACCCGTATGAAATAGGGGATGAATACAGGTAAAAGGAGGATGCAGTATGCCAAGTAAAACAGCAGGACACGTAATGACGGAGCTGCTTGAACAATGGGGAGTCGGTCATATATACGGCATTCCCGGAGACAGCATTAATGAATTTATCGAAGAACTGAGACATGAACGGAATAACCTGACATTCATCCAAACCCGGCACGAAGAAGTCGCAGCCCTGGCTGCCGCGGCTGAGGCAAAACTGACCGGGCAGATCGGTGTCTGCCTTTCAATCGCAGGACCGGGGGCCGTTCATCTGCTGAACGGTTTATACGACGCCAAAGCGGACGGCGTTCCGGTGCTGGCGATTGCGGGACAGGTGGCTTCCGATGAAATCGGCCGTGACAGCTTTCAGGAAATCAAATTAGAGCAAATGTTTGAGGACGTGGCGGTATTCAACCAGCAAGTACATACGGCAGAAGCGCTGCCCGATCTTCTGAATCAGGCGATCCGCACGGCTTACAGCAAAAAAGGCGTTGCCGTTTTAACCGTTTCTGATGATTTATTCGCGCAAAAAATCAAACGGGAGCCGGTTTACACATCGCCGATATACCTCAAAGCTGATATAGAGCCGAAAAAAGAACATCTCGTGACATGCGCGCAATATATTAACAACGCAAAAAAACCAGTCATTCTCGCCGGCCAAGGGTTAAAATCAGCAAAAGAGGAGCTGCTCGCATTCGCCGATAAAGCGGCCGCTCCGATTGTCATTACCCTTCCGGCAAAAGGCGTCGTGCCTGACAGCCATCCCCACTTTCTCGGGAATCTCGGGCAAATCGGCACAAAGCCCGCCTACGAAGCAATGGAGGAATGCGATCTGCTGATCATGCTCGGCACATCGTTCCCATACAGGGATTATCTCCCGGATGATACGCCTGCCATTCAGCTTGATTCGGATCCGGCGAAAATCGGCAAGCGCTATCCCGTCAATGCGGGAATCGTCAGTGATGCGGCTCTGGGGCTGAAAGAGCTGACGGAATACATTGAATATAAAGAAGACAGAAGATTTTTAGACGCCTGCACCGAGCACATGAAGCATTGGTGGAAGGAAATCGAAAAGGATGAAACCGAAGCGACTCATCCGCTCAAGCCGCAGCAGGTCATTGCCCGGCTTCAGGATGCGGCCGCAGAGGACGCCGTCCTGTCAGTGGATGTCGGAACGGTTACGGTGTGGATGGCCCGCCATTTTAAAATGAAGAAGCAGGACTTTATCGTCTCAAGCTGGCTCGCCACGATGGGGTGCGGGCTTCCGGGAGCGATTGCTGCAAGCCTTGCCGAACCTGAGCGGCAGTCCATCGCCATTTGCGGAGACGGCGGATTTTCAATGGTGATGCAGGATCTGCCGACAGCTGTTAAATATAAACTGCCGATTACGGTTGTCATATTAAACAACGAAAATTTAGGCATGATTGAATATGAACAGCGGGTCAAAGGCAACATTGACTACGTCACCCAGCTGCAAAATATGGATTACGCCGCTTTTGCAGAAAGCTGCGGGGCAAAAGGCATCAAAGTGACGAAACACGAGGAATTGGCTCCTGCTTTTCATGAAGCGCTCAACTCAAATGAGCCGGTCGTCATCGACGCCGTCATCGGCGACGAGCCGCCGCTTCCGGGAAAAATCACTTACGGCCAAGCGAAGGGCTTCAGCAAATACATGCTGAAAAACTTCTTTGAAAACCAAAAAATCGAAATGCCGTCACTCAAGAAAAGCTTAAAACGGCTGTTTTAAGAAGCCGGCGCTTTAAAAAAATAAACAGGCAGCATGCCTGTTTATTTTTTTAGGCTTTCTTATTGATGATTATTTCTTTAATGACCTCTTCCATGGTAAGGAAGAGGTCAGCGGTTCGAGCCCGCTTAGAAGCTTAGAGGACGGGGACCGTAACCGAAAGTATATCGTATTAAAATCTCCGGAAACGGTAAAGGAGGTCGTAAAATTCGCAGCTGGCGAGCGATGGCTGATCAAAAAACTCGTGATGGATCAGCGCGGTTTTATCTTAAGAACAGCCAGAGAGCGGTCACAACAGCGATCATAAAGTAATCTCCATCATTCAGTGTAGTTCCATTTTTGACAAACATACGTGCCGTCCGGTTTGTCTTTGTCCCTTCCGGGGTTTTAAGCGCAATGTTCTTCCCTATATTGTAATAAACAACTTTAAACAAATAATATGCCAGCGAACAGAATAAAAAGAGCAACATGAACTTGCCAATAAACAATATCATGTTTCATTACTCCCTTTTGCCGTTTTTTCGTTTGAATATATGACGGAGAAGTCAGGATGTTATATAAAAGGAGAAGTATTTTACAGAGGCCGGTGTTAAACATTAATGAACGGTTCCCGCAACATCCCCAAATCCGGAGCAATTTCAAAATGAAAGAGAAGCCCTAGGATTATAAAAAAACAGACCCTAATTTGTCCGCTTTTTTTTGAAAATTTGATCCAAGATGAACATAAAGAGAGTGAATAAAAAGGACACCGTAATCATATCTATCAGAGATAGATTAGAGGTTTCTTTTATTAGTAGCAGCCATACCACCTGCAAAACTAAAGAAATAGAAAAATAGGATATATATTTAATGCTCTTCATACCCATTGCCCCCTTATTAGCCTAATTTCTCTTTTGAAATCTTATCCAAATTAGTAAAAAGGAAATCCAATCCCGAAAATAAGAAAGTGATGAACAATGAAAGAAGCACTTCTCCGCCTTGAAATATAGATATGTTCTCAATGATATGATTGGAAACGTATTGAACTGAGAAGTAAACAGCAGCCCATGCAAAAATGAATTCAAGGATATAGGCTGACCAAGCAGGCAATGTCAAAACATGAGTCATTCCTTTAACAATTGCCGTAAGGATAAGCATATAAACTGAAGCTAAAATACTGACGACAACAGAAAATATGTATAAGTCTGAAAGTGAACCATAGATGATATACTCTCCGAAAAAATGATTTACAGTTATAGCTGCAAAATAAATAACTAGGCTAGGTACAGTTATAGCGAAGAACAGGGAGAATCCAATAAGCCCTATGAAAGCTACATGAGCTAAGCGGGTGGGTGGTGTATCCACAATCTCCTTTTTTAATAGAATCATAAAAATAAGAGATGAAATCACAAGGCAGCATAAGAAAGTGAGCAAAACAGTAAAAAAGACAGTCATTTTGACATCTCCAATGAAAAAGTGCTATTAGAGTGAATCTAACAGCACTTTGCATTACTTCATACGTATTTTCCTGATGATCATTTATGAATGATTTTAAAATGCTTTCATTGCTAAAGTTGTCAAATGAGCGAGGTTTTTAGCCTGGCTGTCAGAAAGTCCGGACTTTTTAAGTGAGAGATAAAGATTCTTTTCCACGTCAGTCCAGCTTAAGGCGACATACTCGTTCAGCATTTTCTTTAAAACCGGTTCTATGTGTTCATTGAAAACGGACTCGAGTTCATTTCTTATTTTCTTTCCTGCTAATTTTTCAACAAGATTGAATAATTTTGTTTTATTTTTCAGCACTTCTCTGATTACATCTTTGACTGGTTTTGACACAGATGCATCGCTTTGTGCTTTAAGTCCGTAGGAAAATTGCGTATCAGTCTGATAAAAAAATGATTTGGTCGTTCCAGTGGCATTGGCAGTATTATTATGATTTTCTTTAGCTAAGGATGCGGGGACAAAAGCAGTAGTTACAAGGGCTAAAGATGCGGCAAACAGAATGCCTTTAGCTGCGTGTCTAATGGGAAATCCTCCTTTAGAAATGTAGTGTAGAGAGAAATGAAAGACTATGTATTTAGGCGGGACCTGTATGATCCGCTTTGAACATTTTTCCCTCTCAGATACCATTCTATCAATAGGTATTTTTTGGGTAAATAGGATTTTAATACGATATTTTTCTCGCAATTCAAAATCTTCTTTAGCAGGATTTATTTTAGCTGCAGTTTTGTGAAATAGAACATGGGCTGGGGCCTGCATGTACAGGCTGTTTGAGGCGGAATCACATTATCGGAGCGGTTTTATAATTTAGGGTTAATGAATAAAAATAAACAGGCGGCATGCCTGTTTATTTTCGTTTGCGTGAAAGAGCGAAGAAAAACGGGAAGGCGGAGCCGGCCAATAATGTACCGAATAAAAACATGCCCCCGATGAACACATGATAGTTCACCCCGCCGATCCAAAGCCCCGTGATTAAGGAAACGATGCTTAATGCGATCATCAAAAACCCGGGAATCAGACGTTTCTTACCCGTTGTCCGATAAGCAAAAAGAGAACAGAAGATGCCGATGACAATCGGCACAATCCACAGATAAAAAAGGATAAATACTGACATAAGCAAAACTCCGATTTTTCTTCTATCATACCAAAAACGCCCGGAAAAAGATACGAACGGCACCCGGCGTCAAAAGAAAAACCGGCCGCTATGGCCGGTTTTTTTCTAACGGAATGAATCGTAGATCACAAACAGATTAAGCGCGATCACCAAAACCGCAATCAGCCAGGCGAGAGCCGTCACCCATTTTCGGTTCGTCAGGGCGCCCATCAGGCGTTTGTTGCTTGTAAACATAATCAGCGGCACGAGCGCAAAGGAGATGCCGAATGAAAGAACGACCTGGCTCCATACGAGCGCTTCTGTGGCGTTGACCCCCGAGATAATGATGATCATCGGCGGAATGATGGTAATGAAACGCCGCAAATAAAGCGGGATACGGTAACGGATGAAGCCCTGCATGATAATATCGCCTGACAATGTGCCGACAGAAGAGCTTGAAAGCCCTGCGGCCAGCAGCCCGATCCCGAAGAGAATGGCTGAAGCCGGTCCGATATAGTGGCCGAATTGCTGATAAGCCACGTCTAAATCTTCTACATACAGCCCGTTCTTGAAGAAAAGCGCGGCAGCGACGATGAGCATGCTTGCGTTAATCGCCCCGGCGATCACCATCGCGATGAGAATGTCAATCGTCTCGAATCTAAAAATCTTTTTCCGCTCACTATCCGTTTTTCCGACGACACGGCGCTGTGTCAGTGCGGAATGTAAGTAAATGGCATGCGGCATCACGGTTGCGCCGAGTATCCCGGTTGCCAAGAGCACACTGTCCATTCCGTCAATTTTCGGGATAAACAGCCCCTCGAGAACGGAGGCGGCGTCAGGTTTGGCAAAGAAGGTTTGCAGAGCGAAGGCGATCACCACGACGAACAGAAGTCCGGCGATGCCCGCTTCCAGCGCACGGTAACCGCGGCGCTGCAGTTCTAAAATCGCGAATGATCCGATCGCCGCGATAATGGCCGCTTCAACCATCGGTATGCCGAACAGCAGGTTGAGTCCGAGCGCCGCCCCGATAAATTCTGCCAGATCAGTTGCCATAATCACTAGTTCACCCTGTATCCACAGCCCGGCTGATACCCATTTCGGATACCGGTCTCTGGCGATTTCCGGAAGGTTTTTACCCGTGGCAATGCCGAGCTTCGCGGAAAGAACTTGAATTAAAAAAGCCATCAAGTTTGAAAAGAGGATGACCCACAGCAGCATATACCCATACTTCGAACCAGCTGAGATATTCGTAGCGAAGTTTCCCGGATCAATGTAGGCAATCGCCGCGATAAAGGCGGGGCCTAAAAAAGGCAGAAGCCGCTTGAATCCCTTGCTTTTGCCGTCAAGTGCATCCTGCACGGCTTTTGCTTGCAGTGATTGTGCTGAGATGTCTTTGCTCATTATGTCTCACCTAAATTCCGATAGATTTTTAGCTAAATAACAAAAAGTTTCCTAGATGCAAATTATTTTATCTACATCATAAATCCGCTATTATAAGATGTCAAGTTCTTTATGTTCAATAAACCGGCACATTGATGCCCTGTTTTATCTATGATATGTATCCCGCCGAAGAAAGATCCGAAAATGAAAACGACATCGTTCCGGGAAAGAAGCGATGCCGTTCGCAAAGCGTGTTTCCGCGTCCGATCATACGCGGAGGCGTGGAGCGTTCTTTTAAAAAGGTGAAAAGAGGACACTTGCCCATATAACTTCACAACTTTCTGTCCGCCCAACTGATTTGAGAAAAAGACGCTGTATTTCCTCCGTTTTCCCGGGTAAATAGAATAATAATGTTTCTTTCCATTGGAAGATAAAACCTTTCTGTACCATTCAAATGACCTCCGGAAAAACTCCGGCCGCTCTGAATAAACGTTTGAATCAACGATATATCAGTGATTCCAGTCCAATAAACCGCTGTTATCTACCAAAAAAAGAATCGGCATGGTCACTTGCGAAGAAAAGAAGTTGGAGCATTAGACTTATTTCAGTCTCCCGGGCGAAAAAGTATAATAACGTCAGGAAAGCTTTCCGGCCATATGATAAAAGAGGGGGAATTTTCTTGGTACGTCGTTTGTCGATCATTTCTTTAGCCATGATTTTTGCTGTTTCTTTATTCGCTTTTGGCGGCTCTGCATCAGCAGCAGCTTTCAAACCTAAAGCTGAACCGGACGTTTCCATTTTAGCCAGCGGGGGCACAGTCGGTATTTACGGTGCTAATATGCGCTCATGCTCTAAGGTCAGCTGTTCAACGATCACAACATTCTCAAGCGGTAAAAAAATTACAGGTTCTTGGGTAACCGGAGAATATGTTCAAGGCCACTACACCAATTCTAATAAATGGCTGAAAGTCACGTATGCGGGAGCGACAGGCTACGTTTCAGTCACCACACTATCTTATTATTACGGTTTATAATCAGAAAAACCTCGTTCTCTTGAGAGCGGGGTTTTTCCTTTATTCCGATTCAATTTCCGCGTTTCGTTTCATCATCGTGTTTCATCAGCTGATCGATTTCTTCCTTAGAAGCGTTTTTTTTCCACTCTTTCGCCTGACTTGTCGCAATGGGAATGGCCCGTCCTTCTTCATAACCCTCATCTACCATCGCATTCGCGATTTCGATCGCTTTTTTCTTCACAGGTTCCTCGAGATTCTTCAATGATTGCGGATAATCCTTCATAGACCAAGGCATGTCTATCACTCCTTTATGAAAAGTGTTTCCCGCCTGAAGAAAAAGAAAACCGCCTCATCAAAAAGAATGACAGCTATTTTTACGAGAGACCAGCAATTTCTGAATAAAATATAAAGGATAAAGAAGCAAGTACAGATTGAATGCCCACCACATAAGATCAAAATCACCGATAAATACCCAAAAGGCAATCGCTTGCAGGCCTGAACAAAAGGTCAGCACAAGTGATATTAATGCGAAAGGGCGCCATAACGCATGTTTCCGTTTATAAAGAAACAAGCTGTACAGCCCGGTTATCGAAATGAAAATATCTAAGGGAAAGAATGACCAGTTCCAGGCCATGATCATGGCGTTATCATAATCTTTAAACACCATGTTTTTTGGAATCCACTCAAAAAAAGTAACAATCCAATAAACGATAAATCCAATATCTGTAATGAGAAAGAGAACCTTTAACCCTTTCATCATCTGTTTCTGTCCGTATGAACGCTGATGCCGTTTGATGACGTCTCACTTTCAGAAATAAAGTTTAAGGAAACGACACCGATGATGATCAGAAGAACAGAGACGGCTTTTATGACAGAGAACTGTTCATGAAAGAAAAAAATTCCGATCACGGAAATCAGCACGATCCCCATCCCCGACCAGACCGCATACGCGATGGAGACACTTATATATTTCAAAGTCAAAGTAAGAAAACAAAGGCTGCCGATATAAAACAATAATAATAAAATACTTGGGACAAGTTTTGTAAATCCATTTGATAATTTCATGCTGACCGTACCCAATACTTCAAAAATGATCGCTAAACTTAAATAAATCCATTGCATTCAACATTCTCCTTCAATCGTATTATTCAAAATTATACAATATACAGAATTTGAAGAAAATTAAACAATGGAATGTTTTCCGGATAAAAAATCCGGCCGGGTGTAAAAAGAAAACGCCATAAAGGTATACTATGAAGAAAGAAATCAGAAAGGACGTGCAGGACGGGTGACAGAAGAGCGGACAGACCTGGAAAGACAACTGAGAGACATTCAAAAATGGGAAAAGGCGCAGCAGAGGGTGATGTTCTGGCAAACATTCACCCGCTTGCCGTTTCAGCTTTTGGACAAGCTGACACCGCAATTTATTCAGAGGAAAATCGGACTCATTCTCGATGAAACGGGAACGTTTATTCAGTCAGGCGGACAGTACCTGACATCAGAAAAGCGCATCATGAAAAAGTTTCAAAAACGGCTGCCGCACGGTACATGTCAAACGCTTCACGACATCCGCAATGCGCCGCTTGCCGTCATGGACGAAATCGCAGAAGTCATAGCGCGTACAAGCGTAAAGGCCGCGACGGTGCAGGGAGCCGCAACGGGAGTCGGCGGCGTATTCACGCTGGCGGCAGACATTCCGGCGATGCTCGGCCTGTCCTTAAAGACGCTGCAGGATATCGCGGTTGCTTACGGCTTTGATCCGAAAGACAAAAAAGAACGCGTGTTTATCGTCAGATTGCTCCAGCTTGCATCCAGTGACGTCATCGGAAAAAAAGCGATCCTGCAAGATTTACGGCAATATGATCAAAACGACCGCGCCTATCAGCGCGTCGCCTCGCAAATCCAAGGCTGGCGGGAAGTCGTTTACAGCTACCGCGATACGTTCGCCGCGAAAAAACTGCTGCAAATGGTTCCGGCCGCAGGTATCATCTTCGGCGCGTCCGCCAACCGTTCAGCTTTAGAAAGCATCGCGGAAACAGGCATCATGCTTTATAAAAAACGCCGGATTCTAAAACGCCTGGACGATACAGAATGATAAAAACCCGCCCGAAAACACATTCAATGTGTTTTCTTTGTTTAGCAGTTCTGAAATCGGGAAACCAACAACCAACACCAATTAAAGGAGGAATTCAAAAATGGCACAAGATAATAACAAAATGAGCAGAGAAGAAGCAGGTCAAAAAGGCGGAGAAGCGACAAGCAATAACCATGACAAAGAATTCTATCAGGAAATTGGTCAAAAAGGCGGAGAAGCCACTAGCAAAAATCACGACAAAGAATTCTATCAGGAAATCGGTGAAAAAGGCGGAGAAGCCACTAGCAATAACCATGACAAGGAATTCTATCAAGAAATCGGCCAAAAAGGCGGAGAAGCCACAAGTAAAAATCATGACAAAGATTTTTATAAGGAAATCGGCCAAAAAGGCGGAAACAGACGAAGCAGCTAATAAAAGCATAAAAGGCAGACAACCTGCAGATCAAAAGCGATCCGGCGTATCAGCTGGATCGCTTTTTATTTTGGGAAAATCTTGATCTGAGCCGCCGTTGCGTTACAATAAATGAAAAAGGGGTTTTTCACTCGTGTCTGACATGCTGAATTTGCTCGCTATCGCCAATAAAGTCAAAGAAAAACACGACAATTTTTCAATCGCAGAGATCAATGACCACTGTGTGCGCCTCGCAGTGTTTACGGGAGAATATGACTGGCACCATCACCCTGACTCAGATGAATGGTTCATCGTTCTGGAAGGGGAGCTGCTGATTGATTTTAAGGACAAAGAAACCGCAGTGCTCAAGGCAAATGACAGCCTGCTCATCCCGAAAGGCACGATTCACCGCACCCGCTCTTACGTCAGAACCGTGAATCTCTGTGTCGAGCATACGCATGCGAAAACAGTCATCACAGAGGAATTGTCATGCTGATCAAAAAGATTGTATGTGAAACAGACGCTGCAAACGCTGAAGCATTTGCGCAAGCACAGTCAAGGTGGGGAGCATTATCATGTGTAAATGGCTTCGTCAAACAGGCCGGCGGGTGGCGGAAAAACGCAGACGGCCTGTTCATCGCAGAGATCATCAGCGTTTGGGAGAACAGACAGGCCTATGATGATTTTATGAAGAACGAACATGACCGAATATACGAAGAAAACGAGCAGAAGGCTGCGATTCTTTCAATAGAAGTGATGCTGTATGAAGAGGATGAACCTGTCATTCACGAGCTGTTACATCATCCGGACATCCGATACGAACCGGACTGGACGGTTCAGAAGGCATAATGAAAGCCCAAAACAGTTTGTTTTGGGCTTGTGTCTTTACTCGCGTCCGGGAAGCGTGTTGTGGACATACGGCGGGACAGGATCCAGCTTAGCTATTTCGCCGTGCGCTTTCGGTTCCTTTTCGTATTCAAATGGTTCTCCGTCCGGCGCTATTTCCTTCAGCCAATTTTGTTCAGCGCTTTCTCCGCCATCTGAGAAATGAATAAGCTTATGGGAGAATGACTGTTTTTCCAGTGCCTTCGGGAATGTGGAAGGAACGATCGGACCTTCCTGTTCTTCTAATTCTTTAATGGCCGCAAGCCATTGGTTTTGATGCATGGTATCGCGGGCCAATAAAAAGCTGAGCATATCTTTCACGCCTTTATCATCGGTCATTTCATACAGGCGTGCGACTTGAAGCCTTCCTTGTGATTCGGCGTTCAGATTGGCGCGGAAGTCTGCCAGAAGGTTTCCGCTTGCGACGATATAGCCTGCGCTCCACGGAACGCCCGTGCTGCTCTCCGGCATTGCGCCGAGTCCTGAGACGATCGCATGATGCGGATTCATCCCACCTAAAATGGACCCGATGACCGGGTCATCAGCCGCTTTTTCCTGCTCTGCCAGCGGTGCGTCTTCTAACAGTCTCGCAATCATCGTCGCGATCATTTCGACATGGCCGATTTCTTCCGTCGCGGTATCCATCAGAAGATCCTTATATTTTTCATTGCCCCGTGTATTCCATCCTTGGAACAAATATTGCATGGCGACGGATATTTCCCCGTATTGTCCCCCTAAAATTTCCTGCATCTTTTTGGCGAACAGCGGGTCAGGACGATCCGGTTTAGCCGGATGCTGCAGTTTTTTCGTATGTGTAAACATGTCTCCATCTCCTCTTTTTGCTCTGTCCCTATTTACTTCCCCGGCGGGAAAAGGGATGAAACGGAGATGGGCGTATTGGTCCTGCTAAGGCTCGCGGCGCAAGGATAACAAATCCTGCACAAGCCCGCGGCCGATCACCTGTTCATATTGTCCGTAAATCGGGTCGAGGCGTTTCATCCATGTGTTCTTTTCCGCTTTGCTCAGCACATGAATATGAATGGATGAATTCTTCTTTATCTCTTCAAGCTGGTCTTTATTCATTTTCTCAGCGGAGGCTTCGTTCCACTCCGTCGTTTCTCTCATCGCCTCCGTTAAGATGGTTCTCGTTTTTTCTGTCTGCGAATTCCAGAAATGCTCGTCGGTCATCACGGCATAACCGAGGTACCCGTGATTGCTGATTGTCAAATAATCTTGAACATTATAAAATTTTTTAGAATAGATATTTGAAATCGTATTTTCTTCTCCGTCTACGAGATTGCTTTCCAAGAGCTGAAACGTGGAATTAAAGGAATCCTGCCGCGGGTGCGCGCCGAGCAGGCGGTACTGGTCTTCGATCACGCTGCTCGGCATGATCCTGAGCGCCTGTCCTTTCAAATCGTCCGGAGTGAAGATCGGCCCTTTATTTGACGTAAGCTGCTTAAACCCGTTCGTCCAGTACGCCAGTCCTTTCAAATGATGCTTTTCTAATGAAGCGAACAGGCGTGTGCCGATTTTGCCGTTGAGGCCTTCTTGCACGGCTTTATAGTTTGTAAACGCGTACGGCAGATCCAAAACACCCCATTCGGGAGACAGTGATCCGAGCTTTGAGGTGGAGGGAGCGATGAATTGCACGTCCCCGTTTTGGAGGGCGTTTATTTCTTCATTATCTGAATAGAGGCTCCCGTTTGGAAACACCTCTACTTTAATGGTGCCGCCGGACTTTTGATAGACAAGGTCGGCAAACTTATTCGCCGCCCGCCCTTTTGGCGTGTTCTCAGCAACGACATGGCTGAATTTGAAAACGATTTGATCTTTCAGGCCTTCCTGTTCGTCATCATAATACGGTTCTTCCGTTGAGAAAAGATCATGAAAGCCGATGAATAAAGCGGTTCCGATACCGAGTACCATCAGGCTGAGACAAGTCAGCAAGCTTTTCATCGAAAACCCCCTCCGCCATTTTCTATAACAAGCATAATCGGGCGGGCCGTTTTCGTAAAGAGACGGAAAGGAAGAGGCCAATGACGAAAAAAAAGCTCACCATCCGCTGGAAAATCACCATACTTTCGTATATCGTCGTGCTTTTTACCTTTTTGATCGTCGGCATCGTGCTGATCGGCAATATTCAGCATACAGAGGAGCGCGAGCTGAAAAAACGGCTGATGAATACCGCGCGGACGGTATCTGAGATGACCGATGTCAAACGCGCCCTCGAGCAGAAAAAACAAAGGGAAGACGTGCGCCATGCGGTCGAAGAAATAAGGATCATCAATGAAGCGGACTACATCGTCGTCATGGATATGGATCATATCCGCTATTCACATCCCGTCAGCACAATGATCGGAAAGCGTTCAAGGGGTGAGGACGAAGCCGCGGCGTTCGCCGAGCACATTTATTTTTCCGAAGCAAAGGGAGAAATCGGCACCGCCGTCCGCGCTTTTTATCCCATCAAAGACCGGGATTTGAATCAGATCGGCGTCGTTCTGGCCGGTAAAACGCTGCCCGGATTCGGTGAAATTCTTCTTCAGCTGAAACATGAAATACTGTTTATCGTTCTGCTGGCGCTCGGGTTCGGACTGGCCGGCTCCTTTTTGCTGGCCCGCCACATCAAAAAACAAATGTTTTGGCTGGAGCCCCATGAGATTGTGAGAATGTATGAGGAACGGACCGCTACGTTTCATTCAATGAATGAGGGCGTTATCGCGATTGATAATCAGCATCACATCACCATTTTTAATGAAAAAGCGAAGCAGATATTCAATGTCAGACAAGAAACAGACGGCAGGCTGATCTGGGACGTGTTAAAAGATTCCCGCCTCCCTGAAATCGTCGAGCGGAACCGAGCGGTATATAATGAAGAAATCCAAGTCAGCGGAAAGGTGATTATGAGCAGCAGAATTCCGATCGTCATGAAAAAGAAGGTCATCGGAGCCGTCGCCATTTTTCAGGACAGGACGGAAGCGGCGAAAATGGCGGAAGAACTGACAGGTGTGAAAAATTTTGTCGATGCGCTCAGAGTCCAAAATCATGAACATATGAACAAGCTTCACACCATCGCGGGACTGATTCAGCTCGGAAAATCAGAAAAAGCGCTCCAGCTTGCTTTTAAGGAATCATCAGAACAAGAAAGCGTCACCGATTTTCTTCATCAGGCCATTCAGAATGACGCTGCGGCGGGACTGCTGTTAAGCAAAATCAAAAGAGGAAAAGAGCTTGGCATTTCTGTGAAAATTGATGAAAACAGCAGTTTCTCGGCATTTCCGGAGCATGTCGACCAGCATGACATTGTCGTCCTGCTCGGCAATTTAATTGAAAATGCGTTCGGCGCATTCGAAACAGCGGACACGGAGGACAAACATATTGACATCAGTATCGAGCAAAATGATGAAGTGCTTGCTATATTAATAGAAGACAACGGAAGCGGGATTTCCGATCAGCACATCCCGCACCTTTATGACAAAGGGTTTACCGTCAATAAAACGGGAGGAACGGGATACGGCTTGTACCTCGTCAAACAAATCGTCGACAAAGGG
Source organism: Bacillus sp. EKM206B (assembly GCF_011066015.1). NCBI lineage: Bacteria > Bacillati > Bacillota > Bacilli > Caryophanales > Bacillaceae > Bacillus > Bacillus sp. EKM206B. The sequence goes on from NZ_JAAMNL010000010.1 coordinate 104,993, forward strand.
ATGGGCGTTATTGAAGTCGACACACGGCAGGGACAGGGAACGGCATTTTCTATTTTATTTCCGATGAAGGGGGAGGAATCATTCGATGGACATCAAGGTGCTGCTTATTGAAGATGATCCGATGGTGCAGGAGGTGAATAAAGAATTTATCACCGGTGTTTCGGGGTTCAGCGTCATCGCCACGGCCGCTGACGGAGACGAGGGAATCAGGCTTATTAAAGATCTGCGGCCCGGGCTCGTGGTATTAGACGTATACATGCCGAAAAAAGACGGAATTAAAACGCTCCAGGAAATCAGAAAACAAAAGCTCGAAGTAGACGTCATCATCGTCTCGGCCGCAAAAGACAAAGAAACAATCCAGCTTATGCTGCAAAACGGTGCGGCCGACTATATTTTGAAGCCGTTTAAGCTGGAGCGGATGAGACAGGCGCTCGAAAACTATAAACAATATAAACGGAAAATTGAAGAGCATGACACCATGTCGCAAGAGCAGCTTGACATGCTGCTTAAAATTCCGCAAAATCCGTCCCGCGATCTGCCGAAGGGGTTAAATCATTTTACGATGAATGAAATTTTGACCTATATGAAACAGCAGACGGAGCCGCTTTCAGCTGAAGAAGCCGCCAAAGCGCTCGGAATCGCCAGGGTGACAGCGCGGCGTTATCTTGATTTTCTTGAGAAAGACGGCCAGATTAAGCTCGACATTCAATACGGGGGAGTGGGCCGGCCGGTTAACCGCTACAAATTCGTCCGCTAGCCGAGACCAAAAAGACCAAAATGTCCGTTATGATCATAAGCTTCCCCTCTTTGTTTGAAAACGCTATCATTTTTGTATAGACGCAGCGAGAGGCAAGGGGGAGTAGGGATGAAAATTTTCAAAAATCTTACGGTGCAGGTCATCACAGCGGTGATCATCGGCGTCATTGTCGGACTCGTATGGCCTGAGGCCGGGAAGCAGATGAAGCCGCTCGGCGATACATTTATCAATGCGGTAAAAATGATTATCGCACCGATCATATTCCTGACGATCGTGCTTGGCATCGCCAAGATGGGAGACATGAAAAAAGTCGGCAAAGTCGGGGGAAAAGCATTTATTTATTTTGAAGTCGTGACCACCATCGCCCTCATTATCGGACTTCTGGTCGTCAATATCATGAAACCCGGTGAGGGGCTTGATTACAGCAAGCTTGAAAAAGGGGATGTCTCTCAGTACACGCAAAACGGGGGACAGGGGATTGACTGGATTGAATTTATCACTCACATCGTTCCGTCAAATATGGTTGACGCTTTCGCAAAAGGCGACATTCTTCAGGTCTTATTCTTTTCTGTTTTATTCGGTGTCGGCCTGGCGGCGCTCGGTGAAAGAGGCAAAAGCATTATTGATTTCTTTGATAAACTGTCGCATGTTTTTTTCAAAATCATCGGCTACATCATGCGCGCGGCGCCGATCGGCGCATTCGGAGCCATGGCCTATACGATCGGGCACTTCGGCCTTGATTCCATCAAGCCGCTGGCGAGTCTGATGCTGTCTGTATACGTTACGATGTTCCTGTTTGTATTTGTCGCTTTGAATATCATTTGCAAACTATTCGGTTTCAGCTTGTGGAACTATCTCCGTTTTATTAAAGATGAACTGCTCATCGTTCTCGGTACAAGCTCTTCTGAGTCCGTCCTTCCGCGGATGATGGATAAAATGGAGCGTTACGGCTGTTCCAAATCGGTTGTCGGCCTTGTCATTCCGACGGGATATTCTTTTAACCTGGACGGCACCTCAATTTATCTGTCCATGGCGACGGTTTTTCTGGCGCAGGTGTTCGGCGTTGACCTTACCATCGGCCAGCAGGTTACGATCATTCTCGTGCTGATGCTGACATCAAAAGGCGCGGCGGGCGTAACCGGAAGCGGATTTATCGTGCTCGCCTCCACTTTATCGGCGCTCCAGGTTATTCCGCTGGAGGGGCTGGCGCTGCTCCTCGGCGTCGACCGCTTTATGAGTGAAGGAAGGGCGATCGTCAACCTGATCGGAAACGGAATCGCCACCATCATCGTAGCCAAGAGCGAAAATGAGTTTGACGAAGCGAAAAGCACACAGGCCGTTAAAGAAATGAAAACGGCGGTATAAAAGGAAAGGAACGGCATGCATCGGGCATGCCGTTCTTTTTTTCGGCCGCCATGAGTAAAAAAGATAAATTTGTTTAAATTTATTAGGAGGTGGACAAAGACCTTAGCGTCATTTTGTTATATAATTTACAATTAGAGAGTGAAAGATGAAATCTAAGGGCTTTTTGTCCTAGCAGGAGTGTATAAATGGCGGCTATTTTTAAATTTTTTCAGCATCCGGGTGTCAGACGTTTTTCCGTTTTTCTTGTTTTGACTGGGGTGTTAGTTGTATTCCGAAGTATGATTAATTTGATTTTGCTTACGTTTATTTTTACTTTTCTGATGGATCGGCTGGAGACTGTCATCCGGCACGTGTTGAACCATTTTTTCCGGATCAGCCAGAGGGTGGTCATCACCGTTTTATATATTGCGCTGGCTGTCGGGGCGACTGTCGGAGGCTTTGTCTTTTACCCGATTGTTGCCAAGCAGATTGAACAGCTGATTAAGCAGATCAAGCACATCGCGTATCATCCCGATGTCATTCCGTTTTATGATGAGATATCGAGCGTGTTCGGCGATATCAATATCGGTTCCTATGTAAAAGAAGGTTTTAATGTACTGTATACATACTTGGCCGATATCAGCACTTTCGGTTTGCAGGTCGTGATGTCACTGATTCTCAGCATGTTTTTCCTGTTCGAGAAAAAGCGGCTCACGGAGTTTATGAAAAAATTTCAGCACAGCAAGCTGTCTGTTTTTTACTACGAACTTGCTTATTTCGGCAGCAAGTTTGCGAGAACATTCGGCAAAGTGCTTGAAGCCCAATTTATTATCGCGCTGGTGAACTGTATCCTCACCTTGATCGCATTGGCGATTCTGCATTTTCCGCAGCTGTTCGGCCTGTCCATCATGGTCTTTTTCCTCGGGCTTATTCCCGTTGCGGGTGTGGTGATTTCGCTCATTCCGCTCAGCATCATCGCGTATACGACGGGCGGCGCTGCGTATGTCATCTACATCGTGCTGGTCATTTTCGTCATCCATGCGATTGAGACGTACTTCCTTAATCCGAAACTGATGTCAGCGAAAACGGAACTGCCGATCTTTTTTACCTTTACAGTTCTGATTTTCTCGGAACATTTCTTCGGCATTTGGGGCTTGATTATCGGAATTCCGATTTTTGTGTTCCTGCTTGATATTCTGGATGTCGTCAATAATGAAGAGAAGGAAAAAAACGGACCGGTCCCGGATAAGACATAACGCCGGCTCCGGCTCTTCACGAATATATGACTAATGTTATAATGCAGACAGTGCCTATGTACGGGCACTGTTTATTTTTTGTGAAAAAGGAGGAAGGCTGTATGACTGAGCCGATTTTACATATTGAAGGCCTTGACAAAACAATAGGCAAAAAGCACATTTTAAAAAACATCAGCATGGATGTCAGGCAGGGCGAGATCATCGGTTTGCTCGGTCCGAACGGGTCGGGAAAAACCACACTTATCCGAATCATCGTCGGTCTTTTAAAGAAAAACAGCGGCACGATTACAATTAACGGCTTTCAGCACGATGCTGATTTCGAAAAAGCGCTTGAATCCGTCGGAGCGATCGTGGAAAATCCTGAATTCTACCCGTACCTGACGGGGTGGGAAAATCTGAAGCACTTTGCCAACATGCACAAAAACATCAAAGAGGACAGGCTTCAGGAAGTCATCGAGCGGGTCGGGCTCACCAATGCCGTTCATGACAAAGTTAAAACGTATTCCCTTGGTATGCGTCAGCGTCTCGGGATTGCGCAGGCCATTCTTCACCGTCCGAATCTGCTCATTTTAGATGAACCGACAAACGGGCTTGATCCCGGCGGAATGAAGGATTTCCGCGATCACTTAAAGGAACTCGCGGAGCTTGAAGGGACGAGCATCCTTTTTGCGACGCATTTATTGCGTGAAGTGGAGGACCTTTGCGACCGTGTCATCATCATTCAAAAAGGTGAGATCAAAACAGAGGTTGTTCTGCGCGGCGCTGAGGAAAAAGAAGAAAAAGCCGTCCTCGACATTCAGCCGGCTGACGAAGCCTTCGAATGGCTGTCCCAACAGCAATTTGCTCCGGAGAAAAACGGCGGGGGCATTACCGTCACCGTAGCGAAGAAGGACATCCCGGCATTAAACCGTGCGCTCGTCGGACAAGACTTTCTCGTGTATTCCATCATGCCGTATGCGGAATCGCTGGAGGATGAATTCATGAAAGTGACGACGGCGCTTCAAGAGGAGGGGGAAACGAATGTTTAAATTGACAGCGAATGAGCATATGAAACTCTTTAACCGAAAAGTCTCATTAGTGGCGCTGATTCTGATGGCCGTTCTCCAATTTATTATGGCGCTTGTCATTAAACGGCTTGTCATCAGTTCCGGAACGGATGAGAATTTCATCGGCTATATGGCGTACGCGCCCGGGCTGAATATTCTGCTTGAGGCATTAACGATCGTGATCGCGGCAACGATCATTTCCGCTGAATTTGATAAGAAAACGATCAAATTTTTATTAATCCGCCCGGTAAAGCGGGAGCGGATTTTTGTATCTAAACTCATTACCGTATTTTTGGTCAGCTTGTACCTGTATGCGGCGTACTATATTCTGTCTCTGCTGTTCGGCATGGCTTTCTTCGGCGTGTCGGTGACATCTGAATCAGGGACGCTTCTTATGAACACCCTGAAAGTAATCGGCACGAACTGGGTCGAGGCGTTTGCGATGGCATGCTTTGGCTTGCTGTGTTCTTCTGTATTCCGAAACAGCGCAACGGCCGTCATTTTGTCATTTATCGTGCTGTATGGCGCAAAATCACTCGTGACGATTATGTCGCTCTTCCAAAACAAATGGGGAAGTTTTCTGCTGTTCGCAAATACTGACCTGACGCAATATATGAGCGGGGCAAAACCGCTGTTTGCGGGAATGACGCCGTTATTTTCCGCAGGCATTATCATTATCCATATCGTATTCTTCTTAGCCGTCGCTTGGTGGAGCTTTTGCAAACGCGATGTTCGGGTATAAAGTAAAGGAATGACATTTTTGTGAAAAAGATCACGATAAATCAATAATTTATGCTATTTTGATTTATAATAAAGGTAATGACGGAGGTGCTCACTTGAGAAATTTTATTACCGCATTACCGATTGTGTTATTGCTTGGTTTTTCCTTTGTGTCATTCATGTTCCAATTCGAACATCTTGTTTATTTCAGGCTTGCGCTGGGTTTGTTTTCTACAGTGGGGCTGTTTCTCTTATATAAAATGAAGTCGGGATTCCGTTATTTCATCATCTACCTGTATGCAAGCTGGATCATGCTTGCGGCAGTTACCGCGTTTGAAGAGCCGATTTTTTCTAGCTTTTTCTTTGGCGGGCTTGTGATGACGATGGGTTATCTCACATATATGCTGATTTATCTCGGGCTTAAGCAGGACCGCGGCCCGGAAGCAGTCTGAACGCGCTATTCCATGGAATAGCGTGTTTTTTTTGTACAGCCTCACAGTTGCGAAACGAGACTTGAATCTCTATAATACTTATTAACTTTATCGGAATTATAATGGGGGGATTCCAGTGTCTTTATGGATACAGAATGAACGGCAGAGGGAATGGATGGAAAAAATCGGCCTGCTTGCAGACGAATTTCAAAAAACAGCCGCGCTTGATGATGAGGCGGGCCGTTTTCCCGCGGAGAAAATTCAAAGACTGCGCGACGCGGGATATACGGCGTTAACGGTACCTGAGGCATTCGGCGGTGCAGGCATTTCCGTTTATGATATGGTGCTGTTTCAGGAACGGCTGGCGCGGGGAGACGCGGCCGTTGCTCTCGGAATCGGCTGGCATTTATCCGTCATGGGTGAGCTCGGAGAAGGAAACAGCTGGGATGAAGATGTCTTTTCATTTATCACAGAAGAGGTGAAAAAGGGAGCTGTCCTGAACAGGGCAGCGACGGAACGGCAGACCGGGAGTCCGACGAGGGGAGGAAGACCCGGCACCTCCGCTGTCAAAAAAGACGGAAAATGGGTGCTGAACGGCCGAAAAACCTTTACAACCCTTTCGTTGACTTTGGATTATATGCTTGTGACGGCATGGATTGAAGAAAAACAAACGACCGGTGTTTTTCTCATTCATAAAGATCAGTCAGGCGTTTCAGTCGAAGAAACATGGGATATGATTGCCATGAAGGCGACCGGAAGCCATGATCTCCTTTTAGATCATGTCACGGTCAGTGACGAGCGGCTTGTGGAGCTTATCAGCGGGCCGAGAGCGGCGAAAGTGAATGGCTGGCTGCTTCACATTCCGGCTGCTTATCTGGGCATCGCTCAAGCGGCAAGGGACTATGCCGTCCGGTTTGCATCCGAATATTCGCCGAACAGCCTGAACGGACCGATTAAAGACGTGCCGGCCGTTCAGCAGCGTGTCGGAGAAATGGAGCTTGAATTGTTAAAAGCGAGACAGTTTCTCTTCACGGCGGCGCAAATGTATGATGACCCGAAACGCCGTCCTTTCATCAAAAGCGAGCTTGGCGCCGCAAAACATATTGTGACAAATACCGTCCTTTCTGTTGTTGATAAAGCAATGAGAATCACCGGCGCAAAAAGCCTGGAGCGAAACAATCCGCTTCAGCGGTATTATCGGGATGCCCGGGCCGGCCTTCACAATCCGCCGATGGACGATGCGGTCATCGGCAAATTAGCGGCGGAAGCCTTTGAGCAATAAAAAAAGAGCCTGAAAAAGGCTCTTTTTATGTATGGCTGTTGTGCCGGAGCAGTTTTTGATGCTTGCGGTCAATTCTGTCATAGATCACATTCATCAGCTTTTGATTATTCATAATGGCCGCCTTGTTTTCTTTTATCAGCTGTTCGTATGTTTTTATTTTACGTTTCGCCATGAGCCCGCACCTTCCTAACATATTTGTATTCGCTTTCTAATTCTCCGAGCGATAATTCATATAAATGCCGTTCCGACTTTTTGTATATTCCGTTATTGATCAGCAAATGGATCAGATGTTTTTTTCGTCCTTCAACTGATGATCTGAGCTGAGGAGAAGACCTCATGATTACCCTCCTAATCAAATGATATTGAGAATCATTATCAGTTAATGGAAGTATACAATGGGCATATTCATATGTAAAGGGAAAATACCGCCAATTTTTCGACAAAAAGTTTCCCGGGGAATAATGCTGTCGAATATTGCATTTGCTCAGATCAAAGCTGCTATTTTTCCGCTTTTCCATCCATACTATGAATGAGAATGGAGGAGTCCTTACATGAATGATCAAACGGCAAACTTAAAACGGGGTGAGAAAGGCGCGATTCTTAATATCGCCGCGTACCTCATCCTTGCCGCCGTCAAACTGGTGATCGGTCTTATTTATCATTCCGAAGCGCTCAGAGCGGACGGGTTAAATAATGCCACGGATATTGTCGCATCACTGGCTGTGCTGATCGGGCTCCGGGTTTCCCAGCGTCCCGCGGACAGTGATCATGCCTACGGACATTATCGGGCTGAAACAATTTCTTCATTAATTGCGTCTTTTATTATGATGGCGGTCGGTATTGAAGTGCTGATCGGAGGGGCAAAGGCGATTGTCAGCGGAACGGAGGCCGAGCCGAGCTTCATTGCGGCATGGACGGCGCTCGGAAGCGCGATTGTAATGTACGGCATGTATGTATATAACAGCCGTCTTGCAGATCGGGTTAAAAGTTCTGCGCTTCATGCGGCGGCGAAAGACAGCCGTTCTGACGCCTATGTCAGTATTGGGGCGTTTATAGGCGTCTTAACGGCCCGGCTTCATCTGCCGTGGATTGATCCGGTCATTGCTTTTCTGATCGGAATCATCATCTGTAAGACGGCATGGGACATCTTCAAAGATGCTTCCCACTCATTGACGGACGGGTTTGATCTGAAAGATTTGGAGCCGTATAAACACACGGTGAAAGAAATAAAAGAGGTCAGCAGGCTGAAGGATGTGAAAGCAAGGTATTTAGGGAGCACGGTTCATGTGGAAATGGTCATTACGGTAGATCCGGGACTGTCTGTGAAAGAAGGCCATGAAGTAGCCGATGAGGTCGAATATGCAATAAAACATGAACATGATGTGACTCATGTCCATGTTCATGTAGAGCCTGAAGTCATAAACAAAGATCGTGAAACGAATTAAATATGCTGTGATAAAAACTCTGTGACTTCTTCGGGCGTTTTCGCGTTTGCGCTGTGAAGATGCGCTTTCTTTTCGCCGTTTTTAAAGATCAGAAGGCTCGGTATGCCCATTACCTGATATTTGTCGGCAAGCTCAGGGAGCTCGTCTCTGTTCAGTTCATACCAATCATTTTGATTATATTCTTCCAAAATATCGCCGATGAACATATTCATGCGCGTGCAGTCAGGGCACCAGTCAGCGAAAAATTTCACGATGATTTCCTTGTCGGATTGAATAAGTTCATTAAATTGTTCTGTTGTACTGATTTTTTTCATATGACACATCTCCTTTTCCATGCCATTTTAATATAAAATAAAAAGGAATTACATACAAATGCTTTCATATTCAGAATGCCCAAAAATAATTAGATCATTTTCTGAGGAAAGTGATAAGATAGTAAAGATGAATTGTTGTGGGGGGAATATCCATTGAAAACAAGTCTAGGATTGGTGTACGGCGGAAAGTCAGCCGAACACAATGTATCGCTGCAGACAGCATTAGCTGTAACAAAAGCGCTTAATACTGAGAAGTTTGATATACATCCGATTTACATCACTGAAAAAGGAGAATGGCAAAGAGGCCCGCTGCTGACTGAGCCGGTTTCCAACGTGAAAATGCTCCAGCTGGAACAAAACGGTGAAAGTTTCGCTCTATCAGCATTGAACCGGGAAATGTTTCCTGAAGCGTCGCCTGACGAAAAGGCGCCGATCGATGTCGTATTTCCGCTTCTCCACGGACCGAACGGTGAAGACGGCACCATTCAGGGTCTGCTGGAATTGCTGAACGTTCCTTATGTCGGCAACGGGGTGCTTGCATCATCAGCCGGCATGGATAAAGTCATCATGAAGCATTTGTTCGCTCAAGCGGGGCTTCCGCAGGCGAAGTACGCCGCTTTCTTAAAAAAGGACTGGAAACAGACACCGGACAGCTGCTTACAGCAGGTTGAAGAGGAGCTGGGATATCCGTGCTTCGTCAAACCGGCGAACCTCGGATCAAGCGTCGGAATCAGCAAATGCCGAAACCGTGAAGAGCTTGAAAAAGCCTTCGAACTGGCTTTTGAGTATGACCGGAAAATTGTGGTGGAAGAAGGAATCGCCGGAAGAGAAATTGAAATCGGCGTACTCGGAAATGACGAACCGAAATGCTCCGCCGTCGGTGAAATCGCGCCGAAAACCGACTTTTACGATTACAAAGCGAAATATGAAGACGGCGACACGGATTTAATGATTCCCGCGCAAGTGACGGATGAACAATATGCGGAAATCAGCGAGATGGCGATTAAAGCCTTCAAAGCGATTGACGGATCAGGCCTTGTCCGCGCCGATTTCTTCCTGACCAATGACGGTCAAGTGCTCATTAACGAAGTGAACACAATGCCGGGCTTTACGCCATTCAGCATGTTCCCGCTGCTTTGGAAAGAAGCAGGTGTAGATTACAGTGATCTGATCGAACAGCTGGTTGAGCTGGCAAAAGAACGCCATGCCGAAAAACAGCTGATTAAACATACATTTTAATGAAGACGGACACTGCCTGAAGGGGCAGTGTCTTTTCCCGTAACAGACAACATTTTCAGAAAGCGAGGTGCCACCTTTGATAAAGCGAACTGTAAAACGAATCGCAGACATGGTCAAAGGCACACTGACAAATCCCGAATTTGAACAAACAATGATTGAGGGCGCCGCAACCGATACGCGGACTTTGGAAAAAAATCAGCTGTTCATTCCTCTAAAAGGCGAGCATTTTAACGGCCACACCTTTGTGCCGCAAGCATTCGAAAAAGGCGTTTCCGCGGTGTTGTGGGACCGCTCTGAACCGAATCCGCCGGAAGGGCGTGCTGTCATCCTGGTCGATGACACGCTGGAGGCGCTGCAAACATTGGCAAAAGCTTATTTGAAAGAGCTCGGCACAAGGGTTATCGGGGTGACCGGGAGCAACGGAAAAACGACAACGAAAGACATGCTTCACGCCGTTCTCGGCACGCAGTACCGCGTTCACAAAACCGCCGGCAATTTCAACAACCATATCGGCCTGCCGCTGACCGTGCTTGCCATGCCTGAAGATACAGAAATCGCCGTTTTAGAAATGGGAATGAGCGCGAGAGGCGAAATTGATTTTCTGAGCCGTCTTGCTGAACCGGAAGCGGCCGTCATTACCAATATCGGCGAATCCCACATGCAGGATTTAGGCTCAAGAGAAGGAATTGCGGAGGCGAAACTTGAAATTATAAACGGACTTCGGGAAGACGGCGTTCTGTTTTATTTCGGGGATGAGCCGCTGCTCCGCCAAAAGACGTACACTTGCCGGACAACGACATACGGCGCAGGCGCGGACAATGATCTCCGCCTGAAAGAAATAAAACAAGCGGAAGAAGGCACGTACTTCAATATCGACGGGATCGACCGTTCTTTCTTTATTCCGGTTCTCGGCAGACATAATGTGATGAATGCCATGGCTGCATACGCCGCCGGCATCTATTTCGGCATTACGCCGGAAAATGCCGCTCTGGGACTGAGCCGCCTGAAGGTGACGGGGATGAGATTGGAACTGGTCAAAACGGACAACGGCATCTCGATCGTAAACGACGCATATAATGCGAGCCCGACGTCAATGAAAGCGGCGGTCGAATTAATCGAAACGATGAAAGGCTATCGGAAGAAAATGCTCGTGCTCGGTGATATGCTTGAACTTGGTGATGAAGAAAAAGCATTCCACGAAGAATGCGGAGCTGCGGTCAATCCGGCGGAAATCGACCATGTATTTACTTACGGCACACTCGGCGCATTCATCGCTGACGGAGCGCGCCGGCATTTTGAAGAAGGGCGCGTCAGCCATTATCTTGACAAAAAAGAACTGCTTCACGCCATACAGAAAATGGCCGCTTCCGGCGATCTCCTTCTGTTTAAAGCATCGAGAGGTATGAAGCTCGAAGAAATCGTTAAAGATTTATTAGAGAAGAACTGAAAAAATACTGATCAGCATTATAAAAATATACAAAAATGAAGAAACTAATTCAGGGTGAAATAATTCTGTCCGTATGAAAAAGAAAGACCGCCGGCTGGGAAATCCCGTCCGGCGCGGGGTCCGGCCTCGTTCGCGGGAAGATTCCGGTCAGGCCGCTTCCGGCCGCCTGACCATCTCGCCTTATTGAAAAACACATAGTGTAATGGTAAGATTAAACGTAAAGTAATTCGGGCTTTGTATACGTATGATCCTGTCCTTTGGATGAAAGGGCGGTTTTTAGTGGTAAATCACGACATTACTGAAACAGCAATCAGAAGGAGTTTGAATAATTTGACTATAACGTTTCAAGATTTCCAATTAAGTTCTGATCTCATGAAATCAATCAATCGTATGGGATTTGAAGAAGCAACACCGATCCAGGCACAAACGATTCCGCTCGGACTTTTAAATAAAGATGTCATCGGACAAGCGCAAACAGGTACAGGTAAAACAGCTGCGTTCGGTATACCCCTTGTTGAAAAAATGAACCCCGAGTCTCCTAATATTCAAGCAATCGTAATCGCGCCAACCCGTGAATTAGCCATTCAAGTATCTGAAGAGTTATATAAAATCGGACAAGATAAGCGTGCGAAAGTACTGCCTATTTACGGCGGCCAGGATATCGGACGTCAGATCCGCGCATTGAAGAAAAACCCGCATATCATCGTAGGTACGCCGGGGCGTCTTCTTGACCATATCAACCGCCGCACGATCCGTTTAAACAACGTGAATACGGTTGTCATGGATGAGGCTGATGAAATGCTGAATATGGGATTCATTGATGACATTGAATCCATTCTCTCAAACGTGCCGAGCGACCACCAAACGCTCTTATTCTCAGCAACAATGCCTGCGCCGATCAAACGGATCGCAGAGCGTTTCATGACTGAGCCGGAACACGTAAAAGTAAAAGCGAAAGAAATGACTGTGTCCAACATTCAGCAGTTCTACTTGGAAGTGCAGGAGCGCAAAAAATTCGATACGCTGACTCGTCTTCTTGACATTCAGTCTCCGGAACTTGCGATCGTATTCGGACGTACGAAACGCCGTGTCGATGAGCTTGCTGAAGCCCTGAACCTTCGCGGATATGCGGCTGAAGGAATTCACGGCGACTTAACGCAGGCGAAACGTATGGTTGCGCTTCGTAAATTTAAAGAAGGTGCGATCGAAGTGCTTGTAGCGACTGACGTTGCCGCCCGCGGACTTGATATCTCAGGCGTTACCCACGTTTACAACTTTGACGTGCCTCAAGATCCTGAAAGCTACGTTCACCGTATCGGAAGAACGGGCCGCGCAGGAAAAACGGGTATGGCGATGACGTTTATCACACCGCGTGAGAAAAGCATGCTTCGCGCGATTGAACAAACGACAAAACGCAAAATGGACCGCATGAAAGAGCCGACGCTTGACGAAGCATTAGAAGGACAGCAGCAGGTGACGGTTGACCGTCTGCGCACGGCGATCAGCGAAAACAACCTGAACTTCTACATGACGGCAGCTGCGGAATTGTTAGAAGATCATGATGCAGTGACAGTTGTGGCTGCAGCCATTAAAATGGCGACAAAAGAGCCGGACAGCACGCCTGTACGCCTCACTGATGAAGCACCGATGGTCAGCAAACGCTATAAAAACCAGCGTACTTCTAAGCGCAGAGACGGCCAAGGCGGCGGCTACCGCGGCGGCAAAGGGAAAAACAACAACCGTTCTTCCTACGATAAAAAACGCTCAAGCGACCGCCGTTCTTCAGGTGACAGACGCCAGAAAAAATCATACTAAAACACAGGAAGCGGACCCTTTTACGGGGTCCGCTTTTTTTTGATATGCCGGAAAGTGAATCTTTTTTGCAAATCAGCCGTATTTGTATGTATGATAAAAAATGGGAGGTAGGTATGTTGAGAGCACAGCCAAAAAATCGAATCAGTCCAAGCGGCTTAAAAGTCTGGCGTCTTCAGGAAATCATCCTGTCCGCCTTCTGTCTTCTGGCCGTTATAGCAGCAGCTGTTTTAAGCCATTTCTTCCATTGGCCGTATTGGATCACCGGAGTCCTCGGCATCATTTGGATATTCGGTTCAGTGATATCCGTCTATGCCATACCGAAAATCAGGCACAGGATCTGGCGCTATGAAGTCCATGAAAATGAAATTGATATTCAATCCGGCATTTTTATTGTCAAACGGGTCATTGTGCCGATGGTGAGGGTGCAGCACGTAGATACTTCACAAGGCCCGCTCCTCAGAAGGTACCGTCTGGCCTCAGTCAAAATCTCCACGGCGGCAACCGTTCATTCCATTCCGGCGCTTGATATGGAGGAAGCTGACCGGCTGAGGGATTCCATTTCCCGTCTGGCAAGGGTGACGGAAGATGATGTCTGAGCCGAAACGTCTGCACCCGGCGGCCGTGATTTTGAACTTATTCCATACTATTATCGAAACCATTAAAAACATTATTCTGCCATTTTTTCTCGTCTATATTGTTAATTCCAACCACTTCATCCGCTTTTACGGAGGCATTGCGCTCGCCGTCCTGCTTATCTGGCTGATTACGGCAAGTGTGATCGAGTGGAGAAAATTTACATACCGGATTGAGGACGGAGAATTCAGAATTGAAGAAGGCTTGTTTTTTACGAAAAAGAGATACATCTCCATTGACCGGATTCAATCAATGAATACGAGTGCCGGCATCATTCAGCAGCTTTTTAAGCTTGTTAAGCTTCAAATCGAAACGGCCGGCGACGGGAAAAACGCCGAAGCCGTCTTATCCGCCATTACTGTGGAAGAGGCGGAACGGATCAGAGCGGCTGTTTTTCAGCAAAAAGCGGAGCAAGAAGAACGAGGGGAGACCGCAGCGGAGCAGGAGCCGATGCGCGGAGAAGATGTGCAATCCGTTTACCGCCTGTCTGTAGGTGAGCTGCTTATGGCCGCCTCAACATCCGGGGGAATCGGTGTCATCATCTCAGCGGTATTCGCCCTCTTTTCTCAGATTGATGAAGTACTTCCGATGGACTGGCTCTATGACAGGTTTTCTTTTCTCAAGCATGCGAGCATCGGTATATACGCCGTGATCATTTTCATAGGATTGTTCATCGCCTGGCTGTTAAGCATCGTCGGTATGATGATCAAGCATGCCAACTTTAAAATAGAAAAAAAGGAACACGAATTGGTCATTACCAGAGGAATTATTGAAAAACATCAAGTGACAATCCCGCTCCGTAAAATCCAAGCCATTAAAATGAAAGAAAATGTGATCAGGCAATTATTCGGATACGCGACGGTTGCGATTGTCAGCGCCGGCAGTGCGGGGAATGAGAAAGAAGGAGCACAGACGATTCTGTTTCCGATCATCCGCAAATCAAAGCTCGGAGTGATGCTGAACGGTTTCACACCGGATTACGTGCTGGAAGAAAACGGAAATCATTTGCCGAAAAGGGCGCTGCGCCGGTATTTATTCCGATCCATAATCTTCTCGGTTTTCGTGATCATCCCGCTTTGTATTCTGTTTAAACCGTGGGGATATGCATCGCTCCTTGTGCTTCCCGTCGAACTGGTGCTTGGATATGCCTCGTTTAGGACAGCGTCATGGTGCATAAACGGCGGCAGGCTTCAGATCACCACGAGGCTGGTCGGGAAGACGACCACGATTATGCTGAGAAGAAGAATGCAGATGTTTGAAGTCAGCCGCTCCTTTCTGCAAAAAAGAAGGCGGCTCGCATCTGTGGCTACCGCAGTGAAATCAGCTCACCACATGGAGCATGTCATGCTGAAGGATGTCAGCGAGGAAGATGCCGAACGCATCGGGCGCTGGTATTCATATGAAAAAGCGGACGGTTAATACCGCCGCTTTTTTTGCTGCACGCATAAAAAGGAAAGCAAAAATCCGCCTGCCAGTCCGAACAAATGCGCCATAATGTTAATATTAGAGTTGATAAACGTCGACAGCACCGCGATGATAAGCAGGGTCATAATCATTTTCGACTGATCCCGGCCGATCAGCTCCTTGCGGAAAACAGTCAAAAACACATACACGCCGAAAAGTCCGAAGATCGCGCCGGATGCGCCGACATGCACATAATCAAGCGGTTCGGCAAGATACGTGCCGATATTGCCGATGATGCCCGATGCGATGTACACAATCAGAAAACGGACTTTTCCGAGCATCTGCTCAAGCGGGGGCGCGAATAAAAAGAGAGACATGGAGTTAAACAAAAGGTGAGTGAAATTCGCGTGTAAAAACATCGGTGTCACCAGCCGCCACCATTCTCCCGAGGAAACGCCGTAATTATAGCCGGTCACAGCATCTGACCACATCATGACGGAATGAAGCGGCATACTGAAAAACAGCCACAAGAACGCCTGCAGCGCCAAGATACAGCTGACGGCCGGATAACGTCTGATAAAAGTCTGGAAATTTTCCGTTCGTATAAACATCGCAAGCCCCTTTGCATCTGATTTGTTACATATATAGTAACACGTTTATGACATAAACCGTTTTTTAGTACGGACTTTTAGGAGGAATTCACATGATTTTCGGAATCGGAATCGACATCGTTGAACTGCACAGAATTGAAAACATGCTCAGCCGGCAGGCGAGGTTTCCGCAAAGAATATTGACGGAAGCTGAATACGCCCGTTTTACATTGCTGTCGGACAAAAGGAAAATTGAATTTCTCGCGGGAAGATTTGCGGCAAAAGAAGCCTTTTCGAAAGCATACGGCACAGGTATCGGCAAAGAGCTCAGCTTTCAGGATATTGAAACCGGAAACGACAAAGCGGGAAAGCCTGTGCTGGCCTGCGCCAAGCTTGACGGCGCGGCGGTTCACGTCTCCATTACCCATACAAAAGAATACGCCGCGGCACAGGTCGTGATTGAAAGGTTGTCACGCTAGTCTGCATATTAGCCGGAACCCCTTCATATATTTGATAGTGCATTAAGGGAGACAAGTTGTTTGAGGCTTTTATGGTACGCGTCCGTCCGTTCAGGGCGTACCGTTAAAGTCAAACAAGCGATTTCTTCCCTTTACATCAATTGAGAAGAAGGGGTTGAAAAAAGGTGAGAAAAAGCTTTGTTTTGCTTTTAACGGGACTGCTTGCCGTCCTTATTCTTTCGGCCTGCGGCCAAAAATCACAGGAAGATATCGTGAACGGTTTAGATAAGAAGGCGAAAGAATACACCTCGTACAAAGCGAAAGCCAAAATGACCATTGAAACGGGGAGTGATCCGCAAGTATACAATGTGGAAATCTGGCATAAAAAACCTTCCCTGTACCGGGTCTATCTGGAAAATCCGAAAAAAGACCAAAACCAAGTCATTTTACGGAACGCCAACGGAGTCTTTGTCCTCACGCCGTCTCTAAATAAGAGCTTCAGATTCCAAAGCGACTGGCCGAATAACAGCAGCCAAGTATATTTGTTTGAGTCACTTGTAAAGGACGTGCAGCATGACAAAGACGCCGTCTATTCCGCCAAAGATAAAAAGTACACGTTTGAAACAAAAACAAACTATCAGCACAACAAAATGCTGCCGACTCAGGAAATCACTTTCAACAAAAAGGACATGAGCCCGTCGCTCGTCAAAGTCATGGATACAGACCGGAAAGTGATGGTAAAAGTCGAATTCAAAAGCTTTGAATTCAACAAGCCGTTTGATAAAGACTCTTTTGACGAGAAGAAAAATATGACGCTTTCCCAGATGGACGTCGCCACAAGCGCCAAGCCGTCTGATTCATTTGCGGTCAAAACACCGCTTCAAGTGCCGGCCGGCGTCAAAAAGCTTGAAGAGAAAGATATTTCAACGGCGGACGGCAAACGGATCGTCATGACTTACGGCGGAGAAAAATCATTCACCCTTATTCAAGAAAAAGCCCATATCGCAAAAGCCGCTTCTGCCGTCACGCTGAAAGGCGAACCGGTTAATCTCGGCTTCACGGTTGCGGCATTATCTGATACGTCTTTAACGTGGACATATGACGGAGTGGATTATCTTCTTTCATCACAGGATCTTACAAAAGATGAAATGGTGGCCGCCGCCAAAAGCATGCAGGGACAGTCGTCAAAATAACGTCAAAAAAGAGGCCGCCGCTGTCGGTCTCTTTTTTGATTCCATTTCACTTTGCAGAATAATTTTAGTATGATAATAACAATATGAATTGAAAATAATGCTAGGAAGTGTATCGAATGAACACAGCATCCTTTTACAGAGAAACGTGGGCGGAAATCAACCTGTCCGCGATTAAAGAAAATGTCACGCATATGAAAAAACACATCGGGCAAAACGTCCATCTCATGGCGGTTGTAAAGGCGAACGCTTACGGCCACGGAGATTTGGAAGTTGGGAAAGCCGCGCTTGAAGCGGGTGCCTCTTGTCTTGCCGTAGCCATACTGGATGAAGCGATTTCATTGAGAAAACGGGGCATTACAGCGCCGATTCTCGTGCTTGGCGCCGTGCCGCCCGAATATGTACAAGCAGCTGCCGAGTATGACGTAACACTCACGGGGTATTCTGTTGAATGGCTTCAGGAAGCTGCGCGCCACCTCGGAAGTGCGACAGTGCCGTTTCATCTGAAAGTCGACACCGGCATGAACAGACTCGGAGTCAAAACGGAGGAAGAAATCCAAAGCGTGTTAAAAATCCTCAGCCAAAATCCCGGTTTAGTCTGTAAAGGCGTATTCACCCACTTTGCTACCGCGGATGAGAAAAACAGAGATTATTTCCTCTTCCAGTTTGACCGCTTTAAAACATTGATCGCTCCGCTTCCTTTAAAAGAATTGATGGTGCACTGCGCGAACAGCGCTGCCGGACTTCGTCTTAAAAAAGGCTTCTTTAACGCGGTTCGTTTCGGCATCAGTATGTACGGGCTTCGTCCTTCTGCTGACATCCAAAGCGAAATTCCGTTTCAATTAAAGCCGGCTTTTGCGCTGCACTCTGTTTTATCCCATGTGAAAAAGATCCGCAAAGGGGAAAGCGTCAGCTACGGCGCAACATATACGGCAGAGAAGGATCAATGGATCGGAACGGTTCCCATCGGCTATGCGGACGGGTGGCTCCGCAAGCTGAGCGGCACGTCTGTGCTGATCGGCGGCAAACGGATGAACATCGCGGGAAGAATCTGCATGGATCAATTGATGGTCGAATTAGATCAATCTTATCCGCCGGGCACCAAAGTCACCCTGATCGGCAGCCAGAAGGGAGAAACGATCACGATGGATGAAATCGCAGGGCGGCTTGAGACGATTAATTACGAGGTCCCTTGTACCATTAGTTCCCGCGTTCCCCGTATGTTTTTGGAAAATGAGAGTATAATGGAAGTAAGAAATCCTTTACTGCAAGATAATACAAACAAGTAGCCGTCATCCGGAAAAAGAGAATTTATAAAACAGCTTTGCTTGACGTTTGAATAATGGTATCATTATGTCTGGATGGATGTATTGGTCGTATCCGTAAGTTTGGTGGAGGTGTATGTTTTTTGTCTGAATCCAGCGCAAGAACCGAAATGAAAATCAGCTTGCCCGAAAACTTAGTAGCTGAATTGGATGGTGTAGCGATGCGGGAGAAACGAAGCAGAAACGAACTGATATCACAAGCAGTGAGAGCGTATGTCAGCGAACGGACAACTCGCCATAACCGTGATTTGATGAGACGCGGGTATATGGAAATGGCGAAAATCAACTTGAATATCTCTTCTGAGGCTCACTATGCTGAGTGCGAAGCAGAAACGACCGTTGAGCGCTTAGTCAGCGGAGGATAATCATTTTGATTGTAAAGCGCGGCGATGTTTATTTTGCTGATTTATCTCCTGTTGTTGGCTCAGAGCAAGGCGGCGTACGCCCGGTTTTAGTGATCCAAAATGATATCGGAAATCGCTTTAGCCCGACTGCTATTGTTGCAGCCATAACAGCCCAAATACAGAAAGCGAAATTACCAACCCACGTCGAAATTGATGCAAAACGCTACGGTTTTGAAAGAGATTCCGTTATTTTGCTGGAGCAAATTCGGACGATTGACAAGCAAAGATTAACGGATAAAATAACTCATCTGGATGATGAAATGATGGATAAGGTTGATGAAGCCCTGCAAATCAGTTTGGCACTCATTGATTTTTAGTCATATTTTGGTTGCTCATATAGAGCAACTTTTTTTGTTTTCGAAAAACATAAGCGCTATAATAAAGAGATAATCAAACAAAATTTGTTGTTTTGTGTCGGGAGGTCAGTGAAACCCATGTCGAATCAGAAAGTGTATCAGTTCATCATTGATCAGCATGATGAACTGCTTGATACTTGGACAGCCAAACTAAAAGAAGTAGGCAATCAGGAAGACTATCAGCTTACGAATCACATATGTGAAAATATTTGTAAAGACTATATAGACATTCTTTTATTATCGACTAAAAATGACGAGGCCACGGAAGAGCAGATCAGTGAACTCGCACTGCGCGCCGTTCAGCTCGGCCTGTCACTGAAACTTCTTTCAGCCACCCTGTCAGAGTTTTGGAAACTGCTTTACGAAACGATGGTCGACCTTAATATGGCCGATCAGGACAGAGCAGATTTGATTTTGGAAATAGACAGCTTTTTCAATCCGATCAACACGGAAATCTTAAATCAGTATTCTATCTCCTGGGAAAAAACGGTTACTTTGCAAAAAATCGCGCTTCAGGAATTGTCGGCTCCGCTGATCCCGGTATTTGAGCATGTAACGGTCATGCCGCTTGTCGGGACGATTGATACGGAGCGTGCAAAGCACATTATGGAAAATCTGTTAAACGGCGTCGTGAAGCACCGTTCCCAGGTTGTATTAATTGATATCACGGGCGTGCCGGTCGTTGATACGATGGTGGCGCACCATATTATTCAGGCATCGGAAGCGGTGCGGCTTGTCGGCGCGAAATGCCTGCTCGTCGGAATCCGTCCGGAAATCGCGCAGACGATCGTTAATCTGGGAATTGATTTGTCGCAGGTTATTACGAAGAATACCCTTCAAAAAGGAATTCAAACAGCGCTTGAAATGACAAATCGAAAAATCGTTTCATTGGGGGAATAACATTGTGAGACATCCAAAAATCCCGATCCTGAAACTGTATAACTGCTTATTGGTATCCATCCAATGGGAGCTTGACGACCAGACAGCTTTGCATTTTCAAGAAGATCTGCTGAACAAAATCTATGAAACCGGCGCAAACGGGGTCGTCATTGACCTGACATCCGTTGACATGATCGATTCATTTATCGCGAAAGTGCTCGGCGATGTCATCACCATGTCTAAATTGATGGGTGCAAAGGTCGTATTGACGGGAATTCAGCCGGCTGTGGCGGTCACATTGATTGAACTCGGAATCTCACTTGAGGAAATCGAAACGGCGCTCGATTTAGAGCAAGGGCTTGAGACATTGAAGCGGGAATTGGGGGAATAGCGATGAACGACCAATCCTGTGTGAAAATCATGACAGAATGGGATATCGTAGCCGCCAGACAGCTTGGCCGCAACGTTGCGAAGGAATTAGGCTTCGGCACGGTGGACCAGGCCAGAATCACGACGGCTATCTCAGAATTGGCCAGAAACATTTACTTATATGCAGGCAAGGGCCAGGTCAGCATAGAACAAGTAAACGACAGAGGGAAAAAAGGCCTTAAAATTATAGCAGAAGACAAAGGACCCGGAATCCCCGACATCCGTAAAGTGATGGAAGACGGCTTTTCAACGTCAGGCGGACTGGGAGCGGGACTTCCGGGCGTCAAAAGGCTGATGGACGAATTCAGCCTGCAATCTGTTGCAGAGGAAGGAACAGAGATTCAAGCCGTAAAATGGCTTCGGTAGGAGGTTAGAACGTGGATTTCAGGGAGGTTATAGAGCAGCGGTATCATCAGCTGCTTAGCCGATATATAGCCGAATTAACAGAAACATCTTTATATCAAGCCCAAAAATTCAGCCGAAAAACGATTGAACATCAGGTTCCTCCGGAGGAGATCATCAGCATCCACCGAAAAGTGGTAAAGGAACTGTATCCGGATCTGCCGGAAGATGTTTTTCATTCGCTGGATTTTTTAATAGAAGTCATGATTGGCTACGGGATGGCTTATCAGGAACACCAAAGTCTGCGAGATATCCAGCAGGAGCTTCGTTCAGAAATTGAAATTGCCGCAAATGTTCAGCAGACGCTGCTGGGCACAAAAATTCCTGAAGAAGAAGAGCTGGATATCGGGGCGATCAGCGTCCCCGCCAAGCAAATGAGCGGGGACTATTATCACTTTGTCAAAGACAAGGAATCGATTAACATCGCGATAGCCGATGTCATCGGAAAAGGAATACCCGCCGCATTGTGCATGTCGATGATCAAGTATGCCATGGACTCTCTTCCGGAGATCGGCATTCACCCCTCCCAAGTGCTGAAAAATCTTAACCGCGTTGTAGAACAGAACGTGGACTCAAGCATGTTTATCACCATGTTTTACGCAAACTACAATACGAAAAATCACCAATTTACATATGCTTCTGCGGGGCATGAACCGGGCTTCTACTACTCTGAAAAAGAAAAAAAGTTTTATGATCTGGAGGCAAAAGGATTGGTGCTGGGAATATCCCAGGATTTTGATTACAGCCAATATGAACAGCACATGGACGAAGGAGACATGATCGTTCTTTTTTCTGACGGCGTCACCGAATGCCGCACCGAAAACGGTTTCTTAGAACGCAGCGACATTCAGCGCATGCTGGAAGAACATATGGACTGCTCCGCGCAGGATATGGTCAAAAATATTTACGACAGCCTGCTGAGACTTCAGGACTTTCAGCTTCATGACGATTTTACGTTAATTGTTTTGAAAAGAAAGGTTTAAAAAAACAGCAGCACGGGTAAAAAGCCATTAGCACGAGTAAGGATAACTTTCAGAGGTGATACGATGAATTTAACGGTAGATATGAAGGAGAATCTTTCAGATATACAAATCAATATCGCTGGAGAAATCGATGTATACTCAGCTCCGGTGGTTCGTGAAAAGCTGATGCCCCTGGCAAACGAGGGGAAGGACATGAGAATCTGCTTAAAAGATGTAAATTATATGGACAGTACGGGTTTAGGCGTTTTTGTAGGCGTGTTTAAAACGGTGAGCAAGGAAGGCGGCTCTCTCAAGCTTGAGAATCTTTCCGACCGGCTCGTCCGTCTGTTTGAAATTACGGGGCTTAAGGACATCATCGACATTTCGGCAAAGTCAGAAGGTGGCGTGCAATGAGTACATCAGTTGATTATATAGAGATGAAAATTCCGGCCGAACCGGAATATGTAGGAATCGTCAGGCTTACGTTATCAGGTGTCGCAAGCAGAATGGGCTATACTTATGATGACATTGAAGATTTAAAAATCGCTGTCAGCGAAGCTTGTACAAACGCTGTCCAGCATGCATACAACGATGAAAATAAGGGAGAAGTATCCGTGCGGTTCGGTGTGTTTGAGGATCGGCTGGAGGTCATTGTCGCCGATCAGGGAGACAGCTTTGATTTTGATCAGAAGCAGCAGGATCTCGGGCCGTACACACCTTCGCACACAGTCGATCAATTGTCAGAAGGAGGGCTCGGTCTGTATTTAATGGAAACGCTCATGGATGAAGTCAAAGTTCAAAGCAACTCTGGCGTAACCGTGGCGATGACAAAGTATTTAAATGGGGAGCGAGTTGATCATGGCACAACCATCAAAAACTACGAAACTAACTAAAGATGAAGTTGATCGGCTCATACGCGACTTTCAAACACATGATAATAAAGAAGCCCAGGAAACACTCGTCGAGGTGTATACCAATCTCGTCGAAATGCTGGCAAAGAAATATTCAAAAGGAAAAAGCTTTCACGAAGACCTCCGCCAGGTCGGGATGATCGGACTTCTCGGAGCCATTAAACGGTATGATCCCGAGGTCGGCAAATCCTTTGAAGCATTTGCGATTCCGACCATCATCGGCGAGATCAAACGCTTCCTCAGAGATAAAACATGGAGCGTACACGTCCCGAGACGGATTAAAGAACTCGGGCCGCGCATTAAAATGGCGGTGGATCAGCTGACGACAGAGACGCAGCGGTCGCCGAAAGTCGAAGAAATCGCAGCCTTTCTCGATGTGTCAGAAGAGGAAGTGCTTGAAACGATGGAGATGGGAAAAAGCTATCAGGCGCTTTCTGTCGATCACAGCATCGAAGCGGATGCGGACGGAAGCACCGTCACAATTTTAGATATCGTCGGGTCGCAGGAGGAAGGATACGAACGCGTCAACCAGCAGATGATGATCAAAAGCGTGCTTCATGTGCTGTCCGACCGCGAAAAACAGATTATCGATCTAACATTTGTGCAAAATAAAAGCCAAAAAGAAACAGGGGACATTCTCGGAATATCTCAAATGCACGTCTCGCGCCTGCAGCGGAAAGCGGTGAAAAAACTGAGAGAGGCCTTGATTGGAGATCCCTCCATGGAGCTAATGTAATGATTCAGGTTGAAGAAAATGAACATGTTCAAACTCTTGTATACCAATTAAATAAAGAAGGCAAGTCCATATGCGGCGACAGCTTTTTTATGAAGGCGAATGAAGAAGAATTAGTTTGCGCGGTAGCGGACGGTCTCGGCAGCGGATCTCTTGCCAACGAATCCTCGTCAGCCATTAAAGACATCGTGGAAACGTATGCGGATGAGGATGTGGAAAGCATCATTGAGCGCTGCAATCAAGCGATGAAAAACAAAAGAGGGGCGACTGCCTCCATCTTAAAAATCAATTTCATCAAAAGGGAATTGACATACTGCTCGATCGGCAACGTCCGTTTCTTCCTGCACTCCCCATCAGGCGAAGTCTTTCATCCGCTGCCGATTTCGGGTTACCTCTCAGGCAAACCGCAAAGATACAAAACGTATACGTCATCATACGAAAAAGGGGCGACATTCATCATCTACACGGATGGGCTTGAGGTTCCGCATATCCGCACCTGCTTAAAGCAGGGACACTCAATAGAAGAAATATCAAAATCACTTCATCCGTACACAACATCCAGACGTGATGATTTGACCTATATTCTCGGGCAGCTTTTATCGTAAGGCTGCTTTTTTTATGTTCCGCCGTTTTTTGATACACTAGAGAAAGAAAGAAGAGATGGAGGCTTTTGTGATATGGAAACGTTAGCCCTTTTGAAAAAACAAATTGCTGAAGAAACAGCGTTATCCCAAAAACATGTCGAAAGTGTCATCCGCCTGCTGGAAGACGGCAATACCGTCCCGTTTATTGCGCGGTACCGAAAAGAGCAGACCGGCTCAATGGACGAGGTGCAGATTCAGGCAATCTCCGAGCGGTGGCAATACATACAAAACCTGACGCAGCGGAAAGAAGAAGTCATCAGATTGATCTCCGAGCAGGACAAGCTGACGGAAGGGCTGAAGCAAAAAATCGAGCAAGCGGTCAAGCTTCAGGAAGTCGAGGATTTATACCGTCCCTTCAAACAAAAACGGAAAACAAAAGCCACCGTCGCCAAAAGCAAAGGCCTTGAACCGCTTGCGGACTATATTCTTTCTCTCCCGAAAGAAAACCGCCTTCACGACATCGCTGATCAATATATCAGTGCAGAAAAAGAAGTCGCTTCAAGAGAGGAAGCCATTGAAGGCGCGAAGCACATCATAGCCGAACAAATCTCGGATGATCCTCATTTCAGAAAGTGGATCCGCCAGGAAACGTATAAAAAAGGAATTCTCACTTCCGCGGCAGGCAAGTCAGCCGCAGATGACGAGAAAAACGTCTATGAAATGTACTACGAGTACGAAGAGCCGATCCAAAAGGTCGTTCCTCACAGAGTGCTTGCGATGAACCGCGGTGAAAAAGAAGG
The DNA here is from genome assembly GCF_011066015.1 of Bacillus sp. EKM206B. Lineage (NCBI taxonomy): Bacteria > Bacillati > Bacillota > Bacilli > Caryophanales > Bacillaceae > Bacillus > Bacillus sp. EKM206B. Next base: position 130,149 of record NZ_JAAMNL010000010.1, read on the forward strand.
CATTTTAAAGATTGCGATCGAACCGCCCGCCGATCAGATAAAAGCTTATTTAGAAAAGCAAATCATCAAACACCGTGAAACACCTGTGAAAGAAACGCTTAAAGAAGCCATTGAGGACAGTTATAAACGTCTGATCCAGCCGGCTATTGAACGCGATATCCGCAAAGAGCTGTCAGAAAAAGCAGACGCGCAGGCGATCCATATTTTCGCTGAAAACCTGCGTAAACTCCTGCTGCAGCCGCCGATGAAGGGAAAAGTCGTGCTCGGCGTCGATCCGGCCTTCCGTACGGGGTGCAAACTGGCAGTCGTTGATGAGACGGGAAAAGTGCTGAAAATCGACGTCATTTACCCGCACGCTCCCGTAAAAAAAACAGCGGAAGCCCGAAAAAAAATCAAAGAATTGCTGGACCGGTACGAAGTCGAGGTTGTGGCGATCGGAAACGGCACGGCATCACGGGAGACAGAGCAATTCGTCGTTGATGTGCTGAAAGAAACAGAGCGGGACATTTATTATGTCATCGTCAATGAGGCCGGAGCAAGCGTGTATTCCGCGTCGGAAATCGCCCGTGAGGAATTTCCGGATTTTCAGGTCGAAGAGCGCAGCGCCGTCTCCATCGCGCGAAGATTGCAGGACCCGCTGGCCGAGCTTGTGAAAATTGATCCTAAATCCGTCGGTGTCGGGCAATACCAGCATGATGTCAGCCAAAAACATTTAAACGAATCTCTCCGTTTTGTCGTAGAGACCGTCGTCAACCAAGTCGGGGTGAATGTCAATACAGCATCAGCCGCGCTGCTTCAATATGTAGCCGGGTTATCCAAAACCGTTGCCGGCAATATCGTTAAAAAAAGGGAAGAGCTCGGAAAATTTACAAACCGCAAAGAGCTGAAAGAAATCCCGCGTCTTGGCGCAAAAACATATGAACAGTGCATCGGCTTTTTGAGAGTGCCCGGAGGACGGGAGCCGCTCGACCGCACCGGGATACACCCGGAAAGCTATAAAGAGACAAAGGCGCTGCTCAAAAAACTGCAGCTCACTGCGGATCAGATCGGAAGCGCGGACGCAAAAGAGAAAATAAGCGCATTGCCGCTGTCTGAAACGGCTGAAGAGCTCGGTATAGGGGAAATTACGCTTGCGGATATTTGCGGGCAGCTGACAAGGCCGGAGCGAGATCCTCGTGACGAAGTGCCGAAGCCTTTGCTGAAAAAAGACGTTCTGCAGCTTGAGGATTTAAAGGAAGGAATGGAATTGCAGGGCACCGTCCGCAACGTGGTAGACTTTGGCGCTTTCGTCGATATCGGCGTCAAACAGGACGGGCTTGTGCACATTTCAAAACTGAGCAATCAATACGTCAAACATCCTCTCGACGTCGTATCGGTCGGAGACATCGTCACCGTATGGGTCGAAGGGGTGGACGTGCAAAAAGGCAGAGTGTCGCTGTCTATGGTAAAATAAAAGCACTGCTTACGAGCAGTGTTTTTTTCTGTAGAAATACCAACACTGGTTCAGCAGTTTGATTTGGTAATTGTCCTTTTCTAAAAACGCTTTTTGCATTTGTTTCATCAGCCAATTCGGCATGGCTCATTCCTCCTCAGCTTTTAGTTAGAGGTCGGTTTTAACACATTGTATGCGAACGGTGAATTGTCCCGTTCAATGTTTTTAAAGCGGGGTGCACATATGGATAACGAACAACTTCAAAAGCTGACGGAAGACATCTCTGCACAGGATTTCGGAAAGCCGTTCCGTCACCGGGCCTTTTTCAATGACCGGCTGAAAACGACAGGCGGCCGCTACATGCTGTCTTCCCATAACATCGAATTAAACCGAAAATATCTTCTCGAACACGGGCGGAGCGAGCTGGAAGGCATCATCAAACACGAGCTGTGCCATTACCATCTTCACCTTGAAGGAAAAGGGTACAAGCACAGAGACAAAGACTTCAGAGACCTGCTTCAGAAAGTCGGAGCGCCGAGATTCTGCACGCCGCTGCAAACCAAAAAGACACAAAAGAAAACATATATGTATAGATGCGCGGCCTGCGGCCAACAGTATATAAAGAAGCGGGCAATGAACCCGGAAAGATATGCCTGCGGAAAATGCAGAGGGAAAATCAAAAGAATTTTTTAAAAAGGCTTGACTCATTTCAATGATCTGTGTTAAATTATAAAAGTCGTTGAGAGACAACGATACTTTCTCGAAAAAATAAATGTTGCTTCTTGACACAATATGTCGCATCATTTATAATGAAGAAAGTCTGATTATTCCACAGTAGCTCAGTGGTAGAGCTATCGGCTGTTAACCGATCGGTCGCAGGTTCGAATCCTGCCTGTGGAGCCAT
>NZ_JAAMNL010000011.1:0-96192 GCF_011066015.1 Bacillus sp. EKM206B
TGGCGGTCCGGACGGGACTCGAACCCGCGACCTCCTGCGTGACAGGCAGGCATTCTAACCAACTGAACTACCGGACCTTACAGTAATTTGTCCGGAGAGCCGTATCGTGGCGGCCCTCCGAGGACAAATAAGGAGTTAGCAATAACGCTAAAGTAAATCAATGACCCGTACGGGATTCGAACCCGTGTTACCGCCGTGAAAGGGCGGTGTCTTAACCGCTTGACCAACGGGCCATAAAAAGTGGTGAGCCATGAAGGACTCGAACCTTCGACCCTCTGATTAAAAGTCAGATGCTCTACCAACTGAGCTAATGGCTCCTGATGTGTCGGATTATGTATCATAGAGCATTCAGACAAAAGCTTTCTTGCAGTACTCTATTGAAGCTGTTCCGTAACAACGAGATTTATAATATCATAGAACATTCGAAAGTGGCAACTACTTTTTTGAAAAAAATCTATTATTTTTTTCCTACATAAAAAAACAAGCCTCCGTGACCGGAGGCTTGTTTGCTGCAAATTCTTAGTTAGCGCGGTATACACTGCGGATGACGTTCGTTTGTGAACGGTCGGGACCGACAGAGAAAATAGAAAGCGGAATACCTGTCAGCTGAGACACGCGTTCCAGATAATGGCGCGCATTTTCAGGAAGATCGCTTAATGTTTTTGCACCTGTGATATCTTCCGTCCAGCCAAGCATTTCTTCATATACCGGTTCACACTCTGCGAGAGCTTTCAGACTTGCCGGGAATTCTTCAATCACTTCACCTTTGTAGCGGTAAGCGACACAGATTTTCAATGTTTCAATGCCAGTCAGCACATCGATTGAGTTCAGAGAAAGATCTGTGATTCCGCTGACGCGGCGGGCATGGCGGACAACAACGCTGTCAAACCAGCCGACACGGCGCGGACGGCCTGTCGTTGTGCCGTATTCGCGTCCGACTTCACGGATTTGATCTCCGATTTCATCTTTCAGCTCAGTCGGGAAAGGACCGTCACCGACACGGGTTGTGTACGCTTTAGATACACCGACGACGTGCTGGATTTTTGTCGGACCTACGCCTGAACCGATCGTCACCCCTCCGGCGACCGGGTTGGATGAAGTGACAAACGGGTATGTCCCTTGGTCGATATCAAGCATAACCCCTTGAGCGCCTTCAAATAAAACGCGGCGGCCTTCATCCAGCGCGTCATTCAGAACGACGGATGTATCGCATACATACTTTTTAATCTGCTGGCCGTATTCATAATACTCATCCAGAATATCTTCAATTTTGAAGCCTTCCGTTTCATACATTTTTTCCAGCAGACGGTTTTTCTCTTCAAGGTTCCGCTCAAGCTTTTCTGCAAACACGTCGCGATCTAACAGGTCTGCGATCCGAATGCCGATCCGCGCCGCTTTGTCCATATAAGCAGGTCCGATGCCTTTTTTCGTTGTGCCGATCTTGTTGGCCCCTTTGCGTTCTTCCTCTACTTCATCCAGTTTCAGATGGTATGGAAGAATGACGTGGGCTCTGTTGCTGATTCTCAAGTTATCCGTGCTCACATTGCGTTCATGAAGATACGCAAGCTCCGTTACGAGCGCTTTCGGATCAACAACCATTCCGTTCCCGATGACACACGCTTTTTCTTTATAAAAAATTCCTGATGGGATTAAATGAAGCTTGTACGTGACGCCATCAAACTTGATGGTATGTCCTGCATTGTTTCCGCCTTGATAACGTGCGATCACTTCTGCATTTTCTGATAGGAAATCTGTAATTTTACCTTTTCCTTCATCGCCCCACTGCGTACCTACTACGACTACTGAAGACATATATCCGTGCACCTCCGTTAACCTTTCAAAACGATATCTCATTCAAACAAATTAAGTGTATCAGTGCCGAAACAGAAAGTCAATCGTAAATCCGAACGTTTAAATCTTATTATTCTATATTTGTTCGCCTTAAACCTGATTAAAAGCGTTTTCTCTTTCATTTGCTATCTATTACTCCCGAAACTTTCATACTTTAACATGAAAAAGAACCCGTATCCCGGATTCTTCAGACAGTCATTTATATTCCGCTTGTATTCATCAGGACGATCCGCCAGCCGTCAGGATCTTCGATGGTCACGCCTTTTTCTTCCCAGTACGGATTTTCGGGTTCTTTCTCCTCATATCCCATCTGCTTTAATTTCGTGCTGATGCGAATGACCTCCTGCTGATCAGGGATGTAAAAGACAAGCAGGCTGTCGCCGTGCGGAACGGGCGCCGGATGAGACGAGCCGGTTTCTTCGGTGAATTCTAAATGATATTGCGTATGCGGCAGGCCGAACATGACGCCGCTGTAGCCCTCATGTCCGGAAAAACTGCCGATTCTCTTCAATCCGAGGCCTTCTTCATAAAACCTGATGATTTCCTTAAGCTGTCCGGTCGGCCGGGCAATCCGGATTTGCGCCGCTTGAAAATGCGGAAATTCAATTGTCATCATCATCCCTCCCTTAATGCCATTATATAAAAGCGCTTTCTTTTTTTCGTCTGCCGAACGGACGGCATTCTCTCATTCTTTCGGATGAAAAAAAGCCTCAAGACATTGCTTGAGGCTTTACGCACCTGCCGGAACACCGCCGTCATCAAAGCGCCTTTCCAGGTTTACGAACTTATTGTATTCTTTCACAAAAGCCAGTGAGACGGTGCCCACCGGGCCGTTACGCTGTTTGGCAATAATGATTTCGATGATGTTTTTGTTTTCGGATTCTTTATCATAGTAATCATCACGATACAGGAAGGCGACGATGTCGGCATCCTGCTCAATACTTCCCGACTCACGGATATCTGACATCATCGGACGTTTATCCTGCCGCTGCTCAACACCCCGGGAGAGCTGAGACAGGGCAATGACCGGGACTTCAAGCTCCCGCGCCAGCGCTTTTAGCGCCCGTGAAATTTCCGATACCTCTTGCTGACGGTTGTCGCTCGAACGGCCGCTTCCCTGAATGAGCTGCAGGTAGTCAATTAAAATCATGCCCAATCCGTTCTCCTGCTTCAGTCTGCGGCATTTTGAACGGATTTCGCTGACACGGATGCCGGGGGTGTCATCTATAAAGATACCGCTGTTTGACAGGCTTCCCATCGCCATCGTCAGCTTGCCCCAATCTTCTTCCGTCAGATTACCCGTTCTGAGATTTTGGGCGTTAATATTCCCTTCAGCGCAGAGCATACGCATGACAAGCTGCTCGGCACCCATCTCAAGACTGAATATCGCGACGCTCTCATCCGTTTTGGTGGCCACGTTTTGCGCAATATTTAAGGCAAACGCCGTTTTCCCCACAGACGGACGGGCTGCGACAATGATCAGATCATTCCGCTGAAAACCCGCCGTCATCCGGTCAAGCTCGATGAAACCGGTCGGAATCCCGGTTATATCGCCTTTCCGGTTGTGAAGCTGCTCAATGTTGTCGTATGTTTGCACAAGCACGTCTTTAATATTTTGGAAGGCGCCCGAATTTTTTCGCTGCGCGACCTCCATAATTGTTTTTTCCGCATCGCTTAATAAATCTTCAACTTCATCCTCGCGCGTATACCCGTCTTGAGCGATCGAGGTCGCCGTTCTGATTAAACGGCGGAGAATGGATTTTTCCTCAACGATTTTCGCGTAATATTCTATATTAGCCGCTGTCGGAACGGAATTCGCGATGTCCGTCAGGTAAGAGACGCCTCCCACCTCTTCTAACAAATCGGTATTCGCAAGCTCTGACGTTACCGTGACCAAATCAACCGGTTCACCGCGGTCTCCGAGCACGAGCATGGCATTGTAAATTTTTTGATGTGACATTCTGTAGAAATCATCCGGAATCAACACTTCAGAAGCCAGTGTTAACGCAGACGGCTGTAAAAAAACAGCACCTAACACGGCCTGCTCAGCTTCTATGTTTTGCGGCGGCAGCCGATCATTCAGAAGGTCTGTCATGCTAAGCACCGTCCTCTCCTTAAAAAATATCCAAACTCCATTTTACCATTTCTCAAGAAAAAGAATAGAAAAACATCACTTTCCCTGTATTTGTCAAACAGCGGCTGCGTGTTTCACCATTCCGAATGCTGGGAAACAAATAAATAAATCGAAACCAGGAGGTAAGAAGGATGAAAACATATGCAGTAACACCTAGTATTGATGCGGACGGATGGTTTGTGAAGGTGGAAAATGTGGCGCCGACGGCTCTTTATACATCAAAGGACGCGGCGATCGAGAAAGCGGAGCAGACGGCTAAAGAGAACAGCCCGTCTAAGCTTGTCATTTATGATCAGCATAAAAACATTGAAGAAGAACGGTCCTTTTAAGAAAAGCCTTCGCCCGAGCGAGGGCTTTTCTTAATCGATGAAACGGATGTGCAGCACCGTCTGCGCCATGAGATCGGCCGTTTTTTGATACAGCTCCCATTCTTCACAGGCGGCGAATACTTTCATCATGTCCTGCAATGTCTGTTTCAGTATGATAAATTCGTCAATTGTCCGCAGTTCTGCGGCTTTTTTCTGATAATCAGCCAGCTTCAGCTGTAATAACATCAATGGCGATTGCATAAAAAACCTCCCCCATTCTGTTATAAAGCCCCGCTTTTCAAACCTCCATTCCTTTGTCATATCCTCTTACGATAGATTTCTGATTTTAGTACAATAAAGAAACGGAAGGAGTGATCACATGAAACCGCTGCAAATTTCCGCCGAAACGGCGCAAAAACTCGCAGAATCACTGAATATGCCGCTTGAGAGAATCATGCACATGCCTCAGCACATTCTGCTTGCCAAATTAGCTGAAGTCCAAAAAGAGAACGATCACAAATAAAGGCTGCTCTCTCATATATATGTGCGGGAGGCGGAAGCGATGGCTTTCCGCCTCTTTTTTCGTTAAGAAAATTTTGGTAAAACATTCTTTGAACGGAATCGATCCGATTTTAACCGTCTCACAGCTGAAAAAACTTGTTGACGAAGGAAAAGTGAAATATTTCTTATTATCCGGAAACAATTCAGGCAATACGAAGCTTGTCTCATGGAGGAAAAAGCACGGCACAAAAATCTCAGCTGACCAATACAGCACCGGAAAAACAAGCTCAGCCCGGCAAGGAATGACGGGCGGCCCGGGCGGACAAAGTCAGCAGACTCTGTATGAGATGAAAAAATAGTTCGGAAAGAGGCTGGATAGTTAAACGCCGGCCTCTTTATTTTGCTCTTGAAGCACCTGCCATGCGGCGCCGGTATCATTCAGAAAAATGATTGATAAATCCTTTCTATTTTTGAAACCATCAGTTCCTGACGCAGATGCCGGCCGGCATAGGAGCGCGCTTCTTTTCCAAGCCGTTCCCTGAGAGACTGATCCGTAATCAGCATTACGAGAGCATCAGCAAGTTCGCGGCTGTTGCCGGGCTGGCAAATAAGCCCTGTGCCCTCATGCCGGATCATCTCAGGGATTCCTCCGCAGTCAGTTGCGACAATGGCGTGACCTGAGAACATCGCTTCGATGATCGCTATAGGGAAATTATCATTCAATGTCGGCAGGACAAATATAGATGATTCAGCCAAAAGCGCCGGCACATCACGTCGTTTTCCGAGGAAAAACACATTTGAGAGGCCCAGTTTCCGTCTCTTCTCTTCCAGAAACCCTCTCATGTTTCCGTCTCCGATGATCCATATATCAACTCCGGATAAATGGTGCCGGATGCGGGCGAGAGCGTCCAGCAGCACATCATGTCCTTTTCGCTCGGTCAGACGGGAAACGCACGCAATCACGAGCTTTTCAGCACGTTTTGACTCAGGGGCATCCTGAATGTCAATGCCGGTATGAACAGTCGTCAGCTGAGCCTCCTTCGCTCCGTACTCCAGCAAGGGCTCGTGAAAGGAGTCGCTGATTGTAATGATTTTATCCGAAGCCCGAATACCCTGCCTTTCTATTTCACTGAAATATGCCTCTTCTATTGAACCCTTTTGGATTTTATGGAACTTCATCCGGCTCTTCGTAAAATGTCCGTGCGGCGTGAAAAAAAGAGGACGCTGGTACGTTTGATTAAGGTATCCCAGCAAAAATACCGCAAATAAATCCTGCGCGTGAAACAGGTCATATTGTTCTAAGTCTTTCTCCTTCAAAAATCTTTGAAAGACATGTAAATAGCTGAGATTCTTCACAAACTTTTCGTTTGCGGCGCCGTATCTGCCAACAAGAAACGCTCTGATCTCGTCAGCGGCCCGCGGGATATCTTCCTGAAAAAAAGATGGCGGCATTTGAAGCGGCGAGATGACATCCGCCTGATGACCGATGCGCTCAAAACCCGTCTTAATTGATGTGATATAACTCGCCAACCCTCCGACATTCGGGTAACGGAGAAAGGTTGCGTACAGAATACGCAATGGCTTTTTTCGTTTGGGGGAGCTTTTTCCTTCCGCACAGAACGAATACAGCATCTCTGGCTCACTTTGATGTTCGATCCCGTAAAATTGATCCATGACGCGCAATAAGGCTGGAGGCACCAGACCGTTCGGCTTACCGATCTCTTCTTTCACATCCGCTCCCCCTCTCTCAAACTTATAATCCTAATTCCCGTCCCCATTTTGACACTTTGTCAACATGATACGGCAGCAGTTCCCCTCCCCGATTGTCGAAGATTCTCCGCAATTGGGTATGAAGCCCTTTCTCAAGTGTTCTCTGCAAATAAGCCATTTTATAAAGCGTCATAGGAGGGGTCTGAAAATGAATGCCCCGCTTTTTCATTTCTTTCGTATACACTTTTACGCAATACGTCCGAATATCTTCTGCGTGCCGGCTCCAATCTTTTCTGAAGCCAAGCAGAATTTCAACCAGCACCGTCATATCAAACCAAACCGGCGCGTATTTTGCGGATTCCCAATCGATGAATTGAATATCCCACGGTTCATGTCCGGACGCATCGTGGGTGCAGATATTCTGCATATGAAGATCACCGTGTGTGATGGCTGAGCCGTTTTGTATCAATTCAGGGAAAAAATCCGGCTCCTCCTGCTCAAGCAAGTTTGTAATTTGCCGATAATGAGGCTTCACGATATCTTTTGTGCGCTCATCTTTAAGAGCCCTATCCAATAATTCCGCTGTCTTTTTGATCTGCTTTTTACGCCCTTTTCTCATGGTTTCCGATCCATATACCGGCAGCCACGACCGCCATTTACCGTCAGAAATATTCTTGTTTTCAAAGGTGCGGCTGTGCAGTTCTGCGACAGACGGAATAATATACTTGAAATGCTTCGGGTGAAATGTAAGCTGTCCCCTGATCTGGCTGACAAACTCCATAAATATCCACGTTTCATGGTCACTTTCTTCTATAAGATAGATATCCGGCAGCAAATCCCCTAAAACAGAACGGGCTTTCCCGTATATATTAATCTCGACCTTGTTTTTTTCACGGGAAGATTTATATACCTTCAATATCAGCGGAACAGTTCCGGATTTTTTCTTTACAAACAGTTTATAAATGGCGCTTCTGTCTGTCGATTTCAGGCATGTGATGTCATCCGGATTCACCGCAGCCCTTTCACCGAACGAATACGACAGTTTTTCGTCAATTCTCAGTTTTTGAAATGCGCCATACAAAAGATCCTTTTCATACATGCCGATCTTCCTTCCGCTTCCGTTTCCAGCTGTTTTTGAGATGAGACCAAGTGTTTCTGATAAAGGGCATCGGGTCATTCCAAGCAAAAAGAGCGTACTCTTTTTTTCCTTTACACCCTTTCCAAAAATCCCGGAACGTCATTTCTCCTCTTTTTCGTTTCTTCAAAAACGTTAAGAAATAACGCACCTCATAAATCCAGTTGATTCCGTCTTTTTGTTCGAGCTGGGGCTTCACATGTTGTCCGGTCAAATACAGATAGTACATGTAAACGAAATGAACGCCTGCCGGTTCTGTCAGGCTATGGCTGAGCCAAAAGCGCGGATTAATTTCGATAAACTTGTAAACATTGTCCCGGGGATCCTTTTTAAATTCCGCCATGCCTACTCCCTTCAGCTGAATCGCTTCAAAAAACGGCAGGGTCTTCTCAATTAAATCAGGAAGCCGTTTGCTGACGACGTGGGCCCCCGCGCCAAAATCAGCAGGGAATTGATGGTTCTTTTGCAGAGAGAATAAGCCCATTAATTTCATTTGGTCATCATAAAAAGTGGCGACTTTATAAAAACACTGGTTGTCTCCGGGGATGATCTCCTGCACGAGCAGTTCTCCATTTTCTCTGTAGGAGCTGAACTCCTTGCGCAATTGTGCGGCATCCTTCATTACAATTGCTTTTTTGTTTACTTTTTTTCTGTATTCATGGCCGGCCACCGGTTTTAAAATACACGGGAAGTCAATATTGGCGATGGCCTCTTCCAGCTCATCCTGATTGTTCGGAAAAAAGGTTTTCGGGCAGGGGATGTGATGCTTGACCGCTAATTCATATGCTTTGCTTTTATCTAAGACCGTTTCTAACAGAGAGTGGCTCGGGAGCAAAAATAAAAAAAAACCGGCTAATGTCTCGCGGAATTTAGATATAAATCCCGCATAATCATCAGATCCTGCGTACAGAACCGGCTTTGCTTGGAATCGCTTCCCGAAATCAGTCAGAAATGTCAGCAGTTCTTCCTCTTGTGTTAAAGGGCTGGGACATATCCCGCAATCTGCCAATCTTGATTTTCCGATACGATAAGGTCCCTCCGTGTCAAACGCGTAAACATCGATTCCTCTTCGGGCCAGGCTGCGAATGATCCCAATCCCGTTTGCACTGAAATCAAGTACAACGGCTGCATGTTCATGTTTCATGATCTCCCTCCGAGCTGTTGGTATTTTGATAAATCGATTCGATATTTTTTATCATCGTCTCACTGCTTAAATATTTCTCCGCGTAGGCCTTTGCGTTTGAAGCAGCTATCTCCCGCGCAGATTTGTTAGAGATAAAAAACGCTAAAGCCCGGGCAAGAACCTTTGCATTTCCCGGCTCGACAATAAGTCCCGTTTTGTTATGGCGGATCAGATCCGGAATACCCCCGCAATCGGTCGCGATGATAGCCGAGCCGCTGAACATCGCTTCAATAATCGAAATAGGCAGACTATCATTAATGGTCGGCAGTACGAATATGTCCGTCATATTCAAAATAGCGGGAACATCATCTCTTTTTCCTAAAAAGGAGACCATAGATAGATTCAGTTTTCGAGCCTGTTCCTCTAAGGCGCTCCTCATCTCTCCGTCGCCCGCGATCAGCACTTCAACATGCTCAAGTACATCAGATGGAATTCTCGAAAGTGCGTCCAGTAAATATTTGTGACCTTTTCTCGGGCCTAATCTTGCAATACACGAGATGATGATCTTATTTTTCGGTAACGGGGTTTTTCTTTTCCCGCCTGTTTTTGCATCGTAATCGATTCCTGTGATCACCGTTGCCATGTCTTCCTGTTCGGCTCCGAGCTTCATGAGCGGGCTGCGGAACGTATCGCTGATAATAATCAGGCGATCTGCGTATTCAATGGCTTTCATCTCTAGTTTTTTATAATAAAACTCTTCTACCGATCCTTTTTTAAAGATGTGAAATTTAAGTCTGTTGAAAGTAAACATGCCATGCGGTGTGAAAAATAAAGGTTTCTTATAGATTTGATTGAATCTGCCTAATATATTGGCTGTAAATAAATCTTGAGCATGAAACACATCATATTTCTCCAGATGAATCTTTTGAAGCATTTGCTCGTATATAAACATCAGCCGATTATTCTTCAAAATATGATCACTGTAATCCCCGTATCTGTCACTAAAGAAATCTTTTAATTTCGGAACAACATCCGCCCGCAGTTCTTTTACCTGTGCGGACGGAAACAGATTGGGGGATATGACATCCACCTTATGACCTCTTTTTTTCAGTCCTTCACTAAGCGTTTTAATATAGTTTGATAAACCGCCCGTGTGCGGGTAGTCCCAAAACGTGGCAATCAAAATGGATAACTTCTGTTTTTTTCCGTATAATCGCGGAATATGATATGCATGTTTCATCTGAGTCTTTACCGCCGTCTTTTTTTGCGGGCGCGCTTTGACCCCGTAGTAGCGGTCAAGCGTCTGAATCATATACGGATACGGGACGGAAAATGTCTTGATCATTTCCAGATCCTCCGCACGACTTCAAAAGCTTCGGCGTATTCCACACCCGCCGTCATCCCTCTGACTCTTCCTAAATGTTTTACGCCTTCATATGAACGGGGATGAGGGTAATCCCTCATTTCTACGTCATAGTGGTGAAGCGCCGCGAGTTTGGCATCCATTGTGTCTGTGATATTGACGAAGTAATTAGGCTTGAAAAGTTTATCAGCCGTATTCCTCTCCCACTCGCTTGAAGATAGCGTTTCGAACGTAAGCAGTTCGATAGGCTTTTGATTCGGAAGCGGTCTGGCGGCTGTTAAAACTGCTTGGAATGTTCTCTGGTGATCCATATTGATATCGCCGTAATGATGTGTAAAGATTTTTTCAGGCTGATAGACGCGAATGAGCTGCTCTAATTCTTTGACAAGCTTATGAAGAGGGATACATTCCAGCTCTAAATTCGTATGCTCCAAAAAGATGACTTTCTCAATTCCAAGCTCTTGATTCGCGCGTTCGCCTAATTGTTTAATATGATGAGCTTCTTCTTTTCTTCCTAATGCCGTAATAATGGAAATCACTTTATATCCTTCATTGATCAGCCGTTTTATGGTGCCCGCTGCTCCCAATAGTTCATCATCGGGATGAGCGCCGATAACCATAATGTATTCTGCCATTTTTTCCACACTCCACCAAACAAATGTTACAAATATCATATGACGACCCTAAAAAAAGGAAACTTACATATGCGGATTTTCAGAAACTTACATGTGCGGCTGCCATTCCAGGTAACGTGACGGATTTAATTTTTTTATAGTGTTCAAAAACTCATCCGCCAAGCCGTATTTGTCCAGTCCTTTTAATAGTTTTACGGGAAACCGGGTAATGGCGGAAAAAGCTCTTTTATGGTCGATGACTTTAAGATTTCCGTGTTCATTGATCAGAATGTGCCTGATTTCGGCATCCCATCTGGTAAAACCGATTCTTTTTAATTCATCCAGCATATTTAAAATATCAGCAGTCAGTTTGACGGACAGGGATTTTTCTTTTCTGATATGGCGGGCAAGAGAGGTGCCTTGGATGTATTCCATCACAATATAACGATCTCCGTATTCATACAGTCTTGGAATCACCGGGGAACCTTGTCCGGTCTTTAAAGCCGCCAATTCCTTCTTGCATGTCCCTTTTTCAAAGAAGTATTTTACGCATTTGTTGTGTGTTAAGCGGTAGACTTCCCCGTCTTTTCCGTCTCCGATCAGCGGATAGTGCTCCAGCGCCTTTTTATTCTCCGGATTATTAAAATATGTTTCAGAAAAAAATCGTTTCATACCGACACATCCTTCGTTATGATGTAATATAATATGCAATCTGGTAACGATCGGAAATGAAACAATCTCATCATTTTCTTGCGCTGCGCCGTCTGCTGACATGAAAAAAACCCGCCGGATCGGCGGGTTTTTCATTGTATTTTACGCTTCTTCTTTTACGTGAACCTTCAGCACAGCCTGAACTTCAGGGTGCAGCTTTACAGGAACGTTTGTATATCCCAGTGTGCGGATACCGTCTTGGAGCTCCAGTTTCCGTTTATCCACTTTAATCTTATGCGTTTTTTGCAGCGCTTCTGCAATCTGTTTGCTTGTGACAGATCCGAATAGACGGCCGCCTTCACCGGATTTGGCACTCAGCTCAACAGTCAGCTGTTCAAGCGTTTCCTTCAAATCTTTCGCTCTTTCAAGCTCGGCAATCGCTTCTTTTTTCTCTTTTTCTTTCTGTCCTTTCAATGCGCTGATGTTTGTCGCATTTGCTTCGACAGCGAGGCCTTTTTTAATGAGAAAGTTATGTGCATAACCGTCTGCTACGTTTTTCATTTCGCCTTTTTTTCCTTTACCTTTTACATCTTGTAAGAAAATAACCTTCATCTCTGAACGCCTCCCTCAAAATATTCATCAATGGCTTCCTTCAGCCGGACGAGCGCTTCTGAGACAGAAATGCCCGATAACTGGGTTGCCGCATTGGTTAAATGCCCTCCGCCATCCAGCGCCTCCATAATAATCTGCACATTGACCTCACCCAGCGATCTCGCACTGATGCACACCGTATGCTCATCCCGTCTGGCTACCGCAAATGAAGCTTCCACTTCACTCATCGATAAGAGGGAATCAGCCGCCTGCGCAATCAGCACCTGGTCAAAGTACTCCTCTTCGTTCTCAGGAAGAGAAGCAATCGCGATATGTTCTTTATAAAGAGACGTATGCTGGATCAGCTTCGCCCGCTTGATATAAGAACCGACGGATTCTTTGAGAACTTTCTGCACCAGAACCGTATCTGCGCCTTTCGCTCTCAAATAAGAAGCGGCGTCGAACGTCCGCGAGCCCGTGCGAAGGGAAAAACTCTTTGTATCCACTATTATACCAGCTAACAGGGCCGTCGCTTCAATCATATTGATTTTGAGCCGCTTCGGCTGGTATTCAAGCAGCTCCGTCACGAGTTCTGCGGTGGATGAAGCATATGGCTCCATATAAACGAGCAGCGGGTCTTTAATAAATTCCTCGCCTCTGCGGTGGTGGTCAATCACAACGATGTGCTCGATTTTGTTCACGAGACGCTCTTCCATCACAAGGGATGGTTTATGTGTATCAACGACGACAAGCAGCGTGTCGTCATTTGAAATTTCCATCGCCTCTTCCGGCGTGATGAACCGCGACCACAGCTCTTCATATTTTTTAATTTCTTCAATCAGACGCTGAACGCTTGATCCGATCTGGTTCGGATCAATGACGATGTAGCCTTCTTTGCCGTTGGCCTGCGCCACCTTCAATATTCCGATTGCGGCTCCGACTGCGTCCATATCAGGAAATTTGTGCCCCATAATAATGACATTGCTGCTTTCTGAGACAATTTCCTTGAGCGCGTGGGAAATCACCCGGGCGCGCACCCTTGTGCGCTTCTCCATCGGATTCGTTTTGCCGCCGTAAAATTTCACCTTGCCGTTCGGCATTTTGATCGCCACTTGGTCGCCTCCGCGGCCGAGAGCCAAATCCAGGCTGGACTGCGCCAGATCTCCAAGCTCCTTCAAGGAAGAAACCGATGCGCCGATCCCGATGCTGAGAGTCAAAGATACAGTGTGAACGGCTGTTTTTTCTCGGATTTCATCCAAAATCGAAAATTTCGCGTTTTCAAGCTCCGTTAAAATGTGTTCATTTAACACCGCGATAAACCGCTCCGAGGACGTCCGTTTCAGGAAAATGCCGTACTCCTGCGCCCACGCATTTAATAATGAGGTGACCTGGCTGTTCATCGTACTTCTCGTTTGGTCATCCAGCCCCTGTGTGACGTCATCATAGTTATCTAAGAAGATATATGCCAGCACGGTTCTCTCATTTTCGTACTGCTTTTCAATCTGAATCTGTTCTGTCACATCAAAGAAATAAAGCAGGCGCTCATCTCTTTTAATCACTACTTTAAACTTCCGCTCATTCAAGGTGATCGTTTCCGAATCGACCTCCTGCTTGATCAGCGGCACGACGGCCTCGCATGTGTCATACAGCGACCGTCCGACGAGCGTGCTTTCATTAAAACAGGAAGACAAAAACGGATTCGCCCACTCAATGTAATATTGATCATTAAACAGCATAATCCCGATAGGCATTTCCATTAATGCCTCTTCGCCTACTTTTTTCAATCTATACGATAACGTGGAGATATAATCGTCAATTTCTTTTCTGATCAGAGAATCCGCACGTTTAATGAAAAACAAGATCACGGCGAGCAGCACAACGCCGATGGCTCCTATCAGCCAGTTAAAGTAAATGCTGATGAGGATTATGATGATTGACAATGCAATCAATGCATAGATGGGATACCGAAACAACGGTTTTTCATAAAAACTAGGCATTTCTATCAACTCCCCACCTGTAAGTCACACTCAATTTCGCGTCACCTTATTTCTTATGTTAAAGCCTATGTCAATGATGCCTAAGAGGAGATACACGGACAAGATGAGCGGAAAAAGCACCCCCAGCACAATTGCTAATACAGGAACGGCTTTCGGCATCTCCATTTCGCGGCAATAGAAAAAAATAAACGCTAATCCTTGAATACAAATCAGCAAGCTGAGAATAAATCCCCCATTCAATGAAACCGAATACAGCATATGCCCTTTTTCTAAAGGCAGAAACCCTAATATCGTCACAATAAAATACAGAATGACAACGCTTTGCGGGAGTTTGAGCTCTCTAAAAGGCTTCATCTTCGGAAGATCAGGGGAAAATCGCCGTAAAAGCGGCCTTGCCATAGCATAACTGAGGAAAGAAAAAACGATGCCGGTCAATACGAGCACTGTAGGAAAAAGATATTGAACCGTGCTCAGCTGACTTTCCATCAGCTTGATCTGCTTCCCGAACTGGTCTCCGTAACCCAGCTGTTTTGACATGGTATCAGCCACAGACAGCGACTCCCGAAGCTGGGACATGGTGGTATCAACCACATTCATATTAAGAAACACGATGCTGACCACAAAAAAAACGACGCCGCACAGCACATACGCCATAGCGCCGGCAGCAACCGCATAGCCGGGCTGTTTCTTTTTAAAATAATATCCCATGGCGATTCCCGT
Organism: Bacillus sp. EKM206B; assembly: GCF_011066015.1. NCBI lineage: Bacteria > Bacillati > Bacillota > Bacilli > Caryophanales > Bacillaceae > Bacillus > Bacillus sp. EKM206B. The sequence continues at coordinate 14,699 of NZ_JAAMNL010000011.1, forward strand.
ACAGGCCGCCGTAAAAGCGCCTGTAAGCCCGGTAAACGAACTTACAATAAAGCTGACAGGAAGGCTGGCAAGCCCCATCCATACCCCGGGCTTCAGACCATGCCGAATGGTGTAAAGAATGATCGGCAGCGGCAAAGCAAAGAGAAGAATTGCCCCCAGTAAAGGGAGGTACACGACCAAAAGGGAAATGATTGCAAAAATACTGATCAAAATGGCGCCTTCTATTAGAGCCCTTGTATTTTTCACTTACTCACCTCAAACCTTGTATCATTCGAACATACGAATAGAAAAGAGCAGCTTAGACGACTGCTCTTTTGACGCCGCAATGTCTCTTTCAAGACCTGAATTTTCCATAAACTCTCCAAAATACACGTATATATTTTAACATAAGTCGAAATCGCAAGTAAAATGAGCGCGGACAGCCGCAATGTTCCATGTGAAACATGAAAACAGACAAACGGACATCCCAGTGAAAGAATGCCCGTTGTATCAGTGATCCTGATCATCCATGAAACCAGAAGTATCTCTGTTTTTCTTTTTGGTTTTTCGTACATATAACAAGACGATAACGATAAGTAAGAGAGTGGTCGCCTGCAAAACCCCGCTGCTGAAAAGGAAGAAGTTCTTTATCATGTCCCACATATAGTTTCACCTCTATTTCGTATTTCCTTTACATTGAGTTTCCCTTTCTGGAAACTTCAAAACATCAGGAACAACATCGGGACCGGGGCATATGCTGAAAGTGAAAATGAAGGATAAAGGAGATTCTTACACCATGACTGAGCGGAGAACATTAGCATGGCATGAAACGTTAGAACTGCATGAGTTAGTGGCTTTCCAGGCAAACGGACTTGTGAAATTAAAAAGAACAGAGCGGGACGTAAGCGATGCCAGATTAAAACAGCTCTACAGATTTTCCATCCATTCGCTGGAACAAAATCTGCGTGAACTGCTTCCTTTCTTCCCTGAAGCTCCCGCTTTTCGTGAGGATGAAACAGAAGAGCGCGCTGATTCCTCCTTTTACAGCGGCGGCCTGCTTATTCTGGCCAAAACATCTGTCCGCAATTATGCCGGAGCCATTACAGAGACGGCCACACCTCAATTAAGACACGTCTTCGTCAAGCACTTAAACGCGGCCATCAAGTGGCACCAAATGGTCTTTGAGTATATGGAAGAACGGGGTCAATATCCGGCTTACAACCTGAGCGAATTGCTGAAAAATGATGTGCGCAACGCCAGAAAAGCCATCGCGATGAAATAAAAAAAAGCAGCAAGGAATTTAATCCTTTGCTGCTTCTTATTTTTGAGCGGACTGATCTTGAGGAGACGTTTTTTCCCGGTATGCCTCGAGAAACTCCCTGTTGGCATCTCCCCATTTCTTCATTTGCAAAACGATCGGTTCCAGCGACCTGCCGAATTCGGTAAGAGAATACTCCACCTTTGGAGGCACCTGCTGATATACCTCGCGATGCACGATGCCGTCCGCCTCAAGCTCGCGAAGCTGAAGCGTCAGCATACGCTGCGTAATGCTGGGGCAAATGCGCCGAAACTCATTAAACCGCTTTTTTCCGCCGATCATATGATAAAACAAAATACCCTTCCACTTTCCGCCGATAACGGAAAGCGTCAGTTCAACCGGACAACCTTCTTTATTCGGATATATGTTCATTTTTCATCCTCCATAGTACCTTTTTTGATACTATATGCTGATTAGCATCTGACTTACCCAGTATTTTACTCGCAATCCTCTCCACCTCTCAACAAAAATGCTTCTTTTTCACATCAATTTTTAAGGTTTTGAAGATTACACCCTCCTCAAGACGTGTTAAACTATAAAAAGATTGTTTACACTACAAAAAAGGACAAGGAGTTATTATGGAAAAAATTCTTATTTTCGGACATCAAAACCCAGACACAGATACCATTTGCTCTGCCATTGCCTACGCTGATCTAAAAAATAAACTCGGCTTCAATGCTGAGCCCGTCCGCCTCGGACAAGTCAACGGCGAAACACAATACGCGCTTGATTATTTCAAGCAGGAAAGCCCGCGTTTGGTGGAAACAGCCGCAAACGAAGTAAACGGCGTCATCCTTGTTGACCACAATGAACGCCAGCAAAGCATCAAGGATATCGAAGACGTTCAGGTTCTTGAAGTTATCGACCACCACCGTATCGCCAACTTCGAAACAGCGGAACCTCTTTACTACCGTGCTGAGCCGGTCGGCTGTACGGCTACGATCTTAAACAAAATGTACAAAGAAAATAACGTGAAAATCGAGAAAGAAATTGCGGGCCTCATGCTGTCAGCAATCATTTCTGACTCTCTGTTATTTAAATCTCCGACTTGCACGGAGCAAGATATCGCAGCGGCAAAAGAGCTTGCTGAAATTGCCGGCGTAGATGCGGAAGAGTACGGCTTAAACATGCTGAAAGCGGGCGCCGACTTAAGCAAAAAAACTGTGGAAGAACTGATTTCTCTTGATGCGAAAGAGTTCACGCTCGGCAGCAAAAAAGTCGAAATCGCCCAAGTCAACACAGTTGATATTGAAGATGTTAAAAAGCGGCAGCCGGAATTAGAAGCGGCTCTTTCAAAAGTAATTGCTGAGAAGAACCTTGACCTGTTCCTTCTCGTGATTACGGATATTCTGGAAAACGATTCCCTTGCGCTTGCCATCGGTGATCAAGCGTCAAAAGTGGAAAAAGCATTCAACGTGACTTTAGAAAACAACACGGCTCTTTTAAAAGGCGTCGTATCCAGAAAGAAACAAGTCGTTCCTGTTTTAACAGACGCGATTGCAGAATAACCAACACACCCCGGAAACCAGCCGGGGTGTTTTTTTATTGCTCAATCATCAGACGGCGTTTCGTAAGCGCTTTCTCCGAAAATTATTTTGACGGAATTTAATATAAAATATACAATATATAATATATCACATGGAAGACGTTCGATTTCCTAATTATTGTAAGTTAGCATCACAACATCAGAATCGGGGGTGTCTATCCTGGAAAAACACGCTGCTCTTTCTTATTCACGAACAACAGGCATTTGGCTTGTGCTGACAGGAGCTATCTTATGGGGGGTCTCGGGAACGGTTGCCCAGTATCTGTTCCAGCACCGCCATTTTAATACAGAATGGCTGACTTCGGTGCGCCTTCTGGTGTCAGGGGCGCTTCTGCTCGGCATCGCGTACCGCAAAGAAAAAGGACGGATATGGGCTGTTTGGAAAGACAGACGGGACAGAATTCCCCCTTCTTTTATTCGGGATTTTCGGAATGTTAGGCGTTCAATACACCTACTTCGCGGCAATTGAGTACGGCAACGCGGCAACTGCTACCGTTCTTCAGTATTTAGGGCCAGCGATCATCACATGCTTTTTAGCGATTCGCGCAAAGAGAATTCCTTCAGCAAAAGAGCTTCTGGCCGTCTTATTGGCGGTTGCCGGCACATTCATTTTGGTCACGCACGGTAATGTCGGAAGCCTGTCCATATCCGGTCTGGCCGTCTTTTGGGGCATCAGTTCGGCGTTTGCACTGGCGTTTTACACCCTTCAGCCGCATCGTCTGCTGAAGAAATGGGGATCGGCCATTATTGTCGGATGGGGCATGCTGATCGGCGGAGCCGCCCTCAGCTTGATCCGCCCGCCCTGGAAATTTGAAGGCGAGTGGTCCTTTCCTGCATATGCCGCGATTGTGTTTATCATCATTTTCGGAACGCTCATCGCTTTTTATTGCTACTTGGAAAGCCTGAAATATCTGAGTGCCTCTGAAACCAGCCTGCTCGCCTGTGCAGAGCCGCTGTCGGCAGCTTTTTTAGCTGTTATCTGGCTGCATGTTCCCTTCGGAATATCAGAATGGCTGGGTACTTTGCTGATTTTAGCCACCATCGCTTTATTATCTATCAAGAAAAAATAACCTCTCTTTTTTAGAGAGGTTTTTTCCTAGGCCCAGAGCACCCCTTAGTCTCAATTACCCATATATTAAAAGGCCTTTTTTCATTTTACTATCATCCAAAAGAGGAAAATAGACCAGTTGTCAATAGAATCAGAGTCTAATAGAATGATGTCGACAAGTAAATCATGCAGGATTGTTACTGATAAAGCAGGCAAGACCTAAAATGTGTTAAGGGCAAAGTGTATTCTTTGGCGTCACCCCATACATATTTTAGGTCTTTTTTTCTGTAACAAACCTGCCATCCATGAATGCAGGAGGATCGAATCGGCAGATCGCAAAAAAGGTACATACAAAAGGAGACATGAACATGAACATCAAAAAATTTGCAAAACGAGCCACAGTTCTAACTTTTACGACTGCACTTCTGGCAGGGGGAGCGACTCAAGCCTTCGCGAAAGAAAATACCCAAAAACCTTACAAAGAAACGTACGGCGTCTCTCACATCACACGCCATGATATGCTGCAGATCCCTAAACAGCAGCAAAGTGAAAAATACCAAGTGCCTCAATTCGACCAATCAACAATTAAAAATATCGAGTCCGCAAAAGGACTGGATGTGTGGGACAGCTGGCCGCTCCAAAACGCTGACGGAACAGTAGCTGAATACAACGGCTATCACGTCGTGTTTGCTCTTGCCGGAAGCCCGAAAGACGCTGATGACACATCCATCTACATGTTTTATCAAAAAGTCGGCGACAACTCGATCGACAGCTGGAAAAACGCGGGCCGTGTCTTTAAAGACAGCGATAAGTTCGACGCCAACGATGAAATCCTGAAAGAACAGACACAAGAATGGTCCGGTTCTGCAACCTTTACATCTGACGGGAAAATCCGTTTATTCTACACTGACTTTTCCGGTACACATTACGGCAAACAAAGCCTGACAACGGCGCAGGTAAATGTGTCAAAATCTGATGACACGCTCAAGATCAACGGAGTGGAAGATCATAAAACGATTTTTGACGGTGACGGAAAAACATATCAAAACGTTCAGCAGTTTATCGATGAAGGGAACTATACATCCGGCGACAACCATACGCTGAGAGACCCTCACTACGTTGAAGACAAAGGCCATAAATACCTTGTATTCGAAGCCAACACGGGAACAGATAACGGATACCAAGGCGAAGAATCTTTATTTAACAAAGCGTACTACGGCGGCAGCACAAACTTCTTCCGTAAAGAAAGTCAGAAGCTTCAGCAAAGTGCTAAAAAACGCGATGCTGAATTAGCGAACGGCGCCCTCGGTATCGTAGAATTAAACAATGACTACACATTGAAAAAAGTCATGAAGCCGCTGATCACTTCAAACACGGTAACTGATGAAATCGAGCGCGCGAATGTTTTCAAAATGAACGGCAAATGGTACCTGTTCACTGATTCACGCGGTTCAAAAATGACGATCGACGGTATTAACTCCAACGATATCTACATGCTTGGTTATGTATCAAACTCTTTAACAGGTCCTTACAAGCCGCTGAACAAAACTGGTCTTGTACTGCAAATGGGTCTTGATCCTAACGATGTAACGTTCACTTACTCTCACTTCGCAGTGCCGCAAGCCAAAGGCAACAATGTCGTGATCACAAGCTACATGACAAACAGAGGCTTCTTTGAGGATAAAAAGGCAACATTTGCGCCAAGCTTCTTAATGAACATCAAAGGCAAGAAAACATCCGTTGTTAAAAACAGCATCCTTGAACAAGGACAGCTTACGGTTAACAACTAATAACAACAAAAAGAAAATGCCGATACTTCATTGGCATTTTCTTTTATTTCTCAACAAGATGGTGAACTCAATCATGTCACGAAAATGGCCCGTTGTAATATTGATCTTTTTGGGTGCGTTCCTGTTTGTCGGCTTACTGCCGAACAAAAGCCACAATTCCTCTGACACAAACACGGAGCATAAGAAAGATTACCGTGCGGCGTATCATTTTACGACCCCGGACAAATGGAAAAACGACCCTCAAAAGCCCATTTTTTTCGAGGGGAAATATCATTACTACTATCTTTATAATCGGGATTACCCGAACGGCAACGGCACAGAATGGCGGCACGCCGTATCAGAGGACTTGGTGCACTGGACGGACGAAGGCACGGCTATTCCGAAATACACCAACGAAAACGGCGATATATGGTCCGGTTCTGTCGTCATTGATAAACACAACACCGCGGGCTTCGGCAAAAACGCGCTGGTCGCCGTCACAACGCAGCCGACAGCCAAAACAAAAGCCCAGGAACAATATTTATGGTACAGCACGGACAAAGGAAAAACGTTTACTTCCTATAGTGATCAGCCCGTGATGAAAAATCCGGGAACTAAGGATTTCCGGGACCCGAAAGTGATCTGGGATGAACAGGATGACAAATGGGTGATGGCCATGGCCGAAGGCGAAAAAATCGGTTTTTATGAATCACCCGATTTAAAAAATTGGAAATACACGGGCGGTTTTATCACTCAGCAGATCGGCCTCGTCGAATGCCCCGACCTTTATATGATGCGTGCAGATGACGGAACAGCCAAGTGGGTTCTGGGCGCAAGCGCAAACGGCAAACCCGCAGGCAAACCGAATACATACGCGTATTGGACCGGAAACTTTGACGGGAAGGAATTTACCCCCGATCAAGAAGAACCGCAATGGCTCGATTACGGCTTTGACTGGTACGGCGGCGTCACATTTGAGGACGGTAATAGCGAAGATCCGCTGACAAAACGCTATGCGCTGGCATGGATGAACAATTGGGATTATCCGAATGAAACACCGACACTAAAAAACGGCTTTAACGGCACGGATTCTATCGTCCGTGAAATCCGCCTTCAGCAGCAGGAAGGCGGCACATACAGCCTAGTGTCAGAGCCGGTTGAAGCATTGAACCAATTAACCTCTTCAACTGACAGCATAGAACACAAACAGGTGAACGGTTCAGAGACACTGCCGATCAAAGGTGATACATATCAGCTTGATATGGATATCGCTTGGTCAGATATCAAAAATGCAGGCGTCAGACTCAGAGAATCAGCAGACCAAAGTCGGCATATTGATATCGGTATTTCGGCAGAAGACGGCTATGCCTATGTGAACAGATCGTTTACAGACCAGCCTGATAAAACCGGTGCATACGCCGAAAGCAAAGCCCCATTTGACGGAAACAAAGGGCGCGTCCATCTGAAAATTCTCGTGGATAAAACAAGTATTGAAGTATTTGCAGACGACGGAAAAACCGTTTTGACAAATGAAGTGTTCCCAAAACACGAAGATCAGGGAATCACGCTCTTTTCTGAAGGCGGCTCCGCTGACTTTCAGCATATTGAGATGAAGCATCTCGGTTCGATTCATTCTTAGACGTCCCTCTTCATTTCTAACCAGCGCCCGGACTGTGGTAAAATGCAAATATGTATACTACGATTCATGAGGTGTTCCATTGGATAATCAAAACAAAGAACCTGTGCTGAAAAGAACCATCATGCGGGACGAAGTGTATCGCACACTCAGAAACTGGATCATAACGGGCAAGCTCAAACCGGAAACAAAGTTAAAGGACAAGGATTTGTCGGAAACATTGGGAATCAGCCGCACCCCGATACGGGAAGCCTTATTGCGGCTGGAAGATGACGGCTTGGTGATAACAAAAGCGAACAGATGGACGCTTGTCGCTCCGATTGAGTTAAAAGAAGCGGAAAACTTGTATTCCATCGTCTGGACGCTTGAAAAACTCGCATTGCAGCAAGCTCTCCCGCATGTGGACGATGCCGTGATTCAGGAATTGAAACAGCTGAATGAAAATCTTCTTCAAACAATGAAAGACGGCGATAAACTGGCCATCCTGGAAGCGGACAATGCATTTCACCATCGCATCATTCTGCTTGCGGACAACGCCGAACTTCACAAATTGCTAGTAAGCCTGAAAGTCAAAATTCAGAGAATGGAAATCCGCTATTTCAGTGAAAACGGCGCTTTAAACAGATCATATAATGAACACTCTGATATCATTCACGCATTAGAACAGCAAGATGCCGCCGCTGCTTTTACAGCGCTTGAAGCGAATTGGAAAAACAGTTTAGAACGGCTGCAGAACATGGCATAGCAAACGAAACAGCCAAATCACTCATATGATTTGGCTGTTTTACGGATATCACAAGACAGCCGCGTTGGCTGTCTTGTTTACTTTTTGTTTATATATAAATACATACCGTAATCCGTCGGCACAGAAGCATACCCCATCTGTCTGAGCATGGCTGTTATATTCCCGCGATGATACGTTCCGTGGTTCACAACATGGAGGATCATATCGGCCGCTGCGGTTTTCATGATGTCACCTGACGGATGCTCTATTTCAAGGGGGAGGCTGATATTTTCTTCCTTTTGCAAAAATAATTGATACCGGTCTGATAATTCCGAGAACATATCTTCCAGCTCTTCTATCTCTTTAGACAAGATGTCCTCTTTTTGCTGGTCAGCTGATTTCAGCGTATCCTCCAGACGCTCTCCGGAGAACACATCAAACCACCCCTTATCCGACAGATACACATGAGTCAATACACCGGCTATCGACGGAAAGACACTTTGAATCTCCTTACGGTACACATCCTCCGGAAGCTCTTTAAGCCGGGTGAATATTTGCTGATTTGCCCAAAGATGATAATCATACAATTGCAGTGCCAGATGTCCCACATTACCCTCTCCTCTCTCGATATAGAACGTACGTTCCTCATTATACTACACTACATGCGGCTTTGTACCATCTTCTTCATTCGCAGCTGAGAAAATCCGATAAAAGCCGAAATTAATAAGAGGAGGCCTGCGCCAATATAAATAAACCGCACGCCGAATACATCCGAGATGACCCCCGTTCCGATAATGGAAAACATAAAAATGAACTGAACTAAAGCTGATCTCGCCGCTAATATATTGACCCGTGTCTTTTCGGTCGTGATGTTTTGAAGCAATGTTTCCTGCGTGAGATCTCGTAATACACAAGCCGGCCCCATACACAGCACCAGAAAAAGGGCCGTAACGGCACTTGTGATCAACCCATAAATAAACGTGAACATTCCATATGCCAAGGCTCCCGTCAGCATAAGCGGAATGAGATGATGCTGAAACTGACCGGATAACTTATAGATGATCAGTCCGCCGATCATCGTCCCTGCATAATAGACTCCGTTGACATACCCCCACCAAGCCTCTCCTTTATGAAGGACGTCATGCACATAAGTCAAGGACACAGACCCGATCCATATCATGCCTGCCCACGATTCGATCACATCCATCACAATGAGAACCCTCAGCTGCTTTTGCCGAAATAAATACACCCAGCCGCTTGCCGCATCTGCAAAAAGGGAACGTTCCCTGACTGCTGCCGGCGCACACATGCGTACTTGAAGAAACAGAATGATGCCCAAAACCGAAGAAACCAATAACATGACAGTGACGATCATTGTATCGCTCTCTCCCAAGAACGCTATGATGACGCCGCCGAGAGACCACCCCGCAAACTGAACGGTCTGATCCGCCGCAGATAATAAACCGTTCGCTTTCGCCCTTCGATCAGGAGGAATGATTTCCCCAATCAGCGCGCTTTTTATCGGAGCAAACCATCCGTTGCAAAAAGAAATGCCTCCGATCAGACAAAACATCAGAAAAAAGAATGCGGATGAACCGGTTTGGATGACAAAAAACAAACAGACTAACAGTGTGATCTGAATCAATTGAGAACCGATTAACAAAGACCGAAGCGTGAACCGGCCGGTGACCAGCGGCAAAACGGCACTGCCCAATACGCGACATACAATGCTGACGAACGTCATAAGAGAGGCCATCGCCGTCGAACCGGTTTTTGTAAACAAAAACAAGATGACAGCCATCGTATAAAGTGAGAACCCCAAGTTGATAGCGGTCTGGCTGTATAAAATAGCGTAATATGCCCTCTTCATATTCATCTTCTCACTCCCTGATTATGTAAATCATACCATATTTGCTGATCGGCTCTCTTTTTTTAAAAAAAGGTAGGTATGGAGTCAAAAAACAGCTGGCTGACATCGAAAATGTCATTAAGATTCCGGACAAAAACAAAAGCCGATGCACGCAGGCATCGGCTTTCAAATTAACCTAAACATTATTTATCACCAAACGACTCAAGAACAAGCGACACAAAAGCCTCGGCGGCCGGAAGCTGCCATTTTTTCTTTTTGACCAGCATATGAGAATAAAGCCGCTCGAACGGCTCAGACTGCTGAAGAATTTTCAGCTTCCCCGCTTTTACCTCTTCTTTTACCGTAATATAAGGTAAAACGGAGAAACCGAGTCCGCTCATCACCGTCTGCTTAATGGCTTCTATACTCCACAATTCCATTGTTTGTAAATGACTGATATCATGTTTGACGAGAAATCGTTCAAACATAGTCCGATAGCTGCATCCTTCTTCATTTGTAATAAAAAAGTGCTTGCCGCTTTGTTGATAGTCGTCAAAATGTTCCGGTGCGTCACTGCCCGCCACGAGGACGATGCGTTCCTCCAATAAAGAATGATGTATGCATTTTTCCATTTGTATCTCCGGATACACCATAAATGCGATATCCACGCGGCCGCTTACTAATTCCACCTGATTCTGCCCGCATGTTCCGTTGCTCAATATGATATTGACGTTCGGATACTTCATGGAATATTCTCTGATAATCGGCCCCAGTCTGGAAATGGTCAAAGACTCCGGCGCAGCAATTTTTAAAACGCCCTTCACCTCGTGAATGCTTTGCATATTTTTGATCTTGTCATGGGCGGAAAGTAAATCCTCGGCTAACGGTATCAGCTCTCTCCCTAAAGGCGTCAGTTTCAGACGCCTTTTTTCGTACGTAAATAATGCGCCGCCGATCTCCTGTTCAAGCGCCTGAATATGAGTCGTAATCGTCGACTGCGTATATCCCAGCTTCGCCGCGGCCCCTGTATAGCTTCCCTTATCTACAATGGCCTGAAATGTAATAAGATGTCTGATCTCCATATGAATTCACCTCTAAGATGTATCGAAAAAATCAATAATGCGATTTTATTTTTCAATTTTATTTATAACTATTCTTATCATACAATAAAAAACGGTTCCATCACATTAGCAAATGAAGGTGATTTAATGAGTATCATAGCTTTTCTTTCTTATGTCCTGATGACATCTATTACACCCGGACCGAGCAATATTTTAATGATGAATGAAGCGCGCAGAGCCGGCTTTATCGGTTCATGGCGTTTTAACGGCGGAATCCTGACGGGATTTGCAGTTCTCGGCATTCTCAGCGGTCTGTTTACCATGAGTGTTTATCATTGGATTCCCGTCGTGGAACCTTACTTTAAAATTGCCGGAGCCGTCTATTTGCTCTATTTGGCTTGGCAGATCTCGCTGCCCAAAACATCAAAAGGCGATTCTGAAAAAAACCGATCGTCTTTTCTATCGGGATTTCTGTTTCAAATGATCAATATAAAGAGTATTTTATTCTTTTTAACCTTAATGAGCGCTTTTATATTGCCATTTCAGCACACGTATCCATTGATTGCGTTCTGGCTCGCGTCGGCTATTCTCCTGGGCTGGGCGGCTTTACTGCTGTGGTCGGCGTTCGGCTCTGTTTTTAAACATCTCTTTGAGAAACACGATAAAGCGTTTCGCATCGTGATGTGTCTGCTGCTCATCTATTCTGCGGTAAGCATTTATCTGTAATTCAAAAAAGATAAACGCCTATTGGTGTTTATCTTTTTTTCGTTTCGTCAATAATCCCAGCCAGACTGAAACGGCTGCTGAAACGGCAGAAAGCGCCGTGATCATGACGGCAATGCCGCCCCAGCCGAATTGGTGATAGAAAGCGCCGCTTGCAGTCCCCCCGATGCTCCCTCCCACATAATAGGAAAACAAATATAAGGCCGCGGCCTGTGCCTTATCGCGGACGGCCAGTTCGCCAACCCAGCTGCTGGAGATCGAATGGCCCGCAAAAAAGCCGAATGTGAAAATCGCAACTCCTAAAATCATGATCCCTATATCAGCAGATAAAGTAATGCAGACACCAATCATGACAATCACCAATGAGAATGGCAGGATTTTTCTTTTGCCGTATTTGTCTGCTAACATGCCCATCCACGTTGAACTGAACGTTCCGACAAGGTATACGAGAAAAATAAATCCGACTGCCGTTTGGCTTAGTGAATAAGGCGGCTTCATCAATTGAAAACCGATATAGTTATATAAAGATACAAAGCCGGCTTCCAATAAAAAACCGATGATCAAAAGGCAGCCGAAACCGGGCGTCCTGTATTGACGGTAAAATGAGGTGAAAATGTCGTTTCTTTTATATGTCCGGGGCGTAAAATGAGAAGAGGCAGGAAGGATCGTCCAGAAGATAATGCTTGCCAGCAAGCTGATGAGGCCGATCGTCAGCAAAGCCGTATGCCAGCTGAAGGAATCCGTCAGAAAGCCGCTGATGATGCGTCCCGTCATGCCGCCAATCGAATTTCCGCTGATATAAAGCCCCATTGCCATTCCCAAGCTGTCCGGCTCGATTTCTTCAGCTAAATAAGCCATTGCCGCGGCGGGAAGCCCCGCTAATGCAACTCCCTGCAGCGCCCTGCAAACGACGAGCAGCTGAAAGTCCGAAACAAACCCTGTGAGAACGGCTAGGATGGATGCAGCAAATAATGACACGCCCATTATCTGCTTCCGCCCGTACATTTCTGATAAAAAACCGGCGAATACCAGACTGATGGCTAAAGCAATCGTTGCCGCTGATTGGCTTAAGCTTGAAATCGCCGGTGACAGGTGAAAATCGTTTGCGATATCAGGCAGCAGCGGCTGTGTTCCCCAAAGGATGGCAAACGTGCAAAATCCGCCAGCAAACAAAGCGAAGTTTACCTTTTTGAATTGAAGTGTGCCGCGGCGAATGTAAGTCATTTATCTTCCCCCTTTTCTGTTAAGCCGGGTTTGAATAAACGCTATAAAATTCTCCGCTGCCGGCGATAAATAGCCGTCTTTCCTCCAAGCCAAACCAATCTCTCTTTCACAGATCGGATTGGTGACACTGAGAAGTTTGACCTTTGTTTTATCAAAAACGTGCAAGTCAGGGATAAGAGACACCCCCAGTTTAGCGCCGACTAACCCGGAAGCTGTCACAATATCTTCTCCCTCAAATACGACATCCGGTGAAAATCCCGCTTTTTCACACAACTCTTTAATCATGCCGTGAAGAACATTTGTATCTTTAAAAGAGATAAACGGTTCATGCTCCGCCATTTTCAAATCAATTTCATCATATGAGGCGAGCGGATGTTCAGCAGAAACGGCTAAATATAACTCTTCTGTTAAAAGCGGCTGGCAGATCACCTCATCGTTTTCATCACGAAGCGAAGTCAATGCGATGTCCACTTCTCTTGACGTTAATTGCTCGATAATCTGCTGATTTGATGCTTGGGTCAACTGAAAATTGACATGAGGATACATGTGTTGAAACGAGCTGATCACATCCGGAACCATACTCATGCCAAGCGACGGCAAAAAAGACAACAATATTGTGCCGTTGTTGGGATGGATTTCATTCCACACTTCCTGCTTACCGATTTCAATTTGTCTGATAGATTGTTCCACACGATGCAAAAACATTTTCCCGTACCGATTCAAATAAATATTCCTGCCTTTGCGATCAAAAAGCTGAACGCCCAGCTCGTCTTCAAGCTTTGAAATCGAACGGCTGAGAGCGGGCTGAGATATGGACAGCTGTTTTGCTGCCTGTGTAATATGCTGCACTTGCGCCACTGTCTGAAAATAATTAATCTGATGCCAATCCATTGATTGCCTCCGCGATTTGTTATTTTCACTTATCATACGTTACCCGATCTATAACTTCTAATTGTTAGTTTGCATGAAACTGATGCATATAAGGAATGATTTTCAAAACAGAATAAAAAAAGAGGGCTTCCTTTCCGGAAGCCCTCTTTCCGTCTGCTACGCCAATAATAGAAAAATAAGCGCTAAAACAGCCGGAAGTCCTTGTTTTACGATAATTGATTTGTTTGAAGTAAAGCCTCCGAAAATGGCCGCGATGACCACGCAGATGACGAAAAACATTTGAATCATATGGCCAATCGGATCAGCTCCGAGGATCAGCCCCCAAATGAGGCCGGCAGCCAGAAATCCATTATACAGACCCTGATTTGCAAACATGACCGCTACATTCCGATCACCTTCTAAATGCTTCGGCAATTTGAAGGACCGCTTAGCTGCCTTCGAATTGATAAAAAACATTTCAAGTATCATGATAAATATATGTTCTAAAGCTACAATTCCGACGAAAACAGCTGCAATAATCTCCACTGTCCCTCTCCCCTCAGCTTCACTTCAACCTTATTTCCATTGTGCGATTGTTTCGATAGGAAGACGGTAGGAAGCATATCCTTCGTCTGCCGCTTTTCCGATTGATAACAGCATGACCGGTACATAACGCTCTTTATCCATTCCGAAAACCTCGGCAATCTTTTCTTTATCGTAGCCGCCGATCGGGTTTGTGTCATAGCCGTGCGCGCGTGCCGTAAGCATCAGCTGCATGGAAACGAGTCCTCCGTCAATCAGAATCGTTTCACGGTTCACTTGCTCCGGCAGTTTTTCAAAATGCGCCGTCAACGCAGCGATTTGTCTGTCTTTTACTTCCTGCGGCATGTAGCCCAGTTCGACCGCTTTTGAATAAATTTCTTCTAAATAGTCATCACTGTTCATATCTGCGAAAACCGCGATCACCGCAGATGATGTGCTGACTTGTGTTTGGTTGAAGCTTGCAAGCGGCGCGAGTTTTTCTTTTCCTTCAGGGCTGTCAATGACGAGAAAACGCCACGGCTGCGCGTTGACTGAAGACGGCGCCGTCGTTGCTTCTTCCAGGATTTGAGTCATTTCTTCTTTGCTGATTTTTACGGCCGGATCGTAATTCCGAATGGAACGGCGCCCTTTCATAATGTCCATAAAGTCGTTTGTTTTCAGTTCTGTTTTCATGTGTAAAACACTCCTATGCTTTCATATTTTCTATATTATTCTGCATCTGTGACAATACGTTTTTTAACATACTGCGTTCTTCCTCGCTGACACCGGCAAGCATTTCCTTTATGAAACGCTCCTTCTCCTTTTTGGAAGCCTCGATTCTCTCCCGCCCCTGTTCAGTAAGCCGGACAAGTATAATTCGGTTGTCCTCGGGCTTCCGCCTTCTTGTGACCATTTCTTTGGCTTCAAGCTGTTTCAAGTGTCTGGTCACGGCTGCGCCATCAATATTCACCTTTTTCTGAAGATCGCTTTGGCTGATCTCATCGACGTAAAAAAGCACGGCGAGAAGCTCAAGGCGGGATTGGCTGATTCCGGTGCACGCTTCAAACTTCGTGCCGATCACTTTATGCAGTGATTGGAGCTGATATAAAATCTCGCCTTCCTCTGAACAACATGCTGTCAAAACCCATCCCCACTTTCTTTTGCGCAATTAATTGACTAGTCAATGTTTGATATATCAATAATATACAGCCGTCATTCTATTTTTGCAAGTTTTTTCTCCTTTTTTAAAAAAGCTGCCGATTAACGGCAGCTCACTTCTTAATGATTATGGACTTTTCTGAAATTACTGCCTTTTACTTCTGCGACATCATATACCGTCACAAAGGCTTGTTTATCAATGTCATTAATAATTTCTTTCAGTTTGGTTTCTTCTAAACGGTTGATAACACACGTGATTTCTTGGAATTTTTCATGAGAAAAACCGCCGTATGCTTCTTTATAAGTAGCGCTCCGGCCCAATTCTTCACGAATGGTCTCTACCATTAATGCAGGCTCATTGGTGATAATCTGAAATGTTTTAGAACCGCTTAAGCCTTCCTCAACCACATGAATGACCTTAGACGCAATGTAATAAGCAATGACGGAAAGCAATGCGCCTTGCAGCCCGAATACAAAAGAAACAAAAATAAACACAAACATGTTTAAAAATAAAATGAGGTCGCTCGTGCCAAACGGCAATTTCCGTGACAGAAGCACAGCCAGCATATCAATTCCATCTAAGGCGCCGCCGTTGCGCAATGCCAATCCCATTCCCAAGCCGAGAATAATCCCGCCGACAACGGTGATTAACAGGGTGTCTCCCTCAATGATAGCCGGTGTGTGGTGGAAAAAACTCGTGCCCGCGGCAAGTGAGACAATACCGATAATTGATAGAAACGCAAAACCTTTCCCGATTTGCTTATATCCTAACCAGACAAACGGTATATTGATCACCGCGATTAAGATCCCAAGAGGCAAATGAAACAGCTGTGAACCGACAATGCTGAGTCCGGTTACACCGCCGTCAGATACACTATTCGGAATCAATACGGTTTCCAGTCCATACGCGGCAATAATTCCGCCGATGATGACCATGATGGCCCGTACGATTGATTTCACTCTGAATTTCTTACGTCTTTGTTTTTCGATTGTACTCATATCATTCCCCGCTTCAATTATTTTTTCTTATTTAAATATACCATAATTGATACTTTTCGTTAAAAATAAGCCTATCGGCTATGTTGAAGCAGGAACCGAGGAAGGAGATGTCACAGATAACGTATCCATTTATGACTTTAATCATTCACAACGCAATCATTCACTAAAAGGAACTAATAACCATTAATAATCTCTTTTATTCCCCTTCTTCACAAATTCCCAATCATGTTCTATATTTTTTCTCACCCGCTGAAGAAGGCTGAAAATGGTTTCTTTTTCCTCAGATGTAAAGCCGGACAGAGCTACCTCCGCAGAATGCTCTCCTTCTCTTTGCAATAACGGATAAACCTTTCTCCCTTTTTCAGTCGGAAACAGTTTTTTTATTTTTTTATTTTGATCATCAGGACGCTTTTCAATAAACCCCTGTATTTCCAGTTTTTTGATTGCCCTCGCCGCTGTTGTTCGGTCGACTTTAATCATTTCCGCCACTTTTTCCTGTATCACTCCCGGGTTTTCACATATACGCACAAGATAGAGATACTGCCCTTTTGTTAAGTCTAATTCTTTAAATTCAATATTGCTGATGGAATCCAGTGCCCGTGCGATCATGCCGATTTCCCGCAAAATATCAGTCATATCTTTTCAAACCCTTCATTTTTTGTTGCATTTACAATATAATTATTTTATCGTTACTTCTATAAGACCACAAGCAAGCCGTGCAGTCCAGACTAACATGTGAAAAGGATTGGTTGATTATGAGGATAAAAAGAATAACAACGGAAATTGATTTACAAGCAGCGCTTGAGATTAGAAAAGCAGTATTCATTGAGGAACAGCAAGTACCTGAATCCGATGAATTTGATCAGTTCGATACGCTTCAGGAACAGTGCGGGCATGTCTTGGTTTATCATGAAAATCAGCCTGCCGGCACAGGACGCGTCCGCATTGTAAACCATACAGGCAAGCTCGAACGAATCTGCATCCTGAAGCCTTACCGTAAATACGGGTTGGGCAAAGTCATCATACGCGAATTAGAAAACATGGTAAAAGAAAAAGGCATCACCCAATGTAAACTGCATGGACAAACACATGCGGAAGGCTTTTATCACAAACTGGGCTATCAGACAGATTCACCGGAATTTATGGAAGACGGCATCCCGCATGTCTTGATGACAAAAGAGCTGTGAGCTGTCACTGAATGAGCAGCCAAACGGCTGTATGAATTATTTACCGAAGGCCTTGTATAAAGGCTTTTTTTCTTAGCCTGAAACTCAAATTAAAAGGTATGTGTGCTCAGCCGGTGCTTGTCACAAATGACCGCCACAAAAAAATCAAATCTGGAATAAAACTACCAATTTAAGCTTTTAATCTATTAAAAATTAACAGTTAAAGAGATTATAAAAAGGGAAGAAAATCTCAAATTATACAAGGAAGGCTGATTCTCTCTAATATGGACTGCTGACGCGTTACATTTTTTCTATCTTCACATATCTTTATACTACGTACGTTATAAATAGATTCCAGGAGGAGATATGAAGTGGAAGAAACGAGTATGGAGCCATCACGGCTCTGCAAAGAATTTGCTAGAATTCTCAATTCAACGCCCAGTGTCGTAAATGGCGTATGTACGGCGACAAGATTTCGAAGCAACATTCATCCGGTGGTACTCGGAAGAAGAGCCGAGGCATTTCCTTTTATTCCTCAGGCCTTTTCATTTGAAAGCATGGATCGGGAAGGCAGAGCTTTATGTTTAGGTGAAACTGTTTTACTGCAAGAAGAAGTGAACCCGTTAATGAGTGAGCTGCGCAAATTCGGTATCATCGTAACTGCCGTTCATAACCATTGGCTGTTTGATAAACCGCGTCTGATGTTTATGCATTTTGAATCAATTGATAAACCTCTCAATTTTGCAAGAAAAGTGAGAGAGGCCCTGAGAGTTCTAACTACTAAAACTGTGCGTGCGGTACCAAAAACTGACGGGGAAATGATTGAACGGCATGGTCTTTGTGACGAATTCAACGATATTCTAGGCGGAACCATGCATACGTTTGAAAATGGAATTTGTACAGTAATGAGATCACGAACGAATATAAAACCAGTAGTACTGGGACGGCCCGGAAGATCATTTTTGCTCATTCCGCAAATGTTTTCATTTGAATCAATGACAAAAGACGGCCGTGCTCTTTGCAGCGGAGAAACTGTCATTCTGCAAAAAGAAATCAATCCATTTATCAGCGTTCTTCGGAAACATGATCTGATTGTAACGTCACTTCACAATCACTGGCTGTTTGATAAACCGAGACTGATGTATATTCATTTCGAAGCGATTGATAAACCTGTCAACTTCGCCTTAAAAGTGAGAGATGCTTTAAAAGTGCTTACTGATAAAGAGGTCAAAGCTTAGCATGTTTCGAAGTATCAAAAAGCGATTAATATAATCGCTTTTACATATGATCAACCGAAAAACAAAAAAGAGGTCAGACATTTTAATGTTAAAAAACAGCCTTATAGGCTGTCGTTTTGTGTATATTCTATTGATGAGTTTATACTAATTCATCCCGCATTCCATACAAGCTCTTTATTTCTCAATGGTTTTCTACATGTCGTTGTGCAAACACCTTCTTAGCCACTGAAAGAGCATTAAGTACACGCGGGAATCCTGTATAAGGAACCAATTGGGTGATACTCTCTACAATCTCAGTCGGTGTTAATCCGGATGTAAGCCCTGTATTGATATGAAGTTCAAGCTGCGGCTCGGTTCCTTGCGTTACAAGGGATGAAATGGTAACAAGCGCACGTTGTTGATTGGTTAATCCCGGTCGTGAATATATATCTCCATAAGCAAATTCTATCATGTACTTACTTACATCTGGGGCGATATCTTTCAAGTCTTCGGAAATCTTTAAATGCGTAGAGATTTTATCATCGCTTGTTAAAGTGTACTCCATTAATTTGTCTAAACCTTGTTGGTAACGGCTTTGGTCCATTTGAATTTCCTCCTGAAAAGTACTTATTTTCTGACATAAGATAATATATCGCAGCCCTCTCTAACCGTAAAATACATAAAAACTATAAAAACCATTCATTTTTTTCATGAGTTATCTTGATCTGCGTAATTACTCTTACAAAAAAATGAAATATACCGGATAAATTCGCGTACTGCGTGTGAAACATATTTGCCTTTTTTTAAA
This sequence comes from Bacillus sp. EKM206B, assembly GCF_011066015.1. NCBI lineage: Bacteria > Bacillati > Bacillota > Bacilli > Caryophanales > Bacillaceae > Bacillus > Bacillus sp. EKM206B. The sequence goes on from NZ_JAAMNL010000011.1 coordinate 34,316, forward strand.
ATAATCGCCACTTTCCAAGGAATGGATGGATTGACAATGGAAATTGCCTTAACTAAACTTTGATCAGTCTTTTTCACTATAGATTGAGGGAAAATGGAAATACCTAGTTCTTCTCCAATCATTTCGCTGATAAAATCCCATTGAGAACTTTCATAAACGATATTTGGACGAAAACCGGCTCTAATACACTCTTGAATAATCCGATCGTGAAGAGAAAAGTCTTCACTAAACAGGATGAAAGGTTCATTTTTCAAGTCTTGCATTTCCACAATCTCTTTATGAACAAGCGGATGAGCGGAATGAACGAAGAGCATCAGTTCTTCATTAAGCAATGGAATGATATCAAACTGCTCTTCGTCCACTGGTTCAATAACCACGCCAAGATCCAGTACCCCATCTTCAACCTCCTGTTTCACCTTGTTTCCCCCATGTTCTATCAGCTTGATGTTCACATCAGGATACAATTGTTTAAATCCTCTAATGATTTTAGGAAAAAATAAGACACCGATAAGCGGCGGTATTCCAATTTTCACTTTTCCTTTTTTTAAATGTAAAAGATCGTATAAGTTCGTCGACAAGTCATCTATTGACTTCATAATCATTTGGCCCTGCTCAAATACAATTTCGCCTGCATCTGTCAAAGCGATTTGTCTAGCTGATCGATCAATGAGCTCAACCTTTAATTCCTCTTCCAAACTTTTCACCATCTTACTTAAGGCAGGCTGTGACAAATGCAAATTTTCTGATGCCTTAGTAAAACTGTTGGATTTAGCAACTTCAAGAAAGTAAGTGATTTGGCGTATATCCATCGTATGATCTCCATTCCATAAGTTTAACGAATACATTATATTCTTTTTATTCATTTTACTTATACAACTGCTGGGTGTAAACTTTTAGGAGACCAAAATGAATCCTGGAGGGGTTACTATGAGTAAATTATTGGAAAGTAAAGTTGCTCTTGTTACAGGCGCGGCGAGTGGAATTGGTTTAGAAATTGCACGTGAATTCGCTAAAGAAGGCGCAAAAGTGGTAATTTCCGATTTGAACGAAAAAGCCGTGCAACATGCAGCTGAGGAACTTACGGAACAAGGATACGAAGTCCTCTCTGCGGTTTGTGATGTAACAAACGAAGAACAAGTAGAAAAAAGTGTCTCTAAGACACTTGAAGCCTTTGGGCGATTGGATATTCTGGTAAACAATGCAGGGATTCAGCATGTGTCGGATATAGAAAACTTCCCGACTGATAAATTTGAATTTATGCTGAAATTAATGCTTACTGCTCCTTTTAGTGCGACAAAAAGAGTATTCCCTTTGATGAAAAAACAAAAATTTGGCCGCATCATCAATATGGCTTCCATAAATGGTTTAATCGGTTTTGCAGGGAAAGCGGCTTATTGCAGCGCCAAACACGGTTTGATCGGTTTAACTAAAGTATCAGCATTGGAAGGAGCGGAATACGGAATTACCGTCAACGCCTTGTGTCCGGGATATATCGACACTCCATTGGTGCAAAACCAGTTAAAAGATATTGCAGAGACTAGAGGCATTTCTAAAGAAAAGGTGTTTGAAGAAGTCATTTACCCCTTGGTTCCTCAAAAACGTTTGTTAACCGTGCAAGAAATCGCTGATTACGCAGTATTCCTCGCCAGTGACAAAGCGAAAGGCGTTACAGGGCAGGCAGTCGTAATGGACGGCGGTTATACGGCCCAATGATCTAAATATTAGAAAAAGCGCTATTCTTCATCTGTGATATAAGAATTTCTGTAAATGATTTACTCTTCAAAAACCAAGCCGATGTTCTTCTAGGAAAGACATAACCATACAATTGAAGTTTGAATAAAACAAGGAGAGCAGAGATTAACTTTTTTTACATTTTGCATCTTAACTTAAGAAAAGCCGCTTTGTTGGCGGCTTTTTTACTGGTTTTCATGAGGGGGAAGAAGCATTTGAAAAAGCGAAACGCGAAAACAAGCCGATTCTTGTCATTGATAGCTTGTCTCTTTCTATTAAAGTAATCATTATATATTTATCTGCTTGCCAATTCCTTAATCATCAAACCCAATTCATAAATTCCCTTTTGAAGGTCTTCAAGAGATGCATAAGCATATGATAAGCGAATATAATTCCCTTTTTCTTGAGCATAGATACTGCCGAGATTGAGAAGTATCCCTTTTGTCAAAGCTTTTGTATAAAGTAATTTCATAGATAGTGAAGGCAATATTTTTACCCAGACAAAGAATCCTCCCTTTGGCATATTCCATATAGCGACATTCTTCAAATTGGTTTCTAAGAGACTCATGACCAATTGCCTTCTCACCTTTAATTGACTTCTCACCTGTTCTAGATGTTGCTGGTATTCACCGGATGTAAACCACTCTGCCGCTACTCTCTGAGATAACGAACTGGAGCCGTAATCTGTTTGCATTTTTATGTCGGATAAACGTTCAATCACTGGTTCTGGACCGACGATCCATCCAATCCTCAAGCCCGGACTTAACGTTTTCGATAAACTGCCTATGTAAAGCACATGCCCATTTTTATCTATTGTTTTAATAGGATCTGGAGGAATCTCATCTATCCATAACTCCCGATAAATGTCATCTTCAATAATGGGAAGCTGTACATTCTCACTTGCCGCAAGGATTTCTTCCCGTCTCTTTTTTGACATTAAAATACCTGTCGGATTATGAAAACAAGGATTTGTATATAAGATAGCCCTCCCCCGTTCCCCCCTTGCCATGTGGATGTGTTCCGGCAAAAGCCCATCGTTATCCATAGGAACTCCAGTCAGCTTCATACCGGCTGATTGAAATACGTGTAATGAATAAAGATAGGACGACTGGTCAAGATAAACGGTCGATCCCCTTTGTAAAAGCCCCATTGATATCAGCTGCAAGGCTTGCAGTGCACCCGAAACAATAAGAATGGAAGAAGGAGACGCTTGAATGCCGATTGTTCTTAAATAGCCGCTTAATGCCTGTCTCAAAGGTAAATATCCTTTTGGTTCCTCATATCCGAATGCCTCTATGTTTTGAGATACCTTTCCCATCATCTTTTTCATAGCAGCTAAAGGAAAAATCTCATGTGAAAGTTCTCCTTTACTGAGCTGTATAAGATCGGAGTTTGATTCTGATTTATTGATCTCTTGAACGATTTTTTGGCTTGGCTGCTGGATTCCGGAGGTTACATACTGATCCCAATCGGGGGCGGAATTCTTAGCCAAAAGTGTCCATGTATTGTTCGTAACAACTGTCCCTTTGCCCATTCTGCCTTCGATTAATCCATCCGCCGTTAATTCCTCTAAAGCTGTAATGACTGTGCTCCTGTTCACCTCAAAGTGTTTAGCAAGCGTGCGCTGGCTTGGAATCTTACTTCCAATCGGCCATTCTCCATTTCCTATTTTCTCTTTTATAAATTGAATGATTTGTATGTACTTAGGAAGCTTTTTCATCTTTTTTTCTTCTGGAGCGCTCATAAAAAGGATCCTCCTTAAAGTGGTTGGATCAAAATCTATTTAACTGGTTGAAGTCATATCATCAAATCTTTATTAATATAGAAACACATTAAATAACTGGTTGGTTTTTGTAAAGAGGAGTGAGAAAGATGAGAAAGAAAACAGTTCGAATCGGTATATCTTACAGTCTGATGATTGGGTTGTGGGCATCAGCTTTCCCGGGAATTCGAGCGGGTTTGGAGAGTTACACGCCGGAACACCTCGCTTTGTTTCGCTTGTTGATTGGGTCAATGGCACTGTTGGTTTTTGCTGTTTTGACTCATATGCGTTTACCTGACATGAAGGATATCCCTGCTATTTTATCGTTAGGATTTTTAGGTTTTGCACTATATCACATTTTGCTGAATATCGGAGAAAAAACAGTCAGCGCAGGGGTAGCAAGCTTACTCGTGACCATGACACCTATTTTTTCTGCAATGTTATCCCGTCTGTTTTTTGGTGAACATTTTGGGCTTTATAAATGGATTGGCTCTATCATAAGTTTATTGGGTGTGTCGATCATTTCATTTGGGGCAGGAAACTATACAAATTCAGTGAACGGCATTTTGTTAATCCTGCTGGCAGCTTTTTCGGAGAGTATTTATTTCGTTTTTCAAGCTCGCTATATAAAAAAATATGGATTTATTCCATTCGTTACATTCACTATTTGGGGCGGGACAGTACCTATGCTTGTGTTTTTGCCTGGCTTAGGGGAAGAGTTTTTGAACGCTTCAATGAACTCAACATTGTCTATCGTTTACTTAGGTTTATTACCAACGGTTGTGCCTTACTTTGCACTTGCGTATGTAACTTCACTCGTCGGTGCTTCAGAAGCAACCATTTCACTTTATTTAACACCAGCCGTAGCCTTGGCCATTTCTTGGGTGTGGTTAGGTGAGGTGCCTGCGTTTATTGCACTGACAGGCGGGATGGTTACAGTCGCCGGAGTGTGTTTCACCTATCTAACAGTAAATAAAACGATAAAGATTTTAAATCCTTATTTCTTATCTAAAAAGCAATAAGGTGGATGAAGTTTAATCCTGAAAATAGAGTCATAAGCAGTTCTCCTTTTTAATGACTTGGGTGTGGTTCACAAAGTTGAGTGTATGAATTTTTTTAGAGGATTGTGGTATGTTAAACATACAAATATTAATAGAAAGAAGGTGAGCCCATGCCAAACAATAGTAAACCCAACAGTTTAATCACGGAGAAGTCCCCCTATCTGCTCCAACACGCCCACAACCCCGTAAACTGGCATCCTTGGGGAAAAGAAGCCTTCGAAAAAGCAAAACGCGAAAACAAGCCGGTTCTTGTCAGCATCGGCTATTCGACGTGTCACTGGTGCCACGTCCGTTAGAATAACCAAAGAATAACCAAAGAATAACCAAACAACTTGCATATGTAATCTGAACTTAAAAGTGATGTAACTAAGGACAAATAAATAAAAAAAAAGGAACTCAGGTGAATTCCTTTGTATTGTTTTTTTAGTTTAAACGAATAATAGATAAGGCCGCTCCTGTTGATCCCCCGCCTAAAAGTATAACTGTAGCCGCTACTCCAAATAATTGAAGAGATATTCTATCCCCTGCATCCAAAGTCGCAAACACATCATCATTGTAACTCGAAGTCGATATCGCCGGAGAAACGATTGATCCCGGAATTGGGTCACCATTACGCATTAATCTAGAACCAGCTAGCAATGAAAGAGTAGTATTGATTTGATATGAGAGATAATAACGTCCAGCCACTGGTACAGTAAACATATTGTTACCTCCATTTACCGTAAATCCATCCAAACTTTGATTGTTCGGTAAAGGAACCGTTGAACCACCCAGCACAACTACAATTGTACTACCAACTGTATTAGATGCATACATAGAATTTCCAGTTATACTTTCGCCGGTGGCTCCTGTTGCTCCTGTTGCTCCTGTTCTCCCTGTTACTCCGGTGGCTCCGGTTACTCCTGTTGCTCCGGTGGCTCCGGTTATTCCTGTTGCTCCGGCGGCTCCTGTTCCCCCTGTTGCTCCGGTGGCTCCTGTTGCTCCTGTTGCTCCGGTTACTCCTGTTGCTCCGGTGGCTCCGGTTATTCCTGTTGCTCCGGTGGCTCCTGTTCCCCCTGTTGCTCCGGTGGCTCCTGTTCCCCCTGTTACTCCGGTGGCTCCTGTTATTCCTGTTGCTCCGGTTACTCCTGTTGCTCCGGTGGCTCCTGTTATTCCTGTAGCCCCTGTTACTCCTGTTGCTCCGGTTACTCCTGTTGCTCCGGTTACTCCTGTTGCTCCTGTTGCTCCTGTTGCTCCTGTTGCTCCGGTAGCACCGGTGGCTCCCCCTCTGCCTCCACATGCGTTAAGTTGAGCGCACATTTCTGTCACTACTTTCAGCAAAGTTTATAATTTTAAAGATTTAATCTCAATAATATTGATAATTAAGTGAGAAAGAAACAGTTACATTTGAAGTACCTGTACCTCCAGCTCCTATAATTCCTATTGAGTTGATATCATTTAAAGTGATTGATCTACTTTCTCCTGGTGCTACTGTAAATCCAGCTACCGCAGTCCCGTTAACTGAAAGCGATGCTGTAGGGCCTACCCCTACGACCCCGTTATTTTCCACCATTATTGTCCCATTTATAACATAAGAGGTACCATCTTCCCAAATTGGTGTAGCTACAGCTCCTGTATCCCCTAAATCAATCGTGAAACATACAGCATCGTTTACAAAACCTGTTTGTTCATTACTACAACCACCCAGTATAGCCATCATTATCCTCTCCATTTCATTTTATATTTATAAAGATATGTTTTAAGTAACAAATTCGATTGGATAATCACCCTAACTTAAAAACATCTATTAGTTTTTTTAATGTGATTCAAATGAACCTCTATTAGACCATGTAATATTTTTTTCGATGAATCGATACTAAGACATTCAAGATCTTTAACCGTAATAGCACAGCTTTCTCCCTTTTTCACATTTAATGAGTATAAGTTCTCTTTAGTCTGGAGATTAATTTTAATAGTAGAATTCTTATTATCTTTATGATGGAGAGTAACTGTGGCAGTATTAGCAAAATTAGATTTATTGTTCCATAAAATGCTTGATTTTTTTTTAGTTGTCGTAAAACAAATTCTAAATTTATCTTTTATATTAGTTTTTAAAACCAAGTAATCATAAACAGGAATTTTAAGTAGACCCATTCCACAAAAACACGAAATATCAATTAAAATACGAGAACTTGAACGATACAAAGCTCTATTAGCACATTTTGAATTCAAGCAACAAGGAACTAGTAATTCCAAGACAACACAATTTCGCAGTTCATTCACCGAAACAACTGTAAAAAAACATGTTTTAAAAGAATGACCATTTGATAAGCCAGAAGCAAAAAAATGTTCACCCTCTTGAGTAATTAGAAAAAAAGGATATATACACGAATATTTTTGAACATTCCCCGACTTTTTATTAATATCATGGATTTCTTTTAGCTTTTTAATAATAAAGTTCGTCAATCTGAACCAACCCAATTCATTACCTAAGGTTAAAGTAGCTTTTTATAATTTATATTATGTGTCACGAAACTAATTGTGCATTTGTGATTGAGGTTTATCGAAACATTTCCCCCTCATTTTTTACGAGTTGTAGTGTCACGCACACTAAACTAACCACTCAAATTATGTTATATTATCAATAAATTACTTATACCTTTTTCTGTATATGGAGTGATTAAACGGTGGAAATGCAAAACAGAATTCAACGTGTGGCAATCTACCTCAGGAAATCTCGTAATAAGGAAGGCGAAGAAACTGAAGAAACATTGATGAAACACAGAAAACGTCTAATTGACATATCAAATAAAAACAAATGGGATTACGAACTATTTCAAGAGGTTGGAAACTCTATGAATGAAAATCGGCCCGAATACCAGAAGTTATTATCAAAACTTTCAGAAGGTATTTTTGATGCAGTCCTTTCTGTCAACCTAGCTCGTGTTACAAGGGACGATGCTGAGACACCAAAATTTATGAGCCTTCTCAGACAAGAAGATATCCTCTTCATAACGGACAGCGAACGAATATACGACTTAGAAGTCCAAGAAGATTGGCAGGCCTTGAAGTTTACTGGTTTCGTTAACAACTGGGAATACGAAAATATCAAAGCACAGCTAAGAAAAGGAAAAAAAGATAGTGCAAAAATGGGAAGATGGTCGAATGGTGTTCCAAATTATGGACTAGTTTACAACCGTTTTGATCGTTCTCTCGAAATTGACCAACAAAAAGCCGATGCTGTAAAACTTGCTTTTCAACTTGTCATAGATGGTTTAGGCGTTGATAAAGTCGCTAAAGAATTGAACAGACTAGGCTATAAAACAAATAGAGGCCGCTACTTCTCAGGAAATGCAATAACCAGGATGATACGTGCCGAGATATATAAAAGCGTGATAATATCAAATCGTGTGAAGGGGCGAAATTTATATGAAGGAAAATTGCGCCCAAAAGATCAGTGGATAATCGCTGAAAATGCAGCTCCCCCAATTATTGATGAAGAGACTTGGAATATGGCTAATGAGGCTTTAGATCAAAGAAAACTTCTCTCTCCTAGAGGTAAACAAAAAAAACATCCTCTATCTAACTTAATCAAATGCGGTTTATGCGGCAGAACACAAACCGTTTCTCGAAGAAGAGACAGAAATGACGCACTTGCCATTCAGCCATGCAATAAAACAGACCCTTTAGGGAAAAGCAAATGTAATAATAGAGGAATCAAACATGATACTATGATAAGCCTCGTAATTGAAGCTATAAATGAAAAGTATCAAGAAATCTCATCAGAATTAATAAAATTCGAAGAAGACACAGAAGCTAATGATATTAAGTCAATTAAAATAAACAAATTACAAGAACAAATCAACAAATCTAAAAAGGCTCTCAATATCTTACAAATTCAATTAGAAGAGGAACTCATCAATATCTCATCCTTTAAGGAAAGACGAAAAATACGTCAGGTGGAATTAAACAACTTGGAAAAAGAATTGACTGAATTGTTAGAGGAAACGAAAGAAGACGCATTAAAGTCAAAAAAGTCCTTTGCTAACAAATTAGATTTCTTTCTGGAAAATTGGCATACAATAGATGGAGCAGACTTAAATCATGAACTTATGTCATTCATAAATAAAATTATCTGGTATGCCCCAAGAGATAGTGAATTGCCCCCACAATTAAAATTTGAGTGGAGAGTGTAACCTGAAAAAAGTGAGCAGCTCCCTAAGGGAAAGCTCACTTTCATTTGATTATGTCTCAACTCTATCGGCTACTTGGTACACTTTAGCATTTGAAATTTCTCCAACTTTATTTACTCCCGCTATACTCAATCCCAACACTACCACTAGTGACAAGGCTATCAACTTGCGTTTCACTAATCATCTCTCCTTTTTGGATTTCATTTTTGGCTAAAATCACTTGCCTGTAGTACTTCGATGACCTTTCCGCATCTCCCTTTTTTCTGAATACTTCCGCAACTTCAAACCCAAATTCCTCAATGTCACCATACATCTTATGTGTACTAAAGAAACAAAATGAATTATCAATTAGATTATAACACCCATCAGTCAGATAAATTGCTTTCAACAGATCAAATTTCGCTTTATATTCTGAATTATCCCTCTCTTTAGCAACCGAATATCCCTTTTCATAAAAATACCCAGCGGACTTTAAATCGCCCCTTCTCGCTTGAACATGAGCCAAATTAAAAAGGGTCTTCTCAATACATGCATGATTTTCTTTTTCAAAATAATTGTAGGCATCAATTAAACACTCATAAGCTCTCTGAAAATCTCCTATCTGATTATATACAATCCCCATATTCAACAGGGAAGTATATACGTGAAGCTGTCTGTTTATCTTCCTCGATATTTCTAATGTCTCTTTGAATATTTCTAACGCCCCATTATAATCTAAAGAATCAATCAAGTTTCCGGCAGTTATATATTTACACCTTAATATTCGATCTTCATAATTTTTATACTTTCCATAAATACGCATGGCTCTCTTAACATAATTCAATGAAAAATATGTTTGTTTCATATAGTAATAAATCTCAGCCATTTTATAATAGAACTCCGCATGTTCGATCTCATCATCAACATAATTTAGTGACTGTTCAGCTCTTCTATAAGAGCTTATAGCAGAAACCAATTCCTTTCTTTTGAAATCGTACATTCCCATAAAGAAAAAGAAGTAATAATCCAACATCCCTTTAATCTGCCCTTGATGTTCTTGGAGTGCTTCATAAGCATTTTTTAACTCTTGTTCGTTTTTAGATTGAAGGTAGCTAATCATCATTTCGTGTCGGAAGTCTAATAGCTGGTGGTATAATATCACATCTGGATTCTTCTCCATCCGCCCCATTAATTCCTCAACTTCGTTTTTTAACCTAATAGCCTCCATATCAAGATTATTCTTTATCGCTGTATACCAGTCATTTAGTTTCTTCGTAACAATTTCATATGGAATTTTACCTTTGTTCAAGAAAACTTGTTGCAAGCAAATTCCCCCACTCCCGTAAATATTTTTGAAAATTTACATTAATTGTATTATGTCAGATTGAACATTTCTTGACAAAGTTAAAATGTAAAAAGGTACGAATTGTCTATTGAAGAAATTATTCTTTTCGTCTTTATTGCGGTTATTGTAAGTCTTTTGTTTCTTGACAGATTTTAAGCACAAAAAAAGAGCAGACATAAAGTCCACTCATATTCAAAGAGTTATGCGGTTTTAGTATTTCTAAACAGTCTTGTTATCAAGGTAACTAAGGAAGAGGACACTAGGCTTACTAAGATAAGATTCAGAATCGTTACCGCTTGTATCCCATCTTTGTTTAATTGTAAGCTAAACAAAAGAAGAATTATCAGTGATGAAAAGATATAGGTTTTGGACAGAAAAAATTTTTTCAAATTTATGTCACCACCTTTCATTTTATTTTACGCTATGGTGCTTCCAAACACTACCCTTTTTATTCCCCGTTAAATAAACTTTTATATATTGATCTTGAACAACCAAGCCATAGCCAGCGATTTCAAGTCCAAAATGAAAATTTCCCCTTCCATAAACCTCAGCGTAATTAGAACCTTTTTTGTATGTGCCTGCTTTCCAATTAGATACTTGCCAAATAGATAAGACACCTCTGGTATACCAAGCATCATTTAGCTTTGGTTTAACGTCTGATCCATTATACTGGAAGTACCCTTTAGCATTGACGGTAAACAATTTCATATTAAGAAAGTTTTTTGCTGTATAACTGTGTTTGTATGTTTTTGTATTTTTATATTTAGCCGCGGCAGTTTCAAAGTCAATTGGATCTTCCGGAGTGTCTTCTTCTGTTGTGGATTCAATAAAGTATACGGGGGTGTCAGTGAGAGTAATTGTTAGATCATTATTGATATTATATTCCGAGAATTTTCCCTGATCAATATTTGAATCAATGTATTCTTCAATATCAAGATCACTTTTTGGATTTTCAACATTAGGAAGGATGGTCTTACTATTAGAGTCTATATAGTAGTCATTTAAAGCTTGTTGACTGAATTTATTTAGATTATTAAACTCATCAATTGTTGCATTTAACTGATCTTCTGTTTGTGGTTTTTTCAACTTAACAAAAGCTAAAAGTTTTTCTTGATATTCACTAATCGACTTTATTTCATTATTTTCAGCAGCCTTAACGGGATTTGAGACAAACAGAAAAGAGGAGGTTATTAGCAACACACTCAATAAAGTTAAAATTGTCTTTCTGAATCTTTTCATAGTAACAGCTCCTTTAATAAAGTAGCATGCCTCTATGTTAGTTGACTCGATGAATGGCATGTAAAGCATAAAACCATTATTTCAAAACAAAAAAAATAGAACTTCCGTCACCAAAGAAAGCTTCTCCCCCTCCTCCTTCCATACCACTAATTGAAAATCATTACATTAATTGAAATGATTTCTATGTGAATTTTACCACTTTGATGTGACGTTTTCAAGGCACAAAAAAAAGAGCAGATATATAGTCTACTCCTTAGTTTTTGTTTCCTTACCTTTAACTTCTTCATAATCCGGTGTTTTCTTATACAATCCTAAACGGTCTCGTCCCTCAGTCCCGGGCATGTCTGACATTGCTTCATAAGAATCTCCAAGCTTTTCATAATACGAATAAGTAGTAAGCTTTCGTGATTTATCTTTCGGCTGATAAAATGCAAGCTGAATATACTTTCCATTATCATATACTCGAATTACGGCGTTATCTCTCTTATACTCATCTGAATCAGCTCTCATTTCTTGTCTGGCTTTCTTCTCCTGCTTAATCACTTTATTAATTGCATTATCATATTTACTACCGCCGCACGCACTCAGTAGAAGTACGGCGAATATATTAAGGAAAATAAAAAGGTTCTTCAAAATACGCACACCCTCCTTTTTCAATATTCATTATACTCAAAATATGAGTGTTTTTCCACTTTTTATCCATTTCCTTTCACCTGTACATCATCAACCAGCCACTTGTTTTTTTCCTTCTTCATTTTCGTTTGGACAATCAGCACTTGCTGACTGGTTACTGAATTTGCAGTAGTTGATACCTCTACAATGTTCAAAAACAATTCAGTCGAATCATCAATCGGCTTTGAATAGCTTTCCAGTGAGCGTAACTTGCTTTGTACACTGATAGAATGCTTTTTGTCAGATCGGGAAGGGAAGGCATAATCAAAGCCTTTTTCCGTGGTGTATTTTTTTACCGCATCGTATCGCTTATCAATATCACTGTAATTCAAAAACGCTTCAAAAAATTCCTTGTTCTTTTTTGCGCTGCCCTCATACTGAATCTGACTCAATTCTTTGTTTTTCTCTATTAACACATCATTTTTCTTATTGAGTTGGTCGATCTTAGAATGCTGTGCCCCATGAAACCAATACGCTGTCACCAAACCTACAAAGAAACAAACACAAATCCATGAAATATGTGTTTTCATGCTTCCACTCCTTAAAATTTTATTCTCCCAAATGAAACTAGATGACTGCGCCAGTAGCCGGATTTTAGATCAGAATACTGAATACCGCTGTCATTTGAATTAAACATCCGACCTTCACCAACATAAATGCCGACATGAGTAATTGCCTTTCCTTCATATGTGCCGCCAAAGAACACAAGGTCACCCGGCACGGCCTGTTTTTCACTGATCTTTTTCGTTGCTCCATGCTGTTCCTGCGCTGTTCTCGGAAGAGTAATGCCAGCCTTCGCATAAGACCATTGAACAAGTCCTGAACAGTCGAATCCACTTTTCGGGTTTGAGCCGCCCCACACATACGGCTGTCCTTCATATTTCAGAGCTTCTTTCATAATGTTTTCATAGCCATCTATTGCGCCGTCAACAGGCTTCACATCCTTACTAGAGCCTTTGAGATAGCGCATCACATGATCAACATAGTTCGGATCACCGTAGCTTTTCCAACCCATCTTAATGGCTTGAAGTCGGCTAAAGTCTAATGCTAGTTTTTTCGTGTATTTGCCACCGTGCTTCTTTACATATCCGATAAAACCAGAGCCAAAGTTATACGATTGTAAAGCCAGCCGGACGTCCCCTCCAGCTTCCTTAAACACTTTTTTAAAATGTTTGATACCGACTTCAATAGAATACTCCGGGTCTGTAATGGTATTTGGCGGCAATCCTATACTTTCAGAACTTTGCATAATATCTAAAGAACGCCCACCACTTTCTTGCATGGTGAGCGCCATAATCACATTTACTTGATCATATACGCCCTCTTGACGAGCGTATCTTTCAAACGCAAATCGGAAACGTTCAACCTCCGGGGCAATGCCGATCGTTTCAAATTCCCCATCTCCGCCCCCGATTTCATCGTTTCCAATGTCATGCTCTCCCGAAATCAACATGACGACAGCCACCGCCAAAAGAAAGAAGAGGATGACAGGGGTTGAACATATGAATATCCAAAGGTATGTTTTCGGCTTCGGCTTACTTAAAACTGTCATGTCCTTTCTTCCTCTCTTAATCTATCTATGCCTTTTGCTGATGAGCGACCGACAATATCTTGCAGGGGAAGAGTTTCCACTTTATTCACGATTTTTGGACTGTTACGCTTCAGTACCATAGGCTTTCCGGTGACTTTATTAGGAACTTCACGATTTACGAATCGGCTTTCACTGCTAGAAGAAACAGATTGTTTTTTCTCCACAGAAAAACCATCTGTTCGAACTTTTGAAGGTGTCTCAGATGGTCTTATAATTGGTTGATTCGGCTGTTTATTTTCCTGCTTAACAGTTGAATACGGAGTATGTTGTGTTTCTTTCTGAGCCTCTTGATAAGCCGGAGGAATGTTCTCCCGTTGCACTGCTGCTACCTGATGCTCATAACCCTTTGCCCGGTGCTCTCTAAATTGTTGTTGGTCTGTTCGTTCTTCTTCCGTCATCGTTTCTTGATGTAAAGGTGCTCTTTTTATTTTATCTTCTTCCTGCTGATGAAGATTTCCGTTCGTCTCATGAGAAGCAGCATCGTAATTCTCAACAAATTGCCTTTGGTCAGACCGGTCTTTTTCGTCCATCTTTTCTTGAAGCATTGGTGCACGTTTATAAGCGCCTTCCTGTTCTTCTTTCAAAACATCATCCATCATAGGGGCTGTAACACCTTCTCGCCGCCAGTCTCTTACAGAAGAGTTAAGCTGTTGTTTTTTCTGTAATTCACTCGGCGTTAATCTAGGCTGTTCTTTCCTCATGTTTTGCGGCTTTCTTTCAAGTGCCTTTCTCTCTTGATCAGAAGGCGGAGCTACAGATGCTTTTTCATTTTGTTGCGGCGTCCTCGAAATAGCTCCCTTGTTGAATCCAGTCACCATCCCCGGACTGCTTCCGCTTGCACTCGCTCCCTCAGAAGATGGCGATTCTTGATCTTCGAATCCGCCTTTTCCTTTTCTGTTGCCAAATACCTTTCCAATTTGTCCAATTGCCCCAGATAGTCTGCCTGCACCTTTTTTTGCGGCTTCCCAAGAAGGCTGTACATATTCCTTTCTCATGTTGTCTACCATGTTATTATCAACAGATACAACTTTTCCAGCGGTCACAAATTGAACAATCGAATCTCTCTTCTTAATTGCAATCCACATTACAGCCGCCAATACAACCGTATTTAACAGATACATCCCAAAACCGCTAGGAGGGATAAGTGTATCAACCATAAAACAGAGGACATATACAAACAGTATTAAAATGCTCAACATTGCTTTTAGAAGATAAATGCTTAGCAAACGTCCTAAAGCAACAAAACCTGACATAGCCAGTTGCGGGACATAAGCAATAATAAAAGCGAACGGAATAAAAAATACAATCGCTAAAGCGATAATCTGTAATAAGAAACTAAGAAACGCTAAAGCAAGAAAAGGGATTCCAATTGCTATTGCCGAAACAACAGCTATAAACGATTCCCCCAACTGATTAAACACATTCCCCGAAGTCATTGTGTCATTACTATACTTATCTATTTCAGTATCCTTTATATATTTTTTCTTTTCTTTTTGTCCTTCATCAGACAATTTATAAGACAACAACTTATCAACACGACTTAATTCTTCTTTGCTGTCTCCTTTCTCATTAATTTTAGCCGCACTTGTTTGATCATAGTTTACAATCAGGTACGGTTTTTTTAAGGCAATGTCAAAATACACATTACGCATTACAGCAACCGTACCTTCCATTTCCTTACCTTTTTCTATTTTTGATGCGTCAGCATAAACACCCTCATTTTCTACTATTCCAATCAGCCCGTTTCCTGCTTTCAACAGCTTCCCTTGCAACTCAACAGAAAGAGCATTCAATCCCTTCATGTAATAACCGGAGTTTGCTACCCATAAGCCCCCAATGACCATTACAACGATAAAAAGAATGCTACGTCTCATAGCATCCTTTGCGCTTCCTCTTACAAAGAAAAGGTACACAATATAACCGCCCACAAAGATAAAAAGTGCTTCCCCAAAATTCTTTTTCAGCGACTTATATACCGTTTTTGATACATTCGTGATGCTGTCTGCAAATTTATCTATCGGCTTAAGGTTATACATGATATCCATACCAGCATCGACCACACGAACGATATTCCCTGCAAAAGAAAACGTCACATTTGTCATCCCTACAAATGGACCTTTGAGCATTTCATCAGATGCTTCATTATTCGCTTGATAGCGAGAAATTGGAAATCGTTTCGACTCTAGTTCAACGCCTCCTGACTTTTCGATTTTGGGCTGTGTGGTTGTATCTCCATCCGCCGCAATGGTAGACACTGCTGTGAAGATGGTGAGAAACAGCAAAATGACAGCTGACACTATAAGAATTTTTTTCTTTTTCATGTCGCTCCTCCTAATCTAGCCTTGTCAGTAAATAAAACTGATAATTTGCGTTCGCTAAATCCCTTTCGGTCAGCACCTTCCACTCAGGAAAACGATCATACAATTTAAAACAAATCGCTTTTTGATACCTCATGTGCCTGAATATTTTGCGATTATGCTCCACTCTAATTCCTAGCAGCGCTTGCATAAATAGAGCCGTTGACCTATGCCCGATAAAGCTTTTATAGCGCCAACCGTAACACCTTAGTACATCATGAACTTCCTGTATCGTGATTTTGTCAGCCTTATAACAGCCCGGGCTGGTCAGAACCAAAGAATTTAAGAGCGCAACCTCCATTTTTCCATCCCCTTTATAAATATTTTTCCTCGGCGTATGCGACAGCTTTTTTCTCAACTGTTTTCAATGCACCTTCCCATTCTTCAAACAGGCATTCAATTGATATTTTGGCAGTACGGCCATAATAATCTTTAAAGAGACATTGCCCTTGGAACATGGATTCCATCATTTTCAGATTTTCTTTTGTGACCTCCATGTTCATCCATTTCAACACGTCTTCACGTTCATTCGGTTCATCAAAAGCAAAAGCAACACCAAAATTTCCGTTATCCTCTTCTTTCAAAGCGTCTTTTGTAGACTGTGAGATAAAATACTCAGCGTTATTATAAGAGCGACCTATACGCCGCATTTGACGTTCGACTTTTTTCCCTTGCTGGGAAGTGGTGAATATCCACGCTTCATCTATAAACTCAACTGTCTGTTCATCTTGATTCATCCCAAACAGCTCACAGAATTTACCGAGCGCAAACATAACCGCACTTGATTTTAATTGTGTGGTTGTATAATTCTCAAATCGCTCCGAGTGCTCCGGTAAATCCATATTTTCCACTTCTAAAATCGTGATTCTTTCTTCAAGTGATAGAGCCGGATTTGATCCATCATGAATACATAATTTCAGGATGGAGTCCGCCACAACTTCATTTAAATAATCGCCTGCTTTTCGCACGGCTTCTTCCGGATGATTCTGCATTTCCTTCACGATATGGAGGGAGCCAACTTGTTCCCCTTTTTGTTTCATCTCAATGACATTTGATGTCGCACGTAGAAACGCCGTATTCACATCGTCTTTTCCTTTAAAGTCATAGACTTGCTCAAAGATGACTTGAACGAGGTCTTTCGCTTTCATAGGCGGGAGGAAGGAAATCGGGTCTAATGCGCCCCAGTTTCCTTTGTCCTCATGATCTAACGTAATATAGTTGTATTTTTCTAAATGAGCGATATACAGAGGGAACTTTTCTCTGATCTCTTGATCGTTTAAAACCCGGCGTATCCATTTCCTCATTTCTTTTTTCGGGTCAATATAAAGCGCCTTAACGTTCAGCATGCTGATATAGTTAAAAATCAATTTTGCGAGATATGACTTCCCGTTCCCTGTGTCTCCTGTAATCAGACAATGAGGTGAACGTGTCTTCGACCCTTTTAACTGTTGGTTCGCTAGGAAAGGGTGAAACAAGACAAAATCACGACTTGATAAAATGGCGCTTTCCAAATCGGTATGCTCTATGAAACGATCAACCCAAGCAAGAAAGAATCCTATTTTTGAACCTATATCAGAGTTAACAGCAAACAAACCTTCAGCCAGCCCATCTTGTGTTGTTTTTTGAATCCAGTTTTTATCCGTTATATCTAACTTTTCGCCGGGCAGCATCTTATAAAACAGTTTCAATTGATCCGCCACAGGAAGCCTGCATGTGATGCCTGCCCCTTTTAAATGACGTCTAACAATCGTAGCCTTTCGGGTACAGTCCTTTTTATCTTTGCCATGAACCACAATGACGGCCAGCCAGTTCATCAAGTACACTTCTTCTTTTTTTATTTCATCTTGCAGATGCCGCACCATCGTCGCACTGGTCACAGTTGAAACGTCACTGCGGTCACCTGTGCTATGCTGTTCACGCTGTTCCTCTTTCAATTGTTGCTTCTTGATATTTAAGGCTGGTTTAGTGATAGACTTCGATTCTGTCTGTGCCTTGATCTGTACTTCTACTGGAAACGGAAGAGCCTGCGCTTCATAAAACAAATCACTTTCAGACATGTTGTGCAAAAATTCATCAACGACAACAAAAGAAGTGAAGCCTTCATCTTGATCACTATGGAGATGTAATACAGAAGGATTTGTAGGGTCAATAAGTGTATTCGTGATTGATCTGACGTTTCTAATCTCGCTTTCCTCTTCGATTCGATGCTTTAAGCCACGCACAAAATGATAACGATTCATGTACGTCATTTCCTGCTTCGTCAGCCGTTCGCCCCGAATGGACGCCATTACATTGGCTAATGTCTCTTCAACTTCTTCATACTTATAAAAAAAGGAGGTCGGAACATTTTGTTCCCACCCCAACATTTTGACGACTGTATCAGTCGCCGTATTGAACAATGACAATACATTGTCTTTCATTTCAACGCTGATGTTAACAAGGCTGTTTTTCAATTTAATGCCGAAGATAAAATCATACTTGGTAAGCCGCCCTAAACGTTGCTCCAAGAGTCTTACTGTTTCCTCATTGTAATAACGAGCCACATCCAAAGCATCTTCGGCAAGATCAGATTCTAAATCCTCAAATCGTTTTTCCAACTCATATTCACTTGGATACATCATTAAATGAAAATCATCATATGAAGTAATTTCTTCGAATAAGTGTTTCCATTTTTGTTTGTAATTCTCGACTTTTTCTTTATTCTGCATTGGGATGGAACTGCTTTTTATGCGGTAATACGCCCAAACGTCTCCCGTTCTTGTCAACAACAGGTTGTTGTATATGGCTTTCATCGGTGTTCTTAATTTCATTCGATTTTCCCACCACCTCTACTAATTTTCGGAACTCAATTTGCTTTTGCTTTTCATTACTTAAATCCACCTTGCGGTCATTACAAAACTTCTTTTCAGGAAGCTTAATCAGAAAATAGTATTTTGCAAAGTCAAAGAAATACAGATAGATGTTTTTTCCTTCCGGTTTAATTTTCGTTACAAGCATGGTTAACAATACCGGGGTACCAAAAATCACGATAAAGAATGTATTTTCAAAAGCGTGAGGGAAAATCATCCTCACGCCGTACCAAAAACCGAAGCATAGAGCCACAAAAATAAAGTAGTTGATTGCAGGTATCAACTCAATAGCAAACGGCAATGAAAAATTTTCGGTAAGCTGTTGAATTTTTTTCGGCTCCCGCATTGCCTTCCGATAATTAAAAACTAGACGCCCCACAATATCACTCCTTACAATTTGTTCATGAGTGCGTCAACCCAGCCGGAGAACTGCGACCAGTGACGAATAGTCCATGTAACAGCACTTCCGAGAACACAAGCCGCCACAATTCCGCCTATTTTCAATTTCACAAAGTGCTTAGCAGCCAAAGCCACGACAACAATCACAATAAACTGCGAGACAATGTCCAAAACCCAGCCTTTAACCCCGCTAAGAGTAGGGAGGCCAGCCCCCATAATCAAATGGTTGAATAAATCCATTTTGTTTTCCCCTTTCTAATTGTGTTTAAATTCATTCACATAAAATTGACCGCTGTTCTCTGTTAATTCGAGCGTAAAGCTTTCATTGACAGGTATCTCGTTTTCTTTTTCTTTAAATTGGACAGCACAAATAACCTCGAAACCTTTTTTCGTCCCGAAGATTTTAGCGCTTTTCACTTCACCGAATACAAGGCTTCCTTGAAGCGCTTCCGGCTTTTTCATCATATACACCATTTCTTCTTGTTTTTCAGAAGCATATTTTTCAAAGAAAGATGTAAGAAATGACTCAATCGCTTCCTTTTTATCTCCTGCGTATTCATCCCTCGTTTCTTCCTTCTCTGAAGCTGATACACTGCCCTTTAAGTCGTATATCTCAGTGAAGTAGGGGACAGCAGAGACAGCGAACGCATCGCCTTTATTGACTACAGGAATATTTAACAGCACTTGTTTTTCAGCTTTTTCATTTTCTGTGACTTTCTCCTTCACTTTCTTTTCCTTTTTTCCATCCTTTACTTTTTTCTCAACTTCTTTTTCTACCGGAAAGAGATTCGTATATGTCACTTTGTACTGAAAAAGCTTCCCTTTATCACCTTCTTTCACGTTATACAAACTGTAATCATTTAGCTGACGATCTCCCTTAAAGCCATCCATATCGAAGCGATCGCCTTCATCAAAACTTGTTTGTGTCTGTTTCACCATGTAACTCTCAAGATTCTTTTTTCTTTCGTCGATGGCGTCTTGATTGTTTTTCACGTTGATATATTCATTGATGAAGCCTGACAAGAAATTTTCAGCCGCCGTTGTAGACATATTCTGTTTTTCGCTATCAGCAGGCTTACTGGATTGATTCCTTAAATCATTTACAGTAGATCGAGTGTTAACAGACAACAAAACAGACAGGAGACAAAAGAGAAGTAACGCTCCTACACACGTCCACAACGTCCCTGCGACCAATCGGGTACGATCTCGCGGTACTTTTATATTTGTTTTCTCAGGCCGACGGACTTGTTTTATTTTTTGGAAAGCAGCCTTAAAAAATGATTCTTCTTTTTTCTCGTTTCCATTTTCCTTTTGAAGCATCTTTTCACCCCTTTAAGCTGTGCCTTTCTCACTTTCAGGCTGTTTTATTTTTCGGGATAGCCTTAATATAGAACGAGCGATTTTTTCATAATTCGGCTCATTTACATCCCCAACAAGGAACTTTACTGGCTTACCATTAATACTTTTCAAGACTTCCCTCATCTTAAAACCTCGCTTTCTATTTGCCTTGTACTCTCAAGGAAAGATAAAAAGGATGCTACACGAAGTAACACCCTTTTTATGGCTTGATTCTCTATATACACTTTTACACTTGTCATTCGTCCATCCGGTAGATACCTCGTTTTATAAAAGGTGTATCTGTACTCAGAAAAACCTTTGATCCTTTCACCTTCCACAATCAACATACAATCTCTGCTTAGACTTCTTACAAAAACCAGCGACGGGATGCCTACATTAAACCCCAAGCTCCTGAATTGATCGTCAACAGCAGACACACAACCACTCCTTCTATCATCGTCCTCCATTCTTCAAGTAGGTTGCTTCATATTCATAAAATCCTCCTCATTTTGGAGAGCTATCATACGACCTCAATATTTCAAACTCAACATCAACTTCCTCTATTTCTTCCTCTTCATCTTCACTTTCAGGAATGAAGAAGACAGCAGACACAAAACGTTTAAAATCATCCTTTAAGGGATACTCAGATTCAAGCAAAATCCTTTGACCCTTCTCATAATAAGGGACTAATTCATTCAATCTTTCAATGAATTCCTCAGCCAATTTCAATAAACCGATCTTTTCTAACTCACTTTCTAAATATGCTCGATTGAGAAGATTAAAGCTATTCATCTTTATTCCTCCTTATTGAAATTATTTAAATAGATCGCTGTTATTTTCTCCTTCCTTCATTTTTTCGATCTTTAATACTATAAGACCAGGTGTCAATGACTGACGCCTATCTAAAACAAGGACTTCTATGACTCGCTTCGTACACTCGCCCTTCCATTCATGAAGGCACAAAACATCTTTAGCCTTATAAATATTTTCGCTGACTGTAACCTCAGCAGCCCCTTTAGAAATAGCTTCAAACTCTTCCGGAAGTATCTTTAGATGATGCACTATCATGACAGCACACCTTTCTTGTTTAATATCTTGGGTTTCACCCAAACCCACCAACGGTAGCCCGTTGGATCGCTAATAATCTATCCCCCTATTCCCCCGAATCATCGGGGGACTCCCTCGCCGGTAGGCAGGAACAAACGGTTGTTTGTTCAATGCCAAGAGGGTTTTGGTGGCGCTGAATATGTCAACTCCTTATCCTCACTCCGTTCCGGTACCGTTGACACATACGTTTAATCGCATCACCCGTGTTTAAGAGCGATAGCAGTCTATTTAAACCTTTAAACGACCATGTCCGCCACCTCAGAAAGAAACACATCAAGCATCTTTTCTTGTTTCTCTGACAGCTCGGCTTCCATAATCATGTCCGAGAGGTCATTGCGTCCCAAATGTTGGTCAGCTTCCAGTACCATTTTCATGGTGGGGGAACATGAGTTTTTCAGCCAGTTCCTTGTTTTTTGATAAAAGTCTCTTTGCGGCTTCATGTACAATTGCAGTTTCCCTACATCGCCAATAAATTCAGACCAAAAAAGGCTCGTTTTCCAATGCTCCCGAGTGACTTCCTCGTCAGCATCAACGAACCTTACATAATTGTTAATGATCTGCATGGCGACTAATGTTAAGTCTTTCGTTTTCATCAAAGCATCAATTGCGGCTTGCGCTCGTTCACTTTTTAAGCGCAATTCATAGCGATTCCAATCGCCTAATTCTTCTAA
The DNA here is from genome assembly GCF_011066015.1 of Bacillus sp. EKM206B. Lineage (NCBI taxonomy): Bacteria > Bacillati > Bacillota > Bacilli > Caryophanales > Bacillaceae > Bacillus > Bacillus sp. EKM206B. The sequence goes on from NZ_JAAMNL010000011.1 coordinate 56,589, forward strand.
CGGGATATTGTATTTTTCAGCTTGTTCATAATTTTTCTCATAAAAGCAGAGGTACGCTTCTGATTTTTTTGAGCCGAAATAAATTGTCGTTCCGCCTGTTACACCATCCGATAAATCGAATGAGCCATTGAAATCAGATTTCCTAAACCGTGAAATACATTCGCCCTTTTGGGCTTTTTTCAACAATTCCGGGATTGAAAAGTATGTTTTTTTATCGTCAATTGCCAGATCAAGACGAGTAAATGACCCGCCATGCTGTATACAGTCTTGAAAGAAATCAAACCATGTTTTCTTCCGGCAATCTAAGAACGACTCAAATTGTCGACAGCCTTGACCCGATAACTCGACCAGAATACCTCTATTATCTCCGGGCGGAGAGTAAAAAACCTTTATGAAGTCCAGTTCAAACGTTCCGACATATCCGTAAAAGCCGTTTGGCTTTTCTGTCATGAAATCTTTGTTCAAGTGAAGAATGTTCTCGATAATGTGATCAACATCATGCGTTTTGAAAGTCACACGAATGTAGTCAACCATTGATGTTAAAGGCTTTTCAGCGTTTTCTTCTTTTTCTTTTACGATTACTACCCCCCTGTTAGCGTGGGGGGGTTTTTGTAGTTCACTCACTCGCTTCGCTCCTTCGTTCACCGCTGGCCGTCTGGTCGCTTACGCTGCCGCTGGCGACTGCCGTCGCTTGCGCTCCCTCGACTCCAACCAGCGATTCCTTAATAGATGACATGAAATCATACCCTTTCGGCACAATTGGACTGTAAAACTCTAAAACCGAACCTGTGCCGACATTGGCATATCCTCGCCCTGTCACTTTTTTATTCACAAATGCTTTGTCAACATCACCAAACATCATTCCGTAACCTGTATCAGACATCAAGCCTAACGATACACGGAAATTAAACTGATCTCGTATTCCGTCCGCTAGATATTTCGCATCTGGACGTTGTGCGCCTAAAACAAGAAAGTAACCCGCCTGTCTCCCCTTCATGACTAACTGTTTCATATAAGAAAGGGCTTCATTTCTTTCTTTCATATCTAAAAAATCCATAAACGCCACATATTCATCAAAGAAGATAAAAACAGGTTTCAACCCTAAATAGGCATAGTTTTCACCCGTCTTGTAATTTGGCATTTTCTTCATTTCATCCATTCGCTCCATCATGCCATCAACCGACTTTCTCAGACACATAAGGATGCCATTTTTCTGCGAATAGACTCTTTTCGGAAACACCTCTTCCAAGTCGGCTAAATCGGCATTTTTCGGGTCTAAGATTTTCACATCTGCCCCAAACCCCACACATGCTTTTATGATCGTTAACATGAAATAGGTTTTCCCTCCCCCTGTACCACCGGAAATAAGCATATGCGGCAACTTGTCAAACTTCCATGACACATGTTTCATCAACGGCAAAACACCATCTTTCGCCACTGCGTCATCTATTGAAATTCGATTTTTCTTCACGTCATAAAGCAATTTGAAGCAGACAAAGCCTTCTTCCATTTCTTTATCCACTAGGTCACAAAATAAGCCGTTTTCCAAATCCTTTCCCAATTCTAGGAAGCGATTCTGAAAACGGCTCATATCCATAGCTATACGGATATAAATATAATTGTTTTTAACTTGATAATACATCCTTGGAAAGTAAGTGATTTTTTCTTTTGAAGCTGTTTCATTCGAAAACAGCTTTTTCACCTGAACACTTTCCTTTTCATAAAACTTATTCGAAAAGATCATCCTTGCAATTTTTTGCCTGTGGTACAGCTTTTTATACGCATCATAAAACAGAAAATAAGCTAGGATGACAGCCCCCGCCGCGACTAAAAGAGAACACAACACACTTTTAATAAGCAATGGGACATTCCATTCAAAATGCTTTACGATTTTCATAACATCCAAGTGGAGCAAATGATCTTCCCAGAAGAAAAACATAGATAACAAAAAAACAGGTACAAATATGATTGCACCTGTCATTATTACATTGTTTCTCATTCTAGGCCGGATTCGAACCCCCCTATACTTCCAAAGCATTGTCTTAAGCCTAGAAATGATAACCCCCCCCCGTCACTTTACAAATACGCTTTACAACGACATGTGGGACATTCAAAGGTTTGATATATATATACTTCTCCCGTTTCAAGCGTTGCATAATCAACGTGTTCGATCACTTGCATATCCACATCACAGTTAGGACACACGACTAGTGCCGCACTCTCCTTATTTTTTGTCATTTGCAGACTGAGAAGGAGTCGAATTTGTCTTTGCCGCCCCTGCACCTTTAGGCACAATATCTTCTACCCTTACTGTCCAATTCAGATTGGCGAAATTTCCAGCAGTCATTGCCATTGCACTGATTTGCGGATTCACTAGCTCTACATCAGCAAACGCTTCAAACTCTTTAAGGTCTACATAATCAGGAACAGTCACCTCAATTTGACCTTGCTGAACACTTGAAGCCAAGTTATAGACCCTTGCTTCTAATTTATCCGTTCTTTTCCCGTCCACATAAGCATATTTTTCACGATTCAGCCCCATAAATTTCAGTTTTCCAAAAGTCATTTCAGTATTCGGCACGATAAAATTGAATTTCATTATTTTCACGTCTCCATTCCGTTATTTTTATTCGGTTATTTAAATTTCAATTTTATATTCACAGATTCGCTCCGGTACTGTCTCCATCGTGGCGCTTGTCAGTCGCTAACGGAAAATTCCTTCATGGCGACCTAGTAGGCTATTTATAGCCATCAGGCTGATTACAGCCATGCCGCACGCTTATTCTAGCCTGCTACAGCATTTAAAGTGATTGCTGTTCATCACTCAAATACTCACGCATGACTTTTCATCAAAAATGCCCTATAATAAAAGTGTCGAGTTTTTATTGCGGGCGTTCTTGATGGTAATCATCAAGGCGCTTTCTTTGTCTGTATGTAATTTTCAAAGAGCACAATCCTTTCTAATGACATTTTTCGTACAATTCATCATTGTACAAGACGAACACTCGGCTATCTTTCTTACCTGTCGGTTCAACCGACCATATGCACCACCAATGCCATCCTTTAAGCTGTTTTGACACTTCTACATTGGCTAAATCATAAGTTGGTGCTTCCACTACATAAGATTCAGAAATTGCATAATCAGCAAAATGTTCAAAATTCTTATCAGCTTCTAAGGCTTCAATATCCATAACAATAGTTGCATTCACTTCTACTTTCATCGCATCCCCCCTTTCAATTTTTCCAACAATACTGATAGTGGTATATGGCTTCACACTATACGTTTTTGTTGAAGTGCAGAAAGGTCTTTTCTGCCGATACCGTAATTTTTACAAATCCGGCGATATGAAACGCCTTTTTTAAGCAGCACCTGAATATTATTTAGTGAAAGTGGCTTATTCAAAAGATGCTTTATAATAACTTGATTTAGTGCCAGTTTCATTCTCACCGACCAATTACCCTCCATCTGTCTGGCTAATGGTACAGCATCCTTCATAAATGAATTTGTTTGCTCCAAATCCAAATGAATCACCCAATCTCTTGAATGTTTTTATAAAGGTAAGAACTTTCAAATTTGCTCTTGATAACTCTCCCCTTAAGAGTTGTATAGCCCTCTTCTTCTAATTCTTTATTTAATTCGCGAATGATCTCATAAGCTTTTGCTCTTTTCACATTAAGAATTTCTTGTACATCATTCACTGTATATACTCCTTTCATTTGACCATCCTTCCTTTTAAAGATCATCAACTCTTTATGTTGATTTAATTATAACACTCCGATTCGGAGATGTAAATAAAAAATAGAACATTTCGGAGAATTTTTCATGAGATCATGGACGAGACAACAAAATGGATAACACTACAGATTAAGTTTATATACTCCGATTCGGAGAATCAAACCTTAATGTTCGCCTTTTCGTTCTAATTTATGAAAGGGTCAGCAATTGCTGATATTATAATAATTAATCAACTCTTTGTGGAATGGATGATAACAAATGACACTAGGCCAAAGATTAAAATGGGCTCGAAAAAAATCCGGTTACTCAAATCAGGACGTACCAGCCGAAAAAATTGGGCTAACAGGGAAAACATTATCCAATTATGAAAGGGATTATAGATCACCCGATCCGGAGACATTAAAAAAACTTGCTGAATTATATGATGTATCCACCGATTTTTTGGTCGGCAAAGAAGAAAAAGACAAACCTAAATCTAAATTGGATCAAACAGTTAATGAAGCAATTGAGCAACTTAAAAACGAAGAGACTTTACTTTTCATGAAAGATGATGACATTGACGAGGAAACAGCTAAATTAATTAAACAAGCTTTAATTAATGGTATTAAATATGTAGATGCTATGAAAAAGAAAGAGTGATTCTTATCTATACCTCCAAAAACATCAAACATAAGGCTGAGAGCGTTATCCATGAACATGGTACAAATAATGTTTATCAAATTTGTGAAAATTTAAGAATTGTTTTACTAAAAGAAGACCTTGGTTGTATCAACGGTTTCCTTCAATACTACAAAGAAAGGGAAACATATCTGATACACGTTAATAAAAATTCTGTTCACCCCGACCTTATAATCGCTCATGAATTAGGGCACTACTATCTGCATAAGAATCTAAATTCCTTTCAAATGGAAAACTGCTCCCTAGTACTCGGAAATAAATTGGAAATTCAAGCAAATGCCTTTGCAACTGAATTACTTTTACCCGATCACATCATTTCCAATGAATTACCAAACTTGCAAAATTGGACATTAAAACAAATCGCCTCATTCTTTCAGCTCCCCTTATTTGTAGTAGAGTATAAAATGGAGCACATGAACCTTTTATCACACCAAGGACAACAGGAATTCAGAAAGTTTGCTTGGTGAATCAAGTCAAAATCTAAAAAGAAAGAAGGTGATCCCATGCCAAATAAAAAAGTACCCAATAGATTAATCACTGAGAAGTCACCGTACTTACTCCAACATGCTTATAATCCCGTGGATTGGTATCCTTGGTGCGATGAAGCATTTGAAAAAGCGAAAAGAGAGAATAAGCCTGTTCTCTTATCTATTGGGTACGGGTAGCTTAGCGAACATGTCACTGGTGCCACGTAATGGCCCACGAGTCCTTTGAGGACGAAGAGATCGCCGGTATGTTAAACGATAAATTCATAGCCATCAAGGTTGATCGTGAGGAGCGGCCTGATGTGGATTCCGTGTATATGAGAATCTGCCAGCTGATGACGGGGCAGGGCGGGTGGCCGCTGAACGTGTTCGTCACCCCAGATCAGAAGCCGTTTTATGCGGGGACATATTTTCCGAAGACGAGCAAATTTAACCGTCCGGGCTTTATCGATGTGCTTGAACATCTGTCCGAAACGTTTGCGAATGACCGGCAGCATGTCGAGGATATCGCCGAAAACGCCGCCGCTCATCTTGAAGTCAAGGTTCACCCGGCCGAGGGCATGCTTGGCGAACAGGCTGTTCATGACACGTATCGCCAGCTGGCCGGCGGGTTTGATACAGTGTACGGCGGATTCGGCCAGGCTCCGAAATTTCCGATGCCGCATATGCTCATGTTTCTGCTTCGCTACTACAGCTATACGGGCAAGGAACAGGCTTTGGCCGGCGTAACCAAGACACTCGACGGCATGGCGAACGGCGGAATTTTTGACCACATCGGGTTCGGCTTTGCCCGCTACTCGACTGATAATGAATGGCTCGTGCCGCATTTTGAGAAAATGCTGTATGACAACGCCCTTCTCCTGACCGCCTATACGGAAGCCTACCAAGTCACGGGTAATGAGCGCTACAAACAGATTGCGATGCAGATCGTAACGTTTATTCAGCGGGAAATGATACACGAAGACGGCAGCTTTTTCTCAGCTTTAGACGCTGATACCGAAGGCCGTGAGGGGAAATATTACATATGGTCCAAAAAAGAAATCATGAATCTTCTCGGTGATGAACTCGGCCCGCTTTACTGCAAGGTGTATAACATCACAGATCAAGGCAATTTTGAAGGCGAAAACATCCCGCACCTCATTTTCACGCGGCGTGAGGCCATCCTCGAAGAGACCGGCCTCACCGGACATGAACTGGCCGGACGCCTTGAAGAGGCAAGAATAAAATTGCTGGAGGCCCGTGAAAACAGAAGCTATCCGCATACAGATGACAAAGTGCTGACCTCATGGAACGCGCTCATGATTGCCGGGCTGGCAAAAGCCGCAAAGGTATTTCACGAGCCTGACTTTCTCAGCATGGCGGAAACAGCGATCCGCTTTCTCGAACGGCACCTCATGCCGGACGGGCGCGTCATGGTCCGCTATCGCGAGGGCGAAGTGAAAAACAAAGGGTTTATCGATGATTATGCTTTTCTCATCTGGGCTTATCTTGAACTGTATGAAGCGGGTTTTAATCCGTCTTATCTGCAGAAAGCGAAAACGTTATGTACAAGCATGCTGGAGCTGTTCTGGGATGAACGGCACGGAGGTTTCTTCTTTACGGGGAATGATGCTGAGACCCTTCTTGTCAGGGAAAAAGAGGTTTATGACGGGGCCGTGCCTTCCGGAAACAGCGCGGCTGCCGTACAGCTGCTTCGTCTCGGCCGCCTGACGGGTGATATATCACTGATTGAAAAAGCCGAAGCGATGTTTTCCGTGTTCAAACGGGAAATAGAGGCCTATCCGAGCAGCAACGCTTTCTTCATGCAAAGCGTACTGGCACATACAATGCCCCAAAAAGAAATCGTTGTTTTCGGAAGGAAAGATGACCCGGACAGAAAACGTTTCATTAAGGCGCTTCAGGAGCATTTCACTCCCGCCTATACGATTCTCGCCGCAGAACATCCGGAAGAGCTTGCCGGCATTTCTGACTTTGCCGCGGGTTATCAAATGATCGACGGGAAGACAACGGTCTACATTTGTGAGAATTTCGCCTGCCGGAGGCCGACGACGGATATTGATGAAGCGATGAACACCTTACAAATCAGCAGCAGAGCCTAGGCGGCCTGCTGCTTTTCTTTTGTCACAAAACGGAATGCGAGCCATGCGAAGATGATATTGATCACCAGAGTCGATATGCAATCATATATTTCATAGCCGCCGGCTGCTGTTGTAAATATCGACGGAATGCCGCCGTACACCGAATGATCCTCTGTGAGAAAGATAAATAAAAACATATTATTGGCAGCGTGACCGCCAAGGGACATCTCCAGACTGCCCGTTTTAATCGTGATAAAGGTCCAGATCATGCCAATGGTGACATATCCGATTCCCGCCCAGAGAGCCCCATTATCCATCTCCGGATTCCCGAAATGAAGTGCGCCGAATAATCCGCCGATAATGACTGTCAGAACCACCGCATTTGCCGTCAATTTTCCGGCGAACTGAAGCAGAAAACCGCGAAAGAGAAATTCCTCCGCAGAAGTTTGAATCGGCACCAACAAGACAGCCGCCGCTAACAGCAGCAGAAAACGTGAAGCATGGAATTCCTGAAGCATGAAACGATCCGGATGAATTGTAAAATCAATCAGCCCCGCGATAAACATCAGCACAACATATGTGCCGAATCCAAAGAAAATTCTCTTCCAGTTCAGCGACTGATTCGGTGTGATGATGGATAAAAACCGCCGTTTCATAATGAAACGAACCGCTATCCAAATGCCCGGAATCGCTATGAAATAGACGATATGCTGTAAATAAATATCCGCCAGCGGGTCACTTAATGCCCCCTCATCCCAATTTATCGTCAGTGAAGGATTGAAAGCGGACGTGAGAAACATATAAAACACGGTCAGTATGCTTCCGAAAAAAAACAAACCCACAATGACCAACAGAGAAAGAATATATCTCGATACACTATTTTTTCCCTCTGCGGGCCGTACAAACGTATTCATATTTATGCATCAACTTCCTTTCCTTCAACATTTTACAATATAAACAGAAACAGATATAGGAAATGTTATATATTTTAAGAAGAAAGCGCTATGCCGTTTCCTTTGGCTCTGGTTATTTACACTCTGTTTTTGCCAAAAAAAGACCTTTATAATGTATTCGTCAGATAAATTTACAGTATTTTCTGATTACAATTGCAAAGTCAGGGGGTTTTTTATGAAACATCAGACATTCTCAAATGTAGCGAACCGATTAGACCGTCTCCCCATTTCGCGTGTGCACTATCAAGTATTAACCGCTCTCGGAATCATCTATTTTTTCGATCTCGCTGATCTGTTTACGCTCAGCAACGTGGCTCCGGCGCTGATTGAGCATTGGGGCGTGAAGCTGTCCACCATTGCCGACATTACGGCCGCATCCTTCCTGGGCATGTTTTTAGGCGCGTCCATCGGCGGAAGGCTGTCCGATCGGATCGGCAGGAAAAAAGCGCTGAATTGTTTTGTCCTTGTCTTTTCGATCTCATCTTTTCTGAATGCGCTGGCATGGGACATTCCGTCCTTAATGATTTTCCGCTTCTTGACCGGGCTCGGCGTCGCGGCCGCCATGATTGTGACGAACAGCTATTTGGCGGAATTTTTTCCATCCTCCGTACGGGGAAAATACATCTCCCTTTGCGCCATGATCGGGCTAATCGGCGTTCCCGTTACAAACGTTGTTTCCGCTTTTGTCATTCCTTTAGGCTCATGGGGGTGGCGGCTCGTATTCGTATGGGGGGCGGCCGGACTCATTTATTTCTTTTTTATCCGCCGGCTTGAGGAATCGCCGCGCTGGCACGAAAATCGGGGCGCATATGATCAGGCAAACGCCATTATGAACCGTCTTGAAGCACGTGCAGAGAAAGAAAAAGGCCCGCTTCCCGCGCCAAAAGAGGCGGCAGAAGTACATACAGTGAAGCACGCAGGCTACTTAGGGCTGTTTCAGGGCAGGAATTTAAAGATCACCATCATCCTGTCAGCGGTATGGATTCTTGAAACCTTTGGCTTTTACGGCTTTGCTTCATGGGTGCCCAGCCTGCTGAAAAGCAACGGCATCACCATGGAAAAAACGCTGTGGTACAATGTGCTTCACTCTGTCGGCGCACCGCTTGGCGCACTGCTCGGTTCCATGATATCCGAGACGTTCCAAAGGAAATGGATTCTGGCCGCAAGCGCCTTTCTGACTGCCATTGCCGGACTGTTATACGGCATGACGTTTATTCCCGTCATGATTATTGTGTTTGGATTTGTCGTTAACGTCACGGAACGGATCTTCACCTCAAACTTATACGCCTACACATCGGAACCGTATCCTACGGAATATCGCTCGGCCGGGAGCGGGCTGGCGTATGGGCTCGGCCGTTTTTCCAACATATTCGGCTCCCTGCTCGTCGGATTTATTGCCGTTAAGCTCGGCTACATCAGCGTCTTTTTGTTCATCGGCGGCTGCTGGCTTCTATGTTCCGTTTTGTTAATCCTCTTCGGCCCGAAAACAAATGCACAGCAAATTTAATCAATAAAACAGTGCGGAATCACTCCGCACTGTTACACTGTGATTTCTATCAAATTGCCTTCCCCATCCTCTATCACGCTCTCATAATATCCGTCACCCGTCACGCGCGGGCCGCTTACAACCTGAAATCCATCGTTTTTAAACGTTTCCGTCAATTCATTCACCCGCTCCTTGCTGCCTGTAGAAAATGCGAGATGCGCCCATCCGGTCATATTCTGTGACGGAACTTCATCAATGCCGCCTTTTTTCATAAGTTCCAGCCTGCATCCAGAGTCAAATGAAAGAAAATACGATTTGAAATCTTTTTTCTCATTATGATAAAGGTCATTGGCCTTGGCGCCGAAGTATTTCTCATAAAATTTTTTCATCCGCTCCAAATCTTTCACCCATATCGCTGCATGTTCAATTCGCATATGTCCGCCTCCCTTTTTTTCTCAATCTATTTATAAAGCATGAAACCCATTTCAGCTCAAGACTTTTTCCGCTGAAATTGATGCATAATTTGTTTTTTAGCCGTTTCTTCGTGAAAAAACAATAAAAATGCTTCCTTTCCGACCCGTTCCAAATGAAGTTCCAGGGATGGAATATTCAATGCCCGGCTGACGCTCAGATTTCCCTCGCCGATGATCTCCGCGTCCCATTTCTGTTCTTTCGCAAACTGGTACAAGCCGGCAGCCACGTCATCACTGTGCGCATAGATGGCCGTCGGCGCCTTGTCGAAACCCCAGAAGTGCTCACCTGCACGCTTTCCGTCGTCCATATCATGGCATCCGACCAGAATGCGGGTTTCATCAAGAGAGCCGAAAACCGCCTTATATGCGGTTACCTTGTCGGCCGTACTCGGGCTTTTTTCTGCTTCCCGCACACATGTAAAAGCAACGTCTTGATGCCCGCGGTTCTTCAAATACAAAAAGCTTTCTCTGTATGCTGCCTGCCTGTCATTATAAGCGCAGGGAATCTCTTGATGCTGTGTATATTCACAAGCGACAATGGGACCGTATTCCAGGTAAGGCACGGCGGTTTCCCATTCATTCGCGCGGGACGTGACAATCAGTCCGTCAATCTTTTTCATTTTCAGCAGTTCGAAATATGTCATCTCTATAGCGGGGTCATAGTTGGTGGGGAGAAGGGTTGTCACGTAATCATGGGCAAACGCTTCCTTCGTGATACCGTTTACAATTTTGTCAAAGCAGGGATGGTCGCTATACGGCAAAATCACGCCGATTGTATTGGTCTGTCCGCGAATCAGATCAATGGCGGTTCGATTAGGGGTATAATCCAGCTCCTTCATCACTTGATTCACAAGACGCCTTTTCTCCTCAGATACGTACGGATGTCGGTTTAATACGCGTGATACGGTGGCCACCGACACATTCGCCAGTTTCGCAATCTCTTTTATATTTGCCATGTGCTCCTCCATTTTCGGTGATAAAAAAGCAGCAAGAGTGGATTTCTCTTACTGCTATCTCATCATAAATCCACTGTCATTTCAACAGGGCAATGGTCAGAACCCATGATATCGGCACAAATGGCCGCTTCGCTGATCCGCGGCTTCAGTCTGTCTGAAACAATGACGTAATCAAGCCGCCAGCCGATGTTTTTATCACGTGCGTTCGTCCTGTAAGACCACCAAGAATAGGCGCCTTCCCGATCAGGATATAAATAGCGGAATGAGTCGGTAAATCCCGCGTTCAGCAGGGCGCTGAACGCTTCCCGCTCCTGCTCCGAGAAACCGGCGTTCTTCCGGTTGGCTTTCGGATTTTTTAAGTCTATCTCCCTGTGTGCGACATTCAGATCGCCGCATAAGATCACGGGCTTCTTCCGGTCAAGCTTCTGCAGATAATCCTTAAAATCGGCTTCCCATTGAAGACGGTATTCAATTCGCTCTAATCCGCGTTTGGCGTTCGGCGTGTAACAGTTGACGACAAACACGTTCTCAAATTCAAGCGTGATCACCCGTCCTTCTTGATCATGGTCGTCAATCCCCAGTCCATAGAACACGTGCAGCGGCTTTTCTTTCGAAAAAACAGCCGTGCCTGAGTAGCCTTTTTTCACCGCATAGTTCCAATAGGCGTGATATCCTTCAGGCTGTAATGATACTTGTCCGTCCTGTACTTTTGTTTCTTGCAGACATAGAATATCGGCTTCCGTTTCCTGAACGTAAGTATTGATATCTATCTTTTTCATCACGGCACGCAAGCCGTTTACATTCCAAGAAATCAGTTTCATGTGATCCCTCCTGTCCGGCTCAGCCGGTATTCCAGTGTTTCAATGTTTCCGCCCTCTAATGCCAGCAGCTGCTTTTTCATTTCTAAACCGCCTCTGAACCCGGTCAGTTTCCCGTTTTTTCCGATGACGCGATGGCACGGAACCGTAATCAATACCGGATTTTTCCCGATTGCGGCGCCCACGGCTCTTACGGCTGCCGGTTTCTGAATCATTTCTGCTATATCCGAATAGGAGTATGTCTCGCCGTACGGTATGTCCATAAGCGCTTTCCATACAGCAAGCTGAAATTCTGTCCCGTAAAGATCCACCGGCACTGAAAAAGCTGATCTGCCATTGTCAATGTACTCGGACAGCTCTGCCGTGTAAGGCGCCAGCTTTTCATCATCACGTGCCAATCGGTATTGCGGCAGTGATTTTTTTGCCCACTGCTCAAGCTCTTCAAAGCTTCCATGATTTGACCCTATAAAGCAAAGCCCCTTAGATGTGGCGGCTGTATACAGGCTCCAATCATTCCGTGTGAAGAGTGTCCAATAGACCATAGGCTCTTTACTCATATTGAACCTCCCTGTCCCATCTTGGCTGTTTTTCTGTATTCTGTGGGCGAACTCCCGGTTCCCTTTTTAAAAAGGGTCGCGAAATGCGCTGTGTTTGGAATTCCGACAGTCAGAGCGATCTCCATGACTGTCATATCAGTATGCTTTAAAAGGTGTTCCGCCTTCGACAATCTTATTTTCTGTATATACGCAATCGGGGATATTCCCCTGATTTTTTTAAATGTCCGCTGTAAATGATAGGGGCTGCCGTGACACATTTCGGCCAGTACGCTCAGAGTCAGGGATTCGTGATAATGGCGGTCAATGTACTCAGTGATTTGAGCAATCCATTCTTCATCAGGAAGACGAAGACCGTTCGGCCGGCACCTTTTACAGGGACGAAAATGTCTCTCGAGCGCTGCATCAGCCGTATCAAACACCAGCACGTTATCTTTATTCGGAACTCTCGATTTACAAGAAGGCCGGCAGAAAATCCCCGTCGTTTTTACTGCATAATAAAATGCCCCGTCATAAGAAGCATCATTGTGTATGATTGCGCTCCACTTTTCATCAGTCAGGATATTTCTGTCTGTTTCCATCTCAGCCACCCCCTGTTCTTCAGTATAAACAAATTCATTGCATAAGTACGCGTTTTTGAATAGAGGAGCAAGATAACAAAGATAGGTGTCAGGAGCACTTCCATGTTTCATGTGAAACATTTCGGCAGGATGGAGAGGGACTGATATAAAAAAAGAGCAGGAGCCCGCAGGCTCTTGCTCTTTTCTTTCGGCTTACTCGCCAGTTACGTATGGAAGTAAAGCCATTTGACGTGCGCGTTTGATCGCGATAGTCAATTTACGTTGGTATTTCGCGTTTGTTCCAGTTACACGGCGAGGTAAGATTTTACCACGCTCAGAAACAAACTTTCTAAGAAGATCTACATCTTTGTAATCGATGTGCGTAATGCCGTTAGAAGTGAAGTAACAAACCTTACGGCGTTTCGCACGACCGCCTCTGCGTCCTCCTGCCATTGTCATTTCCCACCTTTCTCGTTATGAATATAGCGATAATCTATTAGAACGGAAGATCATCATCCGAGATGTCAATCGGCTTGCCGTCGTTGGCAAATGGATCATCATTAAAGCTGTTCCCTTGATTTCGTCTCTGGTTGTTCTGATTTCCGCCGAACGGATTATCATTTTGGCCTCCGCCAAAGTATTGGCCTCCGCCGCTGTTTCCTTCGTTGTATCCGCCTGATCCAGAACCGCCGCTGTTTTTAGGCTCAAGAAATTGAACACTTTCAGCTTGGACTTCTGTCACGAAGACACGCTGTCCCTGCTGATTTTCATAATTTCTTGTCTGGAGTCGGCCGTCTACGCCGGCAAGGCTTCCTTTTTTAAGAAAGTTTGCAACGTTTTCGGCTTGTCTTCTCCAAGTGACACAATTAATGAAATCGGCTTCACGTTCTCCGGACTGGTTCGTGAATGTACGATTCACAGCAAGAGTAAACGTGGCGACAGCCGCACCGCTTGGCGTATAACGAAGCTCTGGGTCTTTTGTCAGTCTTCCGACTAATACAACTCGGTTAAGCATATGAAAGACCACCTTTTAACATTATATATTTCAAATTGCTTATTCTTCTTCTTTAACAACGATGTGGCGAATGATATCGTCACTGATCTTAGCTAAACGGTCGAATTCAGCAACCGCTGCAGCTTCAGACTGAACGTTTAAGATTTGGTAGAAACCGTCACGGAAATCGTTGATTTCGTAAGCAAGACGACGTTTACCCCAATCTTTTGTTCCAGTGATCTCCGCTCCGTTAGAAGTCAATACGTTGTTGAAACGCTCGATAACTGCCTTCTTTGACTCTTCGTCAATGTTCGGACGGATAATGTACATAACTTCGTACTTTTTCATCTGTTTGCACCTCCTTTTGGTCTAAGCGGCCCTATAATGGGCAAGGAGCAATAATTCTATTACTCACAAGTTTATATTATACCAAAGCTCTTGTCCCTTTACAACTGTGTCCTATACATTAAATCGGAAATGAATGACATCTCCGTCTTGGACTACATATTCCTTACCTTCCAGACGCACTTTTCCGGCTTCTTTCGCTCCGGACATTCCGCCGCCTGCCAAAAGGTCTTCATAAGCAACCGTTTCAGCGCGGATAAAGCCGCGTTCAAAGTCAGTGTGGATGATACCCGCACACTCAGGAGCTTTCATGCCTTTTCTGAATGTCCATGCGCGCACTTCCTGTTCGCCCGCCGTAAAGTATGTCGCAAGGCCGAGAAGAGAGTATGACGCTTTAATCAGCTGATCAAGACCTGATTCTTCGATGCCGAGCTCCTCAAGGAACATTTGCTTTTCTTCGCCTTCCAATTCAGCAATTTCAGACTCAATTTTCGCACAGACGACGATAACTTCGGCGTTTTCACCCGCGGCGTACTCTCGGATTTTCGCAACATATTCATTATCTGAAGGATCAGCCACTTCATCCTCGCTTACATTTGCTACATAAAGCACGGGTTTTGACGTAAGCAAATGAAGCTGCTTCACAAGCTTTTGCTGTTCTTCCGTAAATTCAACGGAACGGGCAGGCTTTTCTTGTTCGAAAGCTTCTTTTAATTTAGACAGAATGTCAAATTCAAAAACCGCTTCTTTGTCTTTTTGCTTTGCAAGCTTGCTTACACGCGTGATACGTTTTTCGACTGTCTCCATGTCGGCAAGAATCAATTCAAGATTGATCGTTTCAATATCGTCAATCGGATCGACTTTCCCTGACACGTGCGTAATATTGTCATCAGCGAATGCGCGTACAACGTGGCAGATCGCATCTACCTGACGGATATGAGAAAGAAACTTATTTCCGAGTCCTTCACCTTTTGATGCGCCTTTTACGATCCCCGCGATATCAGTGAATTCAAACGCAGTCGGCACCGTTTTTTTCGGGTTCACCAATTCAGTCAGCTTTTGCAGACGTTCATCCGGCACTTCCACGATTCCCACGTTCGGATCAATTGTACAGAACGGGTAGTTGGCTGATTCGGCACCAGCCTGGGTAATTGCATTAAATAACGTCGATTTTCCGACATTCGGCAAACCGACAATTCCAGCAGTTAAAGCCATTCTTTCATCTCCTCTATATCAAACCATCATCGTATAAACGTATTGTAAACCTAGAGCAATTATAAGGAGGTTCATAGGAAAAGACAAGCTGAGAAAAAAGCATTTCCCACCCTCTCTGTCCTTAGATTATCCTTTTTTAACCGCTACCAGACAGTCAAAAAGCGTACTTCCCATTCCATTATCGGAATTTGAATCCTTTGTGAGCATGTTGACGGAGCCTCCGAATGCCGCCCACATGCCTTCATCTATATTCACCGTCTTCGGGTGAGCCTGCTTCATGATTTTCACCCTGCCGCGCAGACGGCCGCGGTCATTGTACACCTCTGCCGTATCTCCGTCTTGAAGTGAAAGCTCCTCGGCGATATCCGGCGACAGATCCACCTGAATCTGCTGAAGCTTTTCAATAAACGGCACGTGCTGTGAATGATTGGAGCGCTGCGGGTGAATGGACAGCAGCGTATACGGATATTTCCCGGCAAGCCCGGCGTCATGATAAACAGACTCCTCCGGCACCTCCAATTGAGGGAGGCCGCTGTATCCTTTCTCTTCTGCCAGTGACGAGACGAATTCAAATTTTCCGCTCGGGGTTAAAAATTGAAAATCACTCCACGGAACCTGTTTGACCGGAAGCGGCATATGTCCTTTTTCCTTTAATTGCTCAAGGGTGATTCCTTCTTTCTCCAAAGAAGAGAGCCCCATTTTTAAGAAATCTTCCGTACTGTAATCAAACAGCTCCCCGAATCCGAGACGCTTTGCGAGTTCCGTCCAGATCCAGCGGTCTGATTTTGCCTCTCCCTGCGGTTCCGCAAGCTTCTTGCCATATTGAACATAGTGATGATACATGCTGGAATAATAAATATCTTCCTCTTCGAAAACAACGGCCGTCGGCAGCACATAGTCACAGAGCTTCGCCGTATCGGTCATGACCGAATCAATGGCCACTGTGACCGGTGTTTTTTCAAATGCTTCCTTCACTTTTTTTGTATTCGGCACCTGTGTCAGCGGATTGCCGCACGTCACGATGATCATTTCAATCGGCGGATCGGCTGCATTCAGCGCCTCTTCGGCTTGAGTCATCATCGAAAACGTTCTCGAACTTTTCTTCAGATCAGGACGGGTGAGCTCGGCCTTTGCAAAGCTTTCACCGACTTGCACATTTCCGAAGTTTGCGCCGCCGCCTTTGATACCGACATTTCCGCTCGCCGCAGCTAAAGCGTCAATCCACCGTATCGTCCCGCCCCCGTTTTTATATCTCTGCATCCCAAGACCCATAAAAGTGGAGGCGGGACCGTCAGCATATAAATCAGCAAGATATTCAATCACTTCTAAAGACGTTTCTGTTTTCTCAATGATCTCCTCAATAGAAATCGTCTGCAGAAGCTTTTCTATTTCTTCAAAACCGACCGAATGCCTTTGAATGAAATCGAAATCGGTTCTGCCGGTTTGGCATAATATTTTTAAAACACCCGCCGCAAGCCAGCCATCCATGCCGGGTTTAACGGATATATACCGATCGGCAAGCTTGGCAGTCGGGTTAAAAATAGGATCAATGACCGTCAGTGTCGCTCCTTTTTTCTTCACCTGCTGCAGATGATGATAGAGGTGCATATTCGTCCGGGACACGTTTCTGCCCCATACGATCACATGCTTGCTGTGATAAATATCAAGCGGTCCATGCCCGTAAGAACGCCCGAAATCCCAGCGCTGCGCTTCAATGCCGGAACCCCAGCAAATGCTGCCCGCAATCTCCGTCACACCGCCGTATCCATTGAAAAAACGCTGGTCGAGCGCCTTCAAAAGACCGTTATTGGCGTAATCATGACTGTGTAGCACTGCGGCAGTGCCCAACGTCTCCTTAATCACCGCCATTTTTTCAGCAATTTCATCTAACGCCTGCTCCCAGGAAATGCGGACAAATTCGCCGTCTTTCTTTTTTAAAGGAAAACGAAGCCGTTCCGGCGCATTCGTTTTCGTCTCCAGCATTCTGCCACGGCCGCAAATTTTCCCTTCCGTAATGGGATGATTCGGGTCTCCGTCTACTTTCGTCACCTTTCCATCCTCAACTGTCACCAAAAAGCCGCAGCTGTCCCAGCAATTCAGCGGGCACGCTGACTGATGCACTTTGCTCATCGGGCCTCTTCCTCTCCTCTATATGAAAAAGCATGAGCGCCAGCCCTTATGATGCAGGCTCCTCATGCTTGACGAGTACTTTTTTCAGCTTTCTCTCAAAATCTCTTCTCGGAATCATGACACTGTGGGAACAACCCGTGCATTTGATCCGAATATCCATTCCCATCCGAATGATTTTCCACCTGTTTTCACCGCAAGGATGCGGTTTCTTCATTTCAACAATATCATTCAGGCCAAAGTCTTTATCCGCCAAGACCCTTCACCTCTCTCCATAGACTGCTTTATTTATTGTACAAAAAAAAACAGGATAAGAGCAACGGCCGCACTCAAAATGAGCATTATACTTTTTTCCATCTCCCTAAAATAGGGTAAAGAAGAAGACATACCAGCAAATAAAGACTTAAAAGCCCGTAAATGGGATATAAAATCGCGATCAAATCCGAAAAACCGATTGTCGTAAAAGGCACCATCACAGCTAAAAGAAGAGATACGAGCGTCCATCTCGGCAATTTCACAAATGCAAGCATGCGGCTGGACAGCCCGAACAGACCGGTCACCGTTGTCGTATAGATGGCTAAAAAAAGCACGGCGGCCATACAAAGAAATAACGGATAAGGAGCGCCTTCAAGGACGGCGAAAAGAGGAATCTCATATTGTGTAAGACTGCCTGAAAGCTGTACAAGCGTTTCATTGTAAACAAATGAAATCATACCGAAAATCAGCCCGCTTGCAACGCTTGCGATTTTCGCTTCTCCCAGTCCCTTCATATCTTTCCCGATTGAAGAAAGAACAGCGACAACAGAAAGGATGTTTAAGGACGTGAAGGTAATGCTTGCCGGCCAATTATACTGGCGGGTCAAATCTATCGTCCACGTGTAATGATGGGTTGTCTGAAAAAAGACCAATGCATATAACAGCCCCGCTACAAGAATCGGTATCAAAATACTATTCAGAGATAATATTCCTTTTATATCCCAAAAGAATAAACCGACGGTCACAATGCAAAGAAGAAAAATACCGATCCAAAACGGCAGCTTGTACATTTGCAGTGTCACACCGCCGCCGGCAATCATAACCATCGTCATTGAAAACAAATAAAACATAATAAGCACATCATAGACTTTAGCAAGAGCCGGCCCCATCAGATGCTCAAGCACAGGTAAAAAGTGCGTTGATTGAACCCGATAGCTGATCTTCAACACAATATAAGCCGAAATCGTAAACATGACTGTAAACAATACAATAGCCAGTCCGCTTTCGACACCGAAAAACTGCCATATTTCCTGCCCGCTTGCATACCCGGCCCCAATCTGGCTGCTTAATATGAGCAGCATCCACTTCATCCCGGCTCTCCACACCCTCATCACCTCATAAAATTTCTGATCATCTCCGCATATTGCTACTATATTGAGTGACAGCGGCAAACATTCATACAAATGGGACAAATATGGTATGATAACGACGATTGACTATTCAGAAAATTTATTTATGTTAGGCGCTCAAATCATGGACATCAGGCGTTTAACCGCAAGCGATACCCGATATCAGGCTCAAAGCTTTAGAAGATCACCCGGGCGCATTCGCCGTCAGCTATGATGAGGAGAAAGAATGGCCGTCCGAAAAATGCAAAGCCAGGCTTGAAGCCGGCAATGCCATCGTGCTTGGCGCCTTTGAACAAGACAGACTGATAGGAATCCTCAAGATCTCCAAGCATTCGCTGTTTAAACTAAGACACATTGCGGTTATTGGTTCTATGTATATTTCCCCCAAACACCGAGGGTCAGGCGCGGGATAAGCTTTAATGACGGAAGCCATCAGCCAAGCAAAAAAGATGAAAGACACAGAACAGCTCCATCTCTTTGTTACTTCAACAAATGAACCCGCAAAAAAACTCTGCGCTCAGTTAGGATTTATCCTCTTCTCTACAGAAAAAAGAGCGCTGAAATTAGATCATCAGCAATATGTTGATGTAGATCAAATGGTCTTATTTCTTTCATAAACTTAGAGAATAACTGCTCTGGGTTCTTTTTTCTATCCCGCTCTTTTCAAGCAACCGGCATGCTGATCATGACATAAGCATAAAAAAAGGCAGCGCTGGATATACTGTAAACAACCTACATCACCAAAAACAACAATGTAATACTCGTATGACATGACAAGGAAGTGAACCTTATGAATCGAAAAGGCGGGCTTTTTTCTCAAGAACGGGCAAAACAATATGTATCTCATACGGATTCTTCTGCTGCGAATCAAATACAAGCGATCCTTACTTCATCTTTACGTAAAGCAGCCGGCAGACCGTTAGTCACCGTGTGTATCGGTACAGATCGGTCGACCGGAGATTCATTAGGTCCGCTCGTAGGAACAAAGTTAGAAAAAATGAATTTAGGCAGATTGCACGTTTACGGCACGCTGTCAGATCCTGTTCACGCCGTCAATATGAAAGACAAGCTGAAAGATATTCAACATCTACATAAAAATCCGTTTATTATAGCGGTTGATGCTTGTTTAGGCCGCGTCAAAAGCGTAGGCTCATTTCAAATCGGCGATGGGCCGTTGAAGCCCGGAGCAGGTGTTCAAAAAGATCTTCCCGAAATCGGTGACGTCCATATCAATGGAATCGTCAATGTCAGCGGGTTTATGGAGTATTTTGTCCTGCAGAATACGAGGCTTCATCTTGTTATGAGCATGGCAAATGTTTTAGCAGAGGGGTTACAGCTGACAGATAAATCAGAAGGCCGGCAGGAACGGCTCAGTCCGTTTCATAAGCTGACAAGACGTATATAAAAAAACCATCTTTTTTTAAAAAGATGGTTTTTACGCTTCTCTTTCAGACAATAGTTCTAGGATACGTTCAAGATCTTCATTTGAGAAAAACTCAATCTCAATCTTCCCTTTTTTCTTTTGTCTCTTAATATTTACTGTTGTTCCGAAGTAATTTTGCAAATACGATTCCCGCTCTTTTAACACAACATCTTGAACAGGTTCTTTTTTCTTTGTTTCACGTGGAACATTGTTGTTTAACTGCTGAATCAGCTGCTCAAGCTGACGGACGTTCAGCTGTTCTTCAACCACTTTCTTCACAAGCGGTTCAAGCTTGTTTTTATTTTTCAAACCAAGCAAGGTTCTGCCGTGTCCCATGGATAACGTACCTTCTGCAATGAGGTTCTGGATGCTTTCCGGCAGCGTCAGCAGTCTTAAATGGTTGGCAATATGAGGCCTGCTTTTCCCGAGCCGTTTAGCGAGCTGTTCCTGGGTTAAGTCCAAATGCTTCAGCAGTGAGTCATATGCCAGAGCTTCTTCAAGCGGTGATAAATCTTCACGCTGAAGGTTTTCCAAAAGAGCGATTTCCCGCATCAGTGATTCAGATAAATCCCGCACGATAGCCGGCACTGTCTCTTTACCGGCAAGTTTTGCGGCGCGGTAACGGCGTTCGCCCGCTACAATATCATAGCCCTTCAATGATTTTCTCACGATAATGGGCTGAAGAATGCCATGCTGAATGATGGACTCCTTCAGTTCAGCTAATGACTCATCGTCAAATTGTTTTCTTGGCTGATAAGGATTGGGGCGTAAATCACTGATTTTAATCTCTTCCACTGTCTCTTCAGACAAATCAACCTGATTAAACAACGCGTTAATCCCTTTTCCGAGCCCGCCTTTAGCCATTCGCTGCCACTTCCTTTGCTAAATCTAAATATACTTCCGCACCTCTCGAACGCGGATCGTATAATATGATCGGCTTGCCGTGACTCGGCGCCTCACTTAAACGGACATTGCGAGGAATAATGGTTTGATACACTTTATCTCTAAAGTATTTCTTTACCTCTTCTATCACTTGAATGCCGAGATTCGTTCTGGCATCAAGCATCGTCAGAAGCACTCCTTCTATCATTAAGTCGGTATTTAAATGTTTTTGCACAAGCCGAACTGTATTTAATAATTGACTCAATCCTTCAAGAGCGTAGTATTCGCACTGAACCGGGATAACGACTGAATCTGAAGCGGTAAGCGCATTAATCGTTAATAACCCGAGAGACGGAGGACAATCAATAATCATGTAATCGTAATTTTGTTTCACAGATTCTAATGCTCTTTTCAGCCTGACCTCCCGTGAGATCGTCGGAACCAATTCGATTTCCGCTCCCGCAAGCTGGATCGTGGCCGGAATGACATCTAAGTTCTCTACTGAAGTCGGTTTAATAATATCTGTAACATCTGCATCATCTACTAAAATATCGTACACACAATGATCCACATCGGCTTTTTCAATCCCTAATCCGCTCGTTGCATTGCCCTGCGGATCAATATCAACAAGAAGAACCCTTTTACCTATGTAAGCCAAGCAAGCCCCCAGATTGACAGAAGTCGTCGTCTTCCCGACTCCGCCTTTTTGGTTCGTAATTGCTATGATTTTTCCCACGATGTCACCTACCTTCACATGAACATGTACTGTCTTGTTTCTATCTTATCAAAAAAAGAGTAAAGCGTTTTATTTTTTTCATAATTTGTTTATCAGCAAGTGAAAAAAATGTAAACGAAAAAGACACTTTCTAATATAAGTTCTCCGATAAGACTTTTTTGACTGTAAAAAGACAATTCACGACACAAAAAGATAAAATTTTACATATATAATGTATAGTGCACAATAAATCTATCATTATCTCAAAATAATTTTTTGATTAAAATAAAAACTCCCCTGCTGATCAGGAGAGTTTTTATTTAGGTATCCGAATGGTAAGCTGGATGTACTCTTCGAATTCTTCTTCTTCAGTGTTCAGCCTGACGCCGCTGTCTTCTACCATGGACAGTGACTGACGAATCGTATTCATCGCAATTCTTGTATCCCTGCTGAACGCTTTGCGTCTCGGCTTTGGTTTCTGCTTATTCTGTTCAAGCATTTTCACCACTCTGTCTTCCGTCTGCTTGACGTTTAAGCTTTTCTCAATGATTTCCGCAAGCAATGTGACCTGAAACTCCGGCTGTTTGAGCGGAATCAGTGCTCTTGCATGACGTTCCGTAATTTTTTTCTCCATAATCGCATCCTGGACGGGTTCCGGGAGCTTTAACAATCGGAGCTTGTTCGCAATCGTTGACTGGCCTTTTCCTAAGCGCTGCGCCAAGGCTTCCTGTGTTAAATCATGAAGTTCTAACAGCCTTGCGTACGCATGAGCTTCCTCAATGGAGGACAATTCTTCCCTTTGCAGGTTTTCAATCAAAGCGACAGATGCTGTTTCAGTATCAGAAAAATCTTTAATAATTGCGGGAATCTTCTCCCATTCAAGCGTCTGTACCGCTCTCCAGCGCCTTTCACCCGCAATGAGCTCATATTGTCCTTCATCTTCTGTATGTCTGACAACAATCGGCTGAATGATGCCGTGTGTATGGATAGTCATTGCTAACTCTTTGATTTTTTCATCTGAGAAAATGGTGCGTGGCTGAAAACGGTTGGGAACGATAGCATGTACCGGTATTTCGAGTATCTCTTCTTTGTTTGTATCATGCTCAGCTATCTCCGGTTCCTCTTCCTTCTCACCAAACCCGAAGAAACGAGAGAATGAATGCTTCATGTACCTACACCACCTTTAAAAACTGCCATTTTTATAATTCTATTTTCTCATGGTTTTTCCTGCTGTATCTTCATCAATTTTGCAGAAAATATGATGGAATTGTCACATCAGGCTGTCTAAATTACCCTTCAATTGGCGATTTATTTGGAGTACCCGGTTTTCTCGGATATTTTTTCGGAGTGCTTTTCGTCTTGCGAATGATCATAATGTTCCGTTCACTTTCTTCAACGGGAAGTGTAAAGGAATGAACTTGTTCAAGCTCTCCTCCCAATACTTTAATCGCCTTTTGCCCCGCTTTCAGCTCTTCATCAGCGGCTGCAGCTTTTAGTGCCGCAAATATACCGTTTTTCTTGGCCAGCGGCAGACAAAGCTCACTCAGGACCGACAGACGCGCCACCGCACGGGCCGTCACGAGATCGAAGCTTTCCCGGACGTCTTTCCGCTGTCCGAATGTCTCCGCTCTGTCATGGACAAATGTCGTATGCTCTAATTGTAAAGCATCAGAGAGAGTTTCCAAAAACGTAATCCGCTTATTCAGTGAATCGACGATGGTGACATGCAGATGCGGGAAGCAGATTTTGACGGGCAGGCTTGGAAAACCGGCGCCGGCGCCGACATCAGAAAGAGTGGTGACCTTTTCAAAATCAATATAAAATGCCGCCGTTATCGAATCATAAAAATGCTTGAGATAAACTTCCTTTTTCTCAGTGATGGATGTCAGATTCATTTTTTCGTTCCATTCCACGAGCATCCGGTAATACAACTCGAATTGCTCCAGCTGGCGGTCAGAAAGGGAAATCCCTTTCTCCGCTAAACTGGATGTAAATTCCTCTATATTCATGCCGTCATCCTTTCTATTCAGCTACCTTGGCAATACGGCCCTGCTCCAGGTATACCAGCAGGATTGAAATGTCTGCCGGATTGACGCCGGAAATACGGGACGCTTGAGCAACTGATAAAGGACGCACTTCTTTCAGCTTTTGACGGGCTTCAGTAGCAATTCCTTTAATGGCGTCATAATCAATCCGATCAGGGATTTTTTTGTTTTCCATTTTCTTCAGCTTTTCCACTTGCTGCAAGGATTTTTCGATATATCCTTCATATTTCACCTGAATTTCCACTTGTTCCGCCACATCTTGCGGAACCGGAGAATCTGCAGGCGCAAGTTTTGTCACTGTTTCATAGTTCATTTCCGGACGTTTCATTAAATCTGTGCCGCGCACTCCGTCTTTCAGCTCGCTTCCGCCGAGTGAACGGATATATTCCTGATTCTCAGGAGACGGCTTGATAATAACAGACCAGAGACGTTTTTTCTCTGCCTCGATCGCCGCTTTTTTCTTCTCAAACGCTTCATAGCGCTCATCAGAAATTAAGCCGATCTCATGGCCGATTTCCGTCAGGCGAAGATCCGCGTTGTCGTGACGGAGCAGCAGTCTGTATTCCGCCCGTGAAGTCAGCAGACGATACGGTTCATTGGTTCCTTTCGTTACCAAATCATCAATCAATACACCGATATAAGCATCGGAACGGCTGAGGATCACTTCTTCTTTTCCAAGCGCTTTGCGGCCTGCGTTGATCCCTGCCATAATTCCTTGCCCGGCTGCTTCCTCATAACCTGATGTACCGTTAATTTGACCGGCTGTGTACAGGTTAGGGATTTTTTTCGTCTCCAGTGTAGGCCAGAGCTGCGTCGGTACAATCGCGTCATACTCAATCGCGTATCCGGCTCTCATCATCTGCACCTTTTCCAGTCCCGGAATGGTCGCCAGCATCCGCTGCTGCACGTCCTCAGGAAGACTCGTGGATAGACCCTGAACGTATACTTCCTGCGTATTTCTGCCTTCCGGCTCAAGGAAAATCTGATGGCGCGGTTTATCATTAAACCGAACGACTTTATCTTCAATCGAAGGGCAGTATCTCGGTCCCGTTCCTTTAATCATACCGGAATACATCGGCGAACGATGCAGGTTGCTGTCGATGATCTCATGAGTCTCAGGACTCGTGTAAGTCAGCCAGCAAGGCAGCTGATCGGTAATGTATTCAACCGTTTCATATGAGAAAGCGCGCGGAACCGGGTCCCCCGGCTGGATTTCTGTTTTGCTGTAATCAATGGAATCGCTTGAGACACGAGGAGGCGTGCCCGTTTTAAAACGGACGAGATCAAAACCGAGCTCCTCTAAGTGCTCAGAAAGTTTAATAGACGGCTGCTGGTTATTCGGACCGCTTGAGTAAGACAGATCACCGAGAATGATCCGCCCTCTTAAATACGTTCCGGTGGTCAGCACGACCGTTTTTGCCTTGTATTCAGCACCAGTTTGCGTAATGACACCGCGGCACTCTCCGTCTTCAATGATTAAACGCTCGGCAATCCCTTGAAGAAGTGTCAAATTCGGTGTTTTTTCCAGCGTATGCTTCATTTCGTGCTGATATTGGAATTTATCCGCCTGCGCACGCAGCGCCCGTACGGCCGGACCTTTTCCTGTATTCAGCATTCTCATTTGAATATGAGTTTTATCTATATTTCTAGCCATTTCTCCGCCGAGCGCGTCAATTTCGCGGACGACAATCCCTTTCGCGGGGCCGCCGACAGACGGATTACATGGCATAAACGCAACCATATCAAGATTAATCGTCAAAACAAGCGTTTTGGCTCCCTGGCGCGCGGATGCGAGGGCAGCCTCAACACCGGCATGCCCGGCGCCGATGACAATCACGTCGTATTGGCCTGCTTCATACCCCATGGTTTTTTCCTCCCTTTTATTTACCTAAACAAAATTGTGAAAAGAGCTGATCAATTAAGCTTTCGTGGACGGCATCACCGATGATTTCGCCCAGCAGTTCCCAGCACCTTGTCAAATCAATTTGCACCATATCAATCGGAACATCCTGTTCAATTCCGTTCAGCGCATCATCAATCGCTTGCTTGGCCTGATGCAGAATCGAGATATGACGGGTGTTGCTGACATAGGTGAGATCTCCGCTTTCGATCGCTCCTGTATAAAATAGCGACTGAATCGCTTCCTCTAAATCTTGAATGCCTTCTTCTTTCAGCAATGAGGTCGTGACGACAGGCCGGCCTTTCGCCAGTTCCTTGACGCGCTCAGCGTCAATCTTAGCCTCAAGGTCCGTCTTATTCATAATGACAATGACGTCCATTCCCTCAACCGCTTCAAACAATTTCACATCTTCTTCAGAAAGCGCTTCGCTGTGGTTAAGCACAAGCAAAATGAGATCCGCTTCCTTCAGAACCTGCCGTGACCGTTCCACACCGATTCTTTCGACGATGTCTTCTGTCTCACGGATTCCGGCGGTATCGACAAGCCGAAGCGGCACGCCTCGCACATTGACATATTCCTCAATCACATCACGCGTCGTTCCCGGAATATCGGTTACGATCGCCTTCGTTTCATGGACAAGGCTGTTAAGCAGAGAGGATTTCCCGACGTTCGGACGGCCGATGATCACGGTAGACAGTCCCTCACGCAAAATTTTCCCCTGCTCAGACGTACGGAGCAGCGCCTCGATTTCTTTCTTCACGCCGCTTGCCTTCTCCACTAAAAGCTGATGCGTCATTTCTTCGACGTCATCATATTCCGGATAATCTATATTCACCTCAACATGGGCAAGTGTTTCTAACAACTCATCACGCAGACGGCGGACAAGCGCGGAAAGCCGTCCTTCCATCTGGTTCATGGCGACATTCATGGCACGGTCCGTTTTGGCCCTGATCAGATCCATCACCGCTTCCGCCTGTGAAAGGTCAATCCGTCCGTTTAAAAATGCGCGCTTCGTAAACTCACCGGGTTCTGCCAGTCTCGCACCTTCTCTTAAAGCAAGCTGGAGCACCTGATTAACCGTCACAATACCCCCGTGACAGTTGATTTCTATGACATCTTCCCTTGTGAATGTTCTGGGCGCTCTTAAAACAGACACCATGACTTCCTCAATAATCCGTCCCGTCGTACTGTCCGCGATATGCCCGTAATGAATGGTATGCGATTCTGCCGAACTGAGCGTTTTGCCTTTCGGACCCTTGTACATTTTGTCGGCGATCTTTACGGCTTCCGGGCCGCTCAGCCGAACGATCGCAATCGCGCCTTCACCCATCGGAGTTGAAATCGCTGCAATTGTATCCATGCTGTTCACCTCTCTTTATCTCTGTTTCCATCTATATAAAAAATTTTATTTACGCCAAAATTAAAAGATAACATAGTTTGGTTTGAAGTGGAAGATACGTTATCCACAAAGGCAGAAATTCATCCCTTATTACTTTAACTTATCCACATGTGAATAACAATTAATTTTATTTCCTAAAACCTTTTTTATCAACAGCATAGACCGAAAAAGAAAAAACTTAAACGCAAAAAATGCGATTCTGCTCAGGAATAGAGCCATTTTTACCAATAAAAAAACCGAAGTTCCGATTTTACCCGGACTTCGGTTTTCTGCTATCTTTATGGGAAATAACGAGATGGCGGTATCGGCCTTCGCCGGTAGAAAACGTTTTGATATTTGGATGCTTTGACAGCGCGTCATGGATGATTTTTCTTTCACCTGACGGCATCGGTTCTAAATGCACATCTTTTTTCGTTTTCGACACTTGCTTGGCCAGCCTGTTTGCCAGCTGATCCAGAATTTCTCTTCTTTTCCGCCGATAATTCTCAGCGTCGACAACGGCTTGGCGATACTGGCCGGAGCCGCGGTTCAAAACAAGCTGCGTCAATGTTTCCAATGCATTGAGTGTTTGTCCTCTTTTGCCAATAAGCAGCGCCGCTTTTTCACCTTTAATGTGAAAACAGACTGTTTTCTTGTTTTCTTCCGTAACAATCTCAGAAGGCCCGGCAATGGAATGGATGATTTCTTCTAAATACGCTTTCGCTTCCTGAACAGGATTTCTTTTCTCTTCCAGTTCTACGATCGCATTCTTTTTTCCGAAAATACCCAAAAACCCTTTATATTCTTCTTGCACCACTGTTATTTCTACTTGATCTTTCGTCAGTTGAAGTTCCTGAAGGCCTGATTGAACTGCTTCTTCGACATTCCGTCCCGCAGCAGTCACCTTCTTCACTTTTTCTTTCCTCCGGCTTTCTGCGTTTCCGGATCGTGTTTAATGTCAGGTCCTTTAATAAGGAATGTCTGAGCAATCATAAACAGGTTTCCGACTACCCAATACAGAGAAAGCGCGCTCGGGAAGTTGATCGCAAATACGATGATCATGATCGGCATAATCCATACCATCATTGCCATTTGAGGATTCTGAGTCGGATTTCCCGCCATCATCAGCTTCTGCTGGACAAAAGTGGCCACACCGGCAACGATAGGAAGAATATAGTAAGGATCCTTCTCTCCTAAATCAAACCATAAAAAGCTGTGCTGTGAAATGGCTTGCGTACGCATAATGGCGTGGTAGAATCCGATCAAAATCGGCATTTGAATCAGGATCGGGAAACATCCCGCCAGCGGGTTTACCCCGTGCTTTGAAAACAGGGCCATCGTTTCCTGCTGAAGCTTCTGCTGCGTTTTTTGATCTTTAGAGCTGTATTTTTCTCTGAGCTTTTGCATTTCAGGCTGCAGCGCCTGCATCGCTTTTGAGCTTCGAAGCTGCTTGATCATCAGCGGCAGAATCAGCAGACGAATTAAAATCGTAACGATGATGATCGATAAACCATAGTTATCGCCCGTCAGTTTCGCTACGTACGTAATGACTTCTGACAATGGATACACAACATATTTGTCCCAGAAATGCGGACTATTCGCCGTAATCGGCTCTTTCACACTCGAGCACCCGGCCAGCAGCACGAGCATACCGACCATACTCAGTAGTAACCATATTCTCCTTTTCAAGAACGTTTCCTCCTATACCAATCTTTATGAACCTTGTATGTATTTTAGCATCTTTCAGTTTCAAATGGCGTTCATTTTTCGCCAAATAAAAGGAAGCGCTTTTAAAAACGTGAAGAAAACAAAATATGAGCTATTTTGACGAAGATTTCTTATATAATGAGGTTTTTCTGAATAAGTGCTGCAGACTCTTTTTCGTTTCTTCAAAACTGAGATCGCCGGCGGGTTTTCTTGCGATAATAATAAAATCTTTCGGCTTGAGCAGCTCTTTTTCCTCCTGAACAGCCTGTCTGATTAACCGCTTCACCCGATTGCGCACGACGGCATTGCCGATTTTTTTACTGACAGAAAGCCCTACCCGGAGCTCTTCCTGTTTCGGCTGATCAAGCGTATACAGCACGAACTGGCGGTTTGCCATAGACGTTCCGCGTTTAAACACTTTTTGAAAATCTTCATTTTTCTTTAACCGATTTCGCTTCTTCACTTTAATTCACTCCGATATTCACTCGCAGAAACTTTTATTTCTATCTAAAAAAAACGGGCCGCCGGAATACTGAAGAAATTTCTCCAGTACCGGGCGACGCATGACATCTCACTCTCTTAATGTGAAAAAAGACCACTGACATTATTCAGTGGCCTAAGCTGATAATACTTTTCTGCCTTTGCGGCGACGGCGTGCTAATACTAGACGACCGTTTTTTGAACTCATACGGCTTCTGAAGCCATGAACTTTACTGCGTTTACGGTTATTCGGTTGGAATGTTCTTTTCATTTATGACACCTCCCTCGAGGAATAGCTGTTAAAGACAGTCTTACTTATTATATTTGTGCTGCCTATTCATTGTCAACTTCAGCAGTGCTTTTATTTCTTACAACCATAATAGGATAACATACCTTAACCAGTTTAGAAACCTTATTTTTCATATTCCTTTTTTTAACGCAAAAAAAAAAGCCGCGCTCCCCCGAAAAAACGTCATGTGGATAATTTTTTAGCCTTTTTTTAATATCCACAGTCGTTATCGACAACATTTTCACATTGCTAACCCCTGTGGACAATGATTTTTCAACAAGTTGTCAGGTTTGTGGATAAGATTAAGAGAACCATTGCAAGTCCTCGCTTAATTTGATATTATATTTGTGTTTTAACTCTTAATTACTTATCCAGCCCATTCTCTTTATCCACAAACTGTGGATAAGTTGTGGATTGTTTTCACACAGCTTGTGTAGATTGTTGTCCACAACTTGTGGAATTTGTCGAAAAGCTGTTTTTCTACTATACTATATGTTTTCAACATTTCGTGTGTACGAATGGTCAGAGCCATATGCTCTTTTTTTGTGTTCTATAACAGGGAAAGGGCGCTGATTTTTAAAGAAAAGGAGGGCTGTGCCGGATAATGGAGAATATATTAGATCTTTGGAATCAAGCTCTAGCTCAAATTGAGAAAAAGCTAAGCAAACCGAGTTTCGAAACTTGGATGAAGTCGACGAAAGCCCATTCGCTGCAAGGGGATACCTTAACCATCACCGCTCCCAATGAATTTGCCAGAGACTGGCTGGAGTCCAGGTACTTACATCTCATTGCAGATACCATATACGAATTAACCGGGGAAGAATTGAGCGTCAAATTTGTCATTCCTCAAAATCAGGACGAAGAAAACTTTTTACCGAAACCGCAAGTGAAAAAAGCGGCAAAAGAGGAACCGTCTGATTTTCCCCAAAGCATGCTCAACCCGAAATATACATTCGACACATTCGTCATCGGATCGGGAAACCGATTCGCCCATGCAGCATCACTGGCTGTGGCGGAAGCACCCGCTAAAGCGTACAACCCTTTATTTATATACGGGGGAGTCGGCTTAGGAAAAACCCACTTAATGCACGCGATCGGCCATTATGTCATTGATCATAATCCTTCAGCCAAAGTGGTGTACCTGTCTTCTGAAAAATTCACAAATGAATTCATCAACTCAATCCGCGATAATAAAGCCGTTGATTTCCGCAACCGCTACCGGAACGTTGATGTACTTTTGATAGATGATATTCAATTTTTAGCCGGAAAAGAACAAACACAGGAAGAGTTTTTCCATACATTCAACACGCTTCATGAAGAAAGCAAACAAATCGTGATTTCCAGTGACAGACCGCCGAAAGAGATCCCGACCCTTGAAGACCGCCTGCGTTCGCGGTTCGAATGGGGATTGATTACGGATATCACACCGCCGGATCTGGAAACGCGGATTGCCATCCTGAGAAAAAAAGCGAAGGCGGAAGGTCTTGATATTCCGAACGAGGTCATGCTTTACATCGCGAATCAGATTGACAGTAACATCCGCGAACTGGAAGGGGCATTAATCCGGGTTGTCGCCTATTCATCCTTAATCAATAAAGACATTAACGCAGACCTGGCTGCAGAAGCATTGAAAGATATTATTCCGTCTTCTAAGCCGAAGGTCATTACGATAAAAGAGATTCAGCGGATTGTCGGACAGCAGTTCAACATTAAGCTTGAAGATTTCAAAGCGAAAAAGCGCACGAAATCCGTGGCGTTCCCAAGGCAAATTGCGATGTATCTTTCAAGAGAAATGACAGATTCTTCTTTGCCTAAAATCGGGGAAGAATTTGGCGGGAGAGACCATACAACCGTCATTCACGCCCATGAAAAGATTTCAAAACTGCTGATTGATGACGAGCAGCTTCAGCAGCAGGTGAAAGAAATAAAAGAACTGCTTAAATAATAGTGCCCTCGGATGAATCGGGGAAAGTGTGAATAACTTTTTCATAGCCATACACAGTCTGTCCACATGTGGATAGGCTGTGTTTCCTGTCTTTTTCACAACTTATCCACAAATCCACAGGCCCTACTATTACTACTGCTATTTTTAAAATATATTAATTATATTATCCGTTAGGAGGATAAACATGAAATTTACGATTCAAAAAGATCGTTTAGTCGAAAGTGTACAAGACGTTCTAAAAGCCGTTTCATCCAGAACCACAATTCCCATTCTCACCGGTATTAAGATCGTCGCCTCAGATGAAGGGGTATCTTTCACAGGAAGTGACTCTGATATTTCAATCGAGTCATTCATTCCGAAAGAAGATGATGATAAAGAAATCGTGACGATCGATCAGCCGGGAAGTATCGTGCTGCAAGCGCGTTTCTTCAGCGAAATCGTTAAAAAACTTCCGATGGCGACTGTTGAAATCGAAGTTCAAAATCAATATTTAACGATTATCCGTTCCGGAAAAGCCGAATTTAATTTAAACGGCCTTGATGCAGATGAATATCCGCATCTGCCGCAAATCGAAGAGCATCACGCCATTCAGATTCCGACGGATCTTTTGAAAAACCTGATTCGCCAAACCGTGTTCGCTGTGTCCGCCTCAGAAACACGCCCTATCTTGACAGGTGTAAACTGGAAAGTCGAAAACGGTGAATTATTATGCACTGCCACGGATAGCCATCGACTCGCTTTAAGAAAGGCGAAGCTTGATATTCCGGAAGACAGCTCTTATAACGTGGTCATTCCCGGGAAAAGCTTAACCGAGCTGAGCAAAATTCTTGATGACAACCAAGAACTGGTTGATATCGTCATTACAGAAACTCAAGTTCTGTTCAAAGCGAAAAACGTATTGTTCTTCTCAAGATTGCTTGACGGAAACTATCCGGACACGACCAGCTTAATTCCGCAGGAAAGCAAAACGGAAATCGTCGTGAACACGAAGGAATTTTTACAGGCGATAGACCGTGCTTCTTTATTGGCGAGAGAAGGCCGCAACAACGTTGTAAAGCTTTCTGCCAAACCGGCAGATTCGCTGGAGATTTCATCAAATTCTCCGGAAATCGGGAAAGTGGTCGAAGCTGTGCTGGCTGACCAGATTGACGGCGAGGAATTAAATATTTCATTCAGTCCAAAATATATGATGGACGCACTGAAAGTACTTGAAGGAGCGGACATCCGTATCAGTTTTACGGGAGCGATGAGACCGTTTCTTATCCGTACGCCGAATGATGAAACCATCGTTCAGCTCATCCTTCCGGTCAGAACGTATTAATCAAACAGAATGTGCTGCCGGCTTAGTTCGGCAGCTTTTCTATTCATCAGCCGCTCCCTCAAGTTTTCCCTTTCCTTATTTCAGGATTTTTTAGTACAATTAGATATTAGTGATATTTGAAAGAGGTCGATAATATGGCAAATCCGATTTCGATTGATACAGAAATGATTACGCTTGGCCAGTTTTTAAAATTAGCCGATGTGATTCAGTCCGGCGGCATGGCGAAGTGGTTTCTGAGCGAGCATGAGGTGACTGTCAACAATGAACCTGACAATCGCCGCGGCAGAAAGCTTTACGTTGGAGACGAGGTCGCGATTGAAGGATTTGGTTCATTTCAAGTCGTCAATTAAAGCGGGTGACAGCGGTTGTATATCCAAAATTTAGAATTAACATCCTACCGTAATTATGAGCGCGCTGAGCTTCAATTCGAAAACAAGGTGAATGTGATCATCGGGGAAAATGCCCAAGGCAAAACCAATCTGATGGAAGCCATCTATGTCCTTTCGATGGCAAAATCACACCGCACCTCAAATGACAAAGAACTTATACGGTGGGACGAAGACTATGCTAAAATAGAAGGAAGAGTGATGAAGCGAAACGGGGATATCCCGATGCAGCTTGTCATCTCCAAAAAAGGTAAAAAGGGCAAGGTCAATCATATAGAGCAGCAAAAACTCAGTCAGTATGTCGGAGCGCTGAACACCATTATGTTTGCCCCTGAGGATTTAAATCTCGTCAAAGGAAGCCCCCAGGTGAGGAGGAGATTTCTCGATATGGAGATCGGGCAGGTTTCTGCCGTTTATCTGTATGATTTATCTCTATATCAAAAAATCCTTTCACAGCGGAATCATTTTCTGAAACAGCTGCAAAGCCGGAAACAGACTGACCGGACCATGCTTGACGTTCTCACTGATCAGCTGATTGAAGCAGCCGCAAAAGTTGTCGCCAAACGTCTGCAGTTTACGGCGCAGCTTGAAAAATGGGCGCAGCCGATCCATTCCGGCATTTCCCGGGGACTTGAAGAACTGACGCTTAAGTATCACACGGCGCTTGATGTATCAGATCCCAAAGATTTGTCGAAAATAGGTAACAGCTACCAGGAGTCTTTTTCGAAATTAAAAGAAAAAGAAATAGAACGAGGCGTCACATTATTCGGACCGCATCGGGATGATGTCCTTTTTTATGTGAACGGACGCGATGTGCAGACGTACGGTTCGCAGGGACAGCAGCGTACGACGGCTTTGTCTTTGAAGCTGGCCGAAATAGATTTGATTCATGAAGAAATCGGAGAATACCCCATTTTACTTTTGGATGATGTACTAAGCGAGCTGGATGATTACCGACAGTCCCATTTGCTTCATACGATCCAAGGCCGTGTGCAGACATTTGTCACCACGACAAGCGTGGATGGCATTGACCACGATACCTTACATCAAGCAGGAATGTTCCGTGTGGAAAACGGTACGTTAGTGAAGTGAAGAAATGAGGTGAGCGATTGTATATTCATTTAGGTGACGACTTTGTCGTTTCAACACGCGATATCGTCGGCATTTTTGACTGCAAGGTCAATGTATCGCCGATTGTTGAAGAATTTCTGGACAGACAGAAAGAAAAAGTAGTGCCGTCCGTAAACGGCACGCCAAAGTCTATCGTAGTCACGACTGAGAATATATATTACTCTCCCTTATCTTCCGGCACACTGAAGAAACGTGCGCAATTTATGTTAGAAATAGATTCTTAGCGGATCTTTACAATGAATATATCGTTTAAGAAAAGTGTAGGTGAATGTGCATGGCTATGGAACAGCAGCAAAATAGTTATGATGAGAATCAGATACAGGTATTAGAAGGTTTGGAAGCTGTTCGAAAGAGACCGGGGATGTACATCGGATCAACTAACAGCAAAGGCCTTCACCACTTGGTGTGGGAAATCGTCGACAACAGTATTGACGAAGCCCTGGCCGGTTATTGTACAGATATTAACATCGAGATTGAAAAAGATAACAGCATTACCGTTAAGGACAACGGGCGCGGAATTCCGGTCGGTATCCAGGAGAAGATGGGCCGCCCTGCGGTTGAAGTTATCATGACCGTTCTCCACGCCGGCGGTAAATTTGACGGAAGCGGATATAAAGTATCCGGCGGTCTTCACGGTGTAGGGGCGTCCGTCGTAAACGCCTTGTCGACCACTCTTGACGTTACGGTTCATCGTGACGGAAAAATCCATTATCAGGCGTACGAGCGCGGTGTACCTGTGGCCGATCTTGAAGTGATCGGTGATACTGATAAGACCGGAACGATTACGCACTTCGTTCCGGATCCGGAAATCTTCAAAGAAACAACCGTATACGACTATGACCTGCTTTCAAACCGTGTCCGGGAATTGGCCTTCCTGACAAAAGGCGTAAACATCACGATTGAAGACAAACGTGATGGACAAGAACGGAAAAACGAGTACCACTACGAAGGCGGAATCAAAAGCTATGTTGAGTACTTAAACCGTTCCAAAGAAGTCGTTCATGAAGAGCCGATTTATATCGAAGGCGAGAAAGACGGCATAACGGTTGAAGTTGCATTGCAATACAACGACAGCTATACAAGCAACATTTATTCTTTCACAAATAATATCAACACTTACGAAGGCGGGACGCACGAAGCCGGATTTAAAACCGGTCTGACCCGTGTCATAAACGACTATGCAAGAAGAAAAGGGATTTTCAAAGAAAATGATCCGAATTTAAGCGGGGATGATGTGAGAGAAGGGCTGACTGCCATTATTTCAATTAAGCACCCTGATCCGCAATTCGAAGGGCAGACGAAAACCAAGCTCGGCAACTCCGAAGCGAGAACGATCACTGATACGCTGTTTTCTTCTGCGCTGGAAACATTCCTTCTTGAAAATCCGGACTCAGCCCGCAAAATCGTCGAAAAAGGTTTAATGGCCGCAAGAGCGCGGATGGCAGCGAAAAAAGCACGGGAATTGACCCGGCGCAAAAGTGCGCTTGAGATTTCCAATCTGCCGGGCAAACTGGCGGACTGTTCTTCTAAAGATCCGAGCATTTCCGAGCTGTATATCGTAGAGGGTGACTCTGCGGGCGGATCAGCGAAACAGGGACGGGACCGTCATTTCCAAGCTATTCTGCCGCTGCGCGGTAAGATTCTGAACGTTGAGAAAGCCAGACTTGATAAGATTCTCTCAAACAATGAGGTCAGATCAATGATCACGGCCCTCGGAACAGGAATCGGAGAAGATTTTAATCTTGAAAAAGCGCGTTATCATAAAGTGGTCATCATGACGGATGCCGATGTTGACGGCGCCCACATCAGAACGCTTTTATTAACGTTCTTCTACAGATACATGCGGGAAATCATCGAAAACGGCTATGTCTACATTGCCCAGCCGCCGCTTTATAAAGTGCAGCAGGGAAAACGGGTGGAATACGCTTATAACGATAAGCAGCTTGATGAGCTGTTAAAAGAACTTCCGCAATCACCTAAGCCCGGCCTCCAGCGTTATAAAGGTCTTGGAGAAATGAACGCGACTCAGCTTTGGGAAACGACAATGGACCCTGCGACCAGAACGCTTCTGCAAGTCAATCTTGAAGATGCAATGGACGCTGACGAGACTTTTGAAATGCTGATGGGTGACAAAGTAGAACCGCGGAGAAACTTCATAGAAGCAAACGCCAGATACGTGAAAAATCTTGATATTTAACCAAGAAAGCCTTATTTTCGTTAAGAAATAAGGCTTTTTTCTCAAAGCGGCTTCTAAAGCCTCTGAAAACCCGCAAAACCCGTATATTCTACTAAATTAATGTGTATAAACACAAGTTTATTGATATAATGGAGAATAGTGAAATCGTATTGAAGATCATAATGGACAATCTACTCCCACATTATTTCATGTGATACTTCAGGGAGGTTTTTTTAATGAGTGAACAAAACACACCACAAGTACGTGAAGTCAATATCAGTCAGGAAATGCGGACATCCTTCCTGGACTATGCAATGAGCGTTATCGTATCCCGGGCGCTTCCGGATGTGCGTGACGGTCTGAAGCCGGTTCACAGACGGATTTTGTACGCGATGAATGATTTAGGCATGACCAGTGACAAACCATATAAAAAATCTGCCCGTATCGTCGGTGAAGTTATCGGTAAGTACCACCCGCACGGTGACTCAGCGGTTTACGAATCAATGGTCAGAATGGCGCAGGATTTTAACTACCGCTACATGCTTGTTGACGGACACGGCAACTTCGGTTCGGTTGACGGCGACTCAGCGGCCGCGATGCGTTACACAGAAGCGAGAATGTCAAAAATCGCAATGGAAATCCTCCGGGACATTACGAAAGATACGATTGATTATCAAGATAACTATGACGGCGCAGAAAGAGAACCTGTCGTCATGCCTTCGAGATTTCCGAATCTGCTCGTCAACGGAGCTGCCGGTATCGCGGTCGGAATGGCGACAAATATTCCTCCGCATCAGCTTGGGGAAGTCATTGAAGGCGTGCTTGCCGTAAGTGAGAATCCTGAGATTACAAACCAGGAGCTGATGGAATACATCCCGGGCCCGGATTTTCCGACTGCAGGTCAGATTTTAGGCCGGAGCGGCATCCGCAAGGCATATGAATCCGGACGGGGATCCATTACGATCCGGGCTAAGGCTGAAATCGAAGAGACATCATCGGGAAAAGAAAGAATTATTGTCACGGAACTTCCTTATCAGGTGAACAAAGCGAGATTAATTGAAAAAATCGCAGATCTTGTCCGGGACAAAAAAATCGAAGGAATTACCGATCTGCGTGACGAATCCGACCGTAACGGAATGAGAATCGTCATTGAGATCCGCCGTGACGCCAATGCTCACGTCATTTTGAATAACCTGTACAAACAAACGGCCCTGCAGACGTCTTTCGGAATCAACCTGCTGGCGCTCGTTGACGGACAGCCGAAGGTACTAAGCCTGAAACAATGTCTGGAGCATTATCTTGATCACCAGAAGGTTGTGATCCGGCGCAGAACGGCTTACGAACTCCGCAAAGCGGAAGCGAGAGCTCACATTCTGGAAGGTTTAAGAATTGCTCTCGATCATTTAGATGCCGTTATTTCTCTTATCCGCAATTCCCAGACGGCTGAAATTGCGAGAACAGGTTTGATCGAACAATTCTCACTGACTGAAAAACAAGCGCAAGCCATTCTGGATATGCGCCTTCAGCGATTAACCGGTCTGGAGCGCGAAAAGATTGAAGAGGAATATCAATCACTTGTTGCGCTTATCGCCGAACTGAAAGATATTTTAGCCAATGAAGCAAGAGTTCTTGAGATCATTCGTGAAGAGCTCAATGAAATCAAAGAGCGTTTCAATGATGAGAGACGCACTGAAATCGTGACGTCCGGTCTTGAAACAATTGAAGATGAAGATCTTATCGAGAGAGAAAATATCGTCATCACACTGACCCATAACGGCTATGTTAAACGTCTCCCGGCGTCCACATACCGCAGCCAAAAACGAGGCGGAAAAGGCGTACAGGGAATGGGAACGAATGAAGATGACTTTGTGGAACACTTAATTTCCACATCAACGCACGATACGATCCTGTTCTTCTCTAATAAAGGGAAAGTATACCGTTCTAAAGGATATGAAATCCCTGAATACGGCCGTACGGCAAAAGGCATTCCGATTATTAACCTTCTGGAGGTTGAAAAAGGCGAATGGATTAATGCTATTATTCCGGTCAGCACGTTTGATGAGGAGCAATACCTCTTCTTTACGACCAAACAAGGGGTGTCGAAACGTACGGCACTGTCCCAGTTTGCGAATATACGGAATAACGGGCTGATCGCCCTAGGTCTCCGGGAAGACGATGAACTGATGGCCGTCCGCCTGACTGACGGCAAGAAACAAATCATCATCGGAACGAAGAACGGTTTGCTGATCCGTTTCCCTGAAGCAGATGTAAGACAAATGGGACGCACAGCTGCAGGTGTTAAAGGCATCACGCTGACAGACGATGATGTCGTGGTAGGCATGGAGATTCTTGAAGAAGACTCCCATGTCCTCATAGTGACAGAAAACGGCTACGGCAAACGCACACCGGCTTCAGAATACAGAGTTCAAAGCAGGGGCGGAAAAGGCCTTAAAACATGTAAAATCACTGACAGCAACGGTCCGTTAGTAACCGTGAAAGCAACAAAAGGCGAAGAGGACTTAATGATTATTACGGCAAGCGGCGTGTTAATCAGAATGGATATTAATGATATCTCCACTACGGGACGCGTAACACAAGGCGTCCGTCTGATCCGCATGTCTGATCAAGAGCATGTAGCCACTGTGGCGCTTGTGGAAAAGAATGAAGAAGAGCCGGAAGAAACGGAAGAAACGGAAGAAGTATAAACGTAGAAGCGCAGCTGTAGCAGGCTGCGCTTTTACTATATAAAGAAATGAAAAAAAGCTTTGACACATAGTGATGATGCTGATATAATCATTTTTGTTGTCTTTTTAATAGAAAGGCAAGCCTAGCGAAAATATTTTTTAAAAAAGTATTGACCTAGCAAACTGAAAATGTTATGATTAAGAGGTCGCTTCGAGAGAAGCAACAAAGTTCTTTGAAAACTAAACAAGACAAAACGTACCTGTTAATTCAAAGTTTTAAATAAATCGCACAGCGATGT
>NZ_JAAMNL010000012.1:0-76355 GCF_011066015.1 Bacillus sp. EKM206B
CGGTAGTTCAGTTGGTTAGAATGCCTGCCTGTCACGCAGGAGGTCGCGGGTTCGAGTCCCGTCCGGACCGCCATTTTTATTGTAAACGAAACGATCATGTTTTCGTTTTTTTTGTGTTTTCTTTTAAATGCTGGCAGCTTGGTATCTAACCAAGCTTTCTTTTATATCGTTAAAGTCTTGGATATTGAAACATAATCCGATACACTAGAAAGAGCTGTATTTCACAAGAGCGTCATAAAGGGAGACGGGAGATATATGGATGAGTTTGATTTGATTCACAGTATTACGCCGCATTCGCATTATCATCCTTCCGTCGATGTAGGGATCGGTGATGATGGTGCGGTTTATACAGCATCACCCCATATGCAGCAAATTGTCTGCCTTGATACAATGGTGGAGAATGTCCATTTTAAATTAGAGTATTCCTCTCCTCATGATATCGGTTATAAGGCGCTTGCTGTTAACATTAGTGACGTGGCGGCGATGGGAGGCATTTCGAAGTTTTATTTGGTTTCTCTAGCGGTTCCTTCTTGCTGGCAGAAAGCTGACGTCCAGGCAATGTATGAAGGAATGGCGGAACTGGCGAAACTATATCAAATGGATTTGATCGGGGGAGATACCGTCTCCGCTTCCGGTCAAGCCGTAATAACCGTTACTGTCATCGGAGAAGTTGAGAAGGATCGCGCTTGTCTGCGAAGCTCGGCAAGACCCGGGGATGTTGTGTTTGTTACGGGGGATATCGGCTCGTCCGCAGCAGGACTGTCTCTTTTGTTGGGAGAAACACTCCCTTCTGCTTTTCATACGAGTGATTATTTTATCCGAAAACATAAACGGCCCGTTCCGAGAGTTCAGGTCGGCCGCTTCTGCTCTCAGCTTCAGCGCGCGGCTCTGAATGATATCAGTGACGGATTGGCCAGTGAGCTGCATGAAATAGCTGAGGCAAGTTCAGTTACGATAGAAATTGAAGAACAACTTCTGCCGGTGCATCCGGATTTGCCTGAGGCAGATTCTGAGTGGAAGAAATGGGTGTTATTCGGCGGTGAAGATTTTGAATTGGTTGGAACGGTTTCTCAGCAAGAGTGGATTTCTTTGCTTGATTACTGCACTCAATCGGGCATTCCGATTGCGAAGATAGGAGCGGTGTCTGAACGGAAGGAAGCATGTGTTCTTTTGACAGCCAATGATCAGAGACAAATCGTCCTTGAGAAAAAAGGATACAATCATTTTAAATAAGACGGGTGACTCACTTTGAAGACATTACAATGGAGAACGAAAAACCCCGAAGAAACGAAAGCCGTAGCCAAGCTTGCCGCTTCTTTGGCAAAGCCGGGAGACATTTTGACACTGGAAGGCGACTTAGGCGCGGGAAAAACGACTTTTACAAAGGGTTTTGCCGAAGGACTGGGAATCACGAGAGTGGTAAACAGCCCGACTTTTACAATTATAAAAGAATACCATGACGGTTCGCTTCCTCTATATCATATGGATGTGTATCGTATGGAGGATGAAAGCGAAGACTTAGGGCTTGAAGAATATTTTGAGGGACAAGGCGTCTGTTTAATTGAATGGGCTCATTTAATTCAGGATCAGCTGCCTGCTGAACGGCTGCAGATCGTCATCACAAGAGCCGGTGATGAGGCAAGGGACATTACCTTTACGGCTTGCGGAACACGGTATGAAACGCTTTGTGAGGAGATAAATAAACATGACAATACTGGCAATTGATACGTCAAATTACACGTTGGGTGCCGCGCTCGTTCGTGACAAAACGGTGATGGCGGAGTATATTACATATTTAAAAAAGAATCATTCCGTGCGGGCCATGCCTGCTGTCAATTCATTGCTGAAGGATTGCGGCCTAACACCGCAGGACCTTACGAAAATAGCGGTGGCGAAAGGACCGGGATCGTACACAGGTGTCAGAATCGGTGTGACGCTGGCAAAAACATTGGCATGGTCGCTGAAGCTTCCGGTTTCCGCTGTCTCGAGTCTGGAGGTGCTGGCGGCTAACGGACGGCACTTTCAAGGACTGATCTGCCCGTTATTTGATGCCCGGCGCGGACAGGTATATACGGGACTTTATAAATATCAGGACGGCCGATTACAATCCGTTCTTCCAGATCAGAATGTCCTTTTGACTGACTGGCTCGGCATGCTGAAAGAAAAAGCGTCTCCGGTTTTATTTTTAGGACACGATACAGCCATTCATGAAGAAACCATTCTGCATGAATTGACATCTCAAGCAGTGATTGGAACGGCTGCACAGCATAATCCGCGGCCGTCAGAGCTGGCGTTTTTAGGCTTAGAAAAAGAGGAAGCGGATGTCCACAGCCTTGTTCCGGATTATTTGCGTCTGGCAGAGGCTGAAGCGAAATGGATGGAATCTCAAAAATAGGGTGATAGGGATGAAAACGAAAACGGCGATTCGAAGCATGCGTCCGGAAGATATTGATCAAATTTATGAAATTGAAACAGCATCCTTTACTTCTCCGTGGACGAAGGATTCATTTTATCATGAGCTTTTGGAAAATCCGTATGCCCACTACCTTGTCATTGAAAAGGACGGCTGTCTGGCGGGGTATTGCGGAATCTGGATTATTATAGATGACGCGCAGATTACGAACATAGCCATTAAGCCGGAATATCGGGGCCAATCATTGGGAGAAGCGCTGTTTCGCTCTGCGATAGAATTGTGCAGAGAAAAAAAGGCAAGAAGGCTCTCTCTCGAAGTCAGGGTCTCAAATCATCCCGCCCAATCCTTATATAAAAAATTCGGTCTTCAGGCCGGAGGAATCAGAAAACAATACTATACAGATAACGGAGAAGATGCGTTATTAATGTGGGTGACATTACATGAGTGAAAAACAAGATATTTATGTATTAGGAATCGAAACAAGCTGTGATGAAACAGCGGCCTCGGTCGTAAAAAACGGGAATGAAATTATTTCAAACGTTGTCGCTTCTCAAATTGAAAGCCATAAACGTTTCGGCGGGGTCGTGCCTGAAATAGCGTCCAGACATCATGTGGAGCAGATTACCCTTGTGATTGAGGAAGCTCTTTCAAAAGCGGAGATGGGCTTTGATGACCTTGATGCGATTGCCGTAACGGAAGGACCCGGACTTGTCGGAGCCCTGTTAATCGGAGTCAATGCGGCAAAGGCGTTAAGCTTTGCCCATCAAATACCGCTAGTCGGCGTCCATCACATCGCGGGCCATATTTATGCAAACAGGCTGATAGGAGAGCTTCAATTCCCGGCGCTTGCTTTGGTTGTGTCAGGCGGACATACGGAATTGGTTTATATGAAAGAGCACGGTTCATTCGAGGTTATCGGTGAAACGCTGGATGATGCCGCAGGCGAAGCTTACGACAAAGTGGCAAGAACAATGGGGCTTCCTTATCCGGGAGGGCCGCAGATTGATAAGCTGGCTGCTGTGGGAACGGATTCCATTCCGCTTCCGCGTGCGTGGCTGGAAGAAGGGTCTTACAATTTCAGCTTCAGCGGCCTAAAATCAGCCGTGATTAACACGCTTCATAACGCCTCGCAAAAAAATGAGGTGATTCCTCCGGAGGATCTTGCCGCAAGCTTTCAGCAGAGTGTCATTGATGTACTGACGGCAAAAACCTCTAAGGCCGCGAAAGAATACGGGGTTAAACAAGTGCTGCTGGCAGGGGGCGTAGCCGCTAACAAAGGGCTGAGAGCCGCACTGCAGCAGGAATTCAGCCATTCGGGAGATCCCGAGCTTGTCATCCCGCCGCTTTCCTTATGTACGGACAATGCAGCGATGATTGCGGCTGCCGGAACCGTTGCTTTTGAAAAGGGGATTCGGGGCTCATATGATATGAACGGACAGCCCGGTTTGGAATTAACATCTTTTGATCGTCTCACGTTGTAAAACGTGAGGCTTTTTTTACTTATTAACAGATAATTCTAACATATCCACAGGATTGTGAATATATCCAGAAATCCAGGCTGGATAAGGGGCTGTAAGTTGTTAGTAAAGTAGATAAAGTCAGAAAATTTTGTGGATAGTGTGTATAACACGCTTACTTACATGGCTGACAAGGAGGATAGCTGTGGATAAAAAAGCACCCCTTAAAGAGGTGCTTGACTTTTTCTATTCTTCTGAGGAGAGTTCCTCCCATTCTGCTAATAAGTTTTCGAGCTCATGATTCAGAGCTTCATTCTCCGCGTGAATGGTCTGTACCTTTTCATGATCCTGATACACGTCAGGATCGCACAGCAGCTCCTCATTGGCGCTGATTTTCTCTTCGGCGGATGAGACGGCTGCTT
Source organism: Bacillus sp. EKM206B (assembly GCF_011066015.1). NCBI lineage: Bacteria > Bacillati > Bacillota > Bacilli > Caryophanales > Bacillaceae > Bacillus > Bacillus sp. EKM206B. The sequence goes on from NZ_JAAMNL010000012.1 coordinate 4,293, forward strand.
CAATTTCTTCAATGCGTCTCAGGCGCTGCCGTTCTTTCTTCTTCCATTCTTTTTCTTCCTCGTAAGTTCTTTTCGTATCCTGTTTGACCTTGCCGGCAGGCTGAGCCTGCTCCTTTTCCTGCCGCTTCATTTCTTCCAGTTCCAGCTGCTGGGCTTTTTTCTCGGTGTAATAGTCATAGTCACCCAAATATTCTTCTGCATGATCCGGAGACAGCTCCAGCACCCTTGTGGCGATCCTGTTAATAAAGTAGCGGTCATGCGATACAAATAACAGTGTTCCCGGATAGTCGATCAGGGCGTTTTCCAGCACTTCTTTACTGTCCAGATCAAGGTGGTTTGTCGGTTCATCAAGGATGAGAAAGTTTGCTTTTTGCAGCATCAGCTTGGCAAGCGCGACTCTTGCTTTCTCACCGCCGCTTAACGAGCGGACCGGTTTCAGGACATCGTCTCCGCTGAACAGGAAGTTGCCGAGGCATGTTCTGATCTCTTTTTCCGGCATGTCCGGATATTCATCCCACAGCTCGTCCAACACGCGTTTGGACGAGGTCAGTTCAGCCTGCTCCTGATCATAATAGCCGATTGTGACATTGGAACCGTACGTGATCGATCCGGATTCGGGGCTGAGCGTGTTCATAATGGTTTTCAGCAAGGTTGATTTGCCGATTCCGTTCGGTCCGACGAGGGCGGCGCTTTCGCCTCTTGTAATGCCGAAGGTCAGGTTTTTCAAGAGCGGCGGCTGGCCGTCATAGCTGATGGAAACATCCTGTACGCGCAGGACGTCGTTTCCGCTCTGTTTTGTAATGTCAAAACGGAAGGCGGCTGATTTTTCATCCCCGAGCGGCTTTGCCATGACGTCCATCCGTTCAAGCTGTTTTCGTCTGCTTTGGGCTCTTTTCGTTGTAGAAGCTCTGGCCAGATTGCGGTCGACAAAATCTTGAAGCTTGGCGATTTCGTCTTGCTGTTTTTCATACAGCTTCAGGTCTTTCTCATACTGCTCAGCTTTTTGTTCTAAATAGGCGCTGTAGTTGCCGAGGTATTTTTTGCTTTCTGTCCGTGAGACCTCGTACACTTGGCTGACGACTTTATCAAGAAAGTATCTGTCGTGGGAAACGATCAGGATGGCGCCTGAATATCCCTGTAAATAATGCTCAAGCCATGTAAGCGTATCGATGTCGAGATGGTTCGTCGGTTCATCCAGAATAAGGAGATCAGGCTGGGTCAGCAGCAGTTTTCCGAGCGCAAGTCTTGTTTTCTGACCGCCGCTCAGGCTTTGCACTTTCACGGAATCGTCAAATTTTCCGAAGCCGAGGCCGTGAAGGATAGATCGGACATCCGCTTCATATTGATAGCCGCCTTTATCCTTGAAATCCTGCTGAAGCCTGTCATAGGTTTTCATCAGCGTCTCAAGCTCCGCGGGGGCGGCCGTGGCCATCTTTTCTTCAATAGAGCGCATTTCTTTTTCCATTGCTTTCAGGAAATCAAAAACGCTCAGCAGTTCTTCTTTTATGGTAAGCTGGGATTCCAAGCCTGTGTGCTGGGCGAGATATCCCATCGTTAATTCTTTCGGTTTGATTAATTCACCCTTTTCATATGAAAGGTGACCTGCGATAATTTTAAGGAGAGTTGATTTGCCGGCTCCGTTTCTGCCTACTATGGCGATGCGATCCCGAGATCTGACTTCAAGCTTTATATTGTTTAAAATAGGATCAGCGCCAAAAGATTTGGATAGCTGATTAATTTGTAAGATCATCATATTATTTCACCTCTGTTATAATAAGTTAAGTGTAGCTTATCAACCTGCTGTCAGCAAACAATACATCAGAATTGGAACATTATAGGATAAGACATCAGGGAGAAAATAGTGTATGATCAGAAGTAAGGAGAGTTTAAATATGAATGGATTTTCTCATTTTAATGAAGAAGGCCGTGCCCGCATGGTGGATATAAGCGATAAATCTTCAACAGTCCGTACTGCCGCTGCGATATCCAGCGTACACATGAAGCATGACGTGTACAGCAGAATCAAAAACCGCGAGATCGGAAAAGGAGACGTGCTGGCTGTCGCACAGGTGGCAGGAATTATGGCCGCAAAGCAGACGTCAGCGATTATCCCGATGTGCCACCCGCTTTCTTTAAGCAGCGTCGACATTTCATTCGGCTGGGAGGAAAAGGATTCCGAAGCCGTTCTTCATATACAGGCAAGCGTAAAAACGAAAGGGAGTACAGGTGTGGAAATGGAAGCGCTAACTTCCGCTTCAGTCTGCGCTTTGACCGTTTATGACATGTGCAAGGCGCTGGATAAAGGAATGGTCATCGGCCCGACCTGCCTCATGGAAAAGACAGGAGGCAAAAACGGTGATTTTAAAAGAGATGCATCTGAGTATAAAGTGGAGGACCAATCATGAACAAGGATCAATCAAAAATTCCACAGGCGACGGCAAAACGGCTGCCGCTTTATTATCGCTTTTTAAAGAATTTACACGCGTCAGGAAAACAGCGCGTTTCATCAGCTGAACTGAGCGACGCGGTAAAAGTCGATTCGGCCACGATCCGCCGGGATTTTTCCTATTTCGGGGCGCTCGGCAAAAAAGGATACGGCTATAATGTGGATTACCTGCTGTCATTTTTCAGAAAAACACTGGATCAGGATGAAACGACGAACGTCATTTTGATCGGTGTCGGGAATTTAGGGACGGCGTTTCTTCACTATAATTTCACAAAAAATAATAACACAAAAATATCTATGGCTTTTGATGTGAATCAGAGTAAAATAGGAACTGAGGTAGGCGGTGTGCCTGTCTTTGATCTTAATGATTTAGAGCTTCACATTAAGGATGAACCCGTGGCGATTCTTACCGTTCCCGCGGTTGCCGCCCAGTCAATCACCGACCGGCTCGTGTCGCTCGGAATCAAGGGGATCCTTAACTTTACGCCGGCCCGTTTGAATGTGCCGGATCACATTCGAATTCATCATATAGATTTAGCTGTAGAGCTTCAATCATTGGTTTATTTCTTGAAGCATTATTCTGTTTTGGAAGAAATTGAATAGCGAAAGGAGGAGCTGCACATGATCGGTCCTGGAAGCCTGGCGGTTATCGGTGTGGTAGCGGTGATTATTTTCGGTCCGAAGAAGCTTCCCGAATTAGGAAAAGCGGCGGGGGACACGCTTCGTGAATTTAAGAACGCTACTAAGGGATTAGCCGGTGAAGAAGAGGAAAAAAAGAAAGAAGAACAGTAAGATAGGATGACGCGTATGAGAGTGAATCAAATGACGCTTGTGGAGCATATTGCCGAACTTCGGAAACGATTGCTGATTGTGGCGTTATCCTTTACGGTTTTCTTTATTGCCGGCTTTTTTCTGGCAAAACCTATCATTGTGTATCTTCAAAAAGCCGATGAAGTAAAAGAGCTCACCCTTAATGCTTTTAACCTGATGGATCCGCTGTTTATCTTTTTGCAGTTCGCGTTTATCATCGGCATCATTTTGACTTCGCCGATTATTCTCTATCAGATTTGGGCGTTTGTCAGCCCGGGTCTGTATGAGAAGGAGCGCAAAGTAACACTCAGCTATATTCCGATTTCGATCGTGCTGTTTGTCGGCGGTGTGTCGTTTTCTTATTATATTTTATTTCCGCTGGTCGTTGATTTTATGAAGCGGGTTTCGAATGACCTCGATGTCAACCAGGTGATCGGGATTACCGAATACTTTCATTTTCTGCTGCAGCTGACGATTCCGTTTGGGCTGCTGTTTCAGATGCCGGTGCTGATCATGTTTTTAACGAGACTCGGTGTGATCACGCCGATGTTTTTATCAAAGATCAGGAAGTACGCGTATTTTGTGCTGCTTGTGATCGCCGCGATGATTGCGCCGCCTGAGCTGCTGTCTCACTTGATGATTACCATTCCGCTTTGCATTTTATATGAGATCAGCATTCTTATCTCAAAAGCGGCATATCGGAAAAGGCAGACCGGCAGCAGTGAATCCGATCAGGACGTATCAGCATAAAAAAGCCATTTCTCAATGATGAGAAATGGCTTTTCTTTTATTTTTGATTTTTTTTCACTTTAAATGAGAAAGCGAACATTTTAAACGAGATGCTGATATTATAAGCGGCGAAAACCATCAGCAGTATGGAATAAAAAGACCACATGCTTCCCGGAGAGCTTGCGGCCAAATACGTAAAGATACAGCCGACTGCGAAATAAATCAAGCCCCAAGTCATTGGGTTCCTCATACAAACAATCCTCCAATAATTAATTGCATTTGCTCACTATGCTGTTCAATATATTTTTGGGCGGGGCCGAGCTGCATGACCACGACAATGGTATTCATCATGACATGGGCGAATATCGGCACAATAATCCGTTTCGTCTGCACATACAAGAACGCAAAGGTAAAGCCCATGGCCGTATACAGCAGCAGGTGCGTGAGGTCTTGGTGCACAATGCCGAAAATGACGGAACTGATCAGTCCGGCGATAAAGAAATTCGTTTTTTCATATAATACACCGAAAATGATCTTCCGGAAAATGATTTCTTCAAGAATCGGCCCGACGATAGAAGAAACGATAATCATGAGCGGCATGGCTTTAATAATGTTGAGAATGGCTTTCGTGTTTTCGGAACCGCTGCCCACATGAAAGACATACTGCTCAATCATCCCGGCGATTCCCTGAGAAAATAAAGCGAGCCATATTCCCGCGACCGCCCAGAGAACGGACATGCCGGCGGATGCTTTCTTCCCGTTTCTTAATGTCTGCTTCGGCGCGGTTCTCAAAATCAAGAGAACGATAATCAGGCAGATAAAAAAGCTTACGACGGAATAAATCCCCTGAGCCATGGTGAGATTCGCATTCGTAGGGTGCCCGCCCGCATAGCCGAATTTGTACATTAAAGGAATGCCGATCAATGCGGAAAGCTGCATGATAACATATGTCAAAATGATATACCAATACTGTTTTCTCAAATGATATGTACTCCTTTATCCTATAAAATCAACTTATTTGTTCTTATTGTAACACAAGTGAACTTGACGTGAAAAAAGGAGAAAATCAGTGTGAGAGAGAATCATGTAAGCGTGAAAATTTTTTATTCTTATGACTTGAAATTGGAAGTGAGATTCTTTATTATAATAACTGTGTTAGCACTCTTTAGAGCTGAGTGCTAAAATTACATATTCATACTATTGAGGAGGTTATTACATTGTTAAAGCCATTAGGTGATCGCGTTGTCATTGAACTCGTAGAATCTGAAGAAAAAACTGCCAGCGGAATCGTATTACCGGATTCTGCAAAAGAAAAGCCGCAAGAAGGCAAAATCGTGGCAGCCGGTTCAGGTCGCGTGTTGGAAAGCGGAGAGCGCGTTGCTTTAGAAGTAAAAGAGGGCGACCGCATTATCTTCTCAAAATACGCCGGTACTGAAGTGAAATACGAAGGTACTGAATACTTAATCTTACGTGAAAGCGACATTTTAGCTGTTATCGGCTAAGCAAATAAATATTTTTAAAAATTCGAGGAGGTTTCGTTAACATGGCAAAAGATATTAAGTTTAGTGAAGAAGCACGCCGCGCTATGCTTCGCGGTGTCGATGCGCTTGCTGACGCTGTAAAAGTAACTTTAGGGCCAAAAGGACGCAACGTGGTTCTGGAGAAAAAATTCGGTTCTCCGTTAATTACAAATGACGGTGTGACAATCGCAAAAGAAATTGAACTTGAAGATGCGTTTGAAAACATGGGTGCGAAGCTTGTAGCTGAAGTAGCCAGCAAAACAAACGACGTTGCCGGTGACGGTACGACGACTGCGACTGTACTTGCGCAGGCTATGATCCGCGAAGGCCTTAAAAACGTAACTGCGGGGGCTAACCCTGTCGGCGTGCGTAAAGGTATGGAACAAGCCGTGACTGTAGCAATCGAAAACTTAAAAGAAATTTCTAAGCCGATCGAAGGCAAAGAGTCTATCGCTCAGGTTGCTGCGATCTCTGCTGCTGATGAGGAAGTCGGAAGCCTTATCGCTGAAGCAATGGAGCGCGTAGGAAACGACGGCGTCATCACAATCGAAGAGTCTAAAGGATTCACAACTGAGCTTGAAGTTGTTGAAGGTATGCAATTCGACCGCGGATATGCGTCTCCTTACATGGTGACTGACTCTGATAAGATGGAAGCGGTTCTTGACAATCCTTACATCTTAATCACAGACAAAAAAATCACAAACATCCAAGAAATCCTTCCTGTGCTTGAGCAAGTTGTACAGCAAGGCAAACCATTGCTTCTGATCGCTGAAGATGTTGAAGGGGAAGCGCTTGCTACACTCGTTGTCAACAAACTTCGCGGCACATTCAACGCTGTTGCCGTTAAAGCTCCTGGCTTCGGTGACCGCCGTAAAGCAATGCTTGAAGACATCTCTGTTCTTACAGGCGGAGAAGTAATCACAGAAGACTTAGGCCTTGACCTGAAATCTACTGAAATCGGACAATTGGGACGCGCTTCTAAAGTTGTGGTAACGAAAGAAAACACAACAATCGTAGAAGGCGCCGGCGACACTGAAAAAATCGCTGCACGCGTCAACCAAATCCGCGCTCAAGTGGAAGAAACAACTTCTGAATTCGACAGAGAAAAATTACAAGAGCGTCTTGCGAAACTTGCCGGCGGCGTAGCTGTCATCAAAGTCGGCGCTGCGACTGAAACTGAGCTGAAAGAGCGTAAACTTCGCATCGAAGACGCCCTCAACTCAACTCGCGCAGCTGTTGAAGAAGGTATCGTATCCGGCGGTGGTACAGCGCTTGTCAACGTATACAACAAAGTCGCTGCAGTGGAAGCTGAAGGCGATGCGCAAACAGGTATCAACATCGTGCTTCGCGCGCTTGAAGAGCCGATCCGTCAAATCGCGCACAATGCAGGTCTTGAAGGATCTGTCATCGTTGAGCGCCTGAAAAACGAAAAAATCGGCGTAGGCTTCAACGCTGCAACTGGCGAATGGGTAAACATGATCGAAAAAGGTATCGTTGACCCGACAAAAGTTACACGTTCAGCCCTGCAAAACGCAGCTTCTGTAGCAGCAATGCTCTTAACAACTGAAGCGGTTGTCGCTGACAAACCGGAAGAAAACGCCGGCGGCGCAGGAATGCCTGACATGGGCGGCATGGGCGGTATGGGCGGCATGATGTAAAAAATTATGATCCCTGTTTAACATAAGGGTTTTCCAGAGTAACGCCATATCGAAGTCTCTCACAAGTTCAATGAATTTGTGAGGGGCTTTTTTTTATTTCTATCAATCATCTCAAATTACGAATAAATTATTCTCATTTATTCAAGTTAGCATCAAGGCATATGACTTTGTTACAAATCTTTTAAAAGGATTTATGTTCATAGGCGATTTGCTGATTTTTATTCTTTGCATCTTTTGAAGTAAGAGCAGATATTCTTATTTTGTCATACGTTTGCCACCTTTAAATGAAAGTACTTTACTAACAAAAAATAAGGAGTGGAAACAATGGATGAAATGGTACGAAAAGTTCAACAATGGGTAAATCTTGTTTACTTAAACAAGCCAGGTTATGTAAAAATCGATGAAAATGGAAAAACAGGGTGGCCTGTGATTGAGGCTTTGATTACAGGATTACAAATTGAAGAAGGAATTACGTCAACTACTGGAACATTTGGACCAGCTACTATGGCAAAATGTCCTACATTATCAACTAAATCTAATTCTTCGAATGAAAAAACAAGAAATCAAATTATGATTCTTCAAGGTGCATTGTATTGCAAGGGATATAATCCAACTGGTTTTACAGGAACCTATGGTGATGGTACAAAGGCTGCTATAAAAAAATTTCAAACTGATGCAGGGTTGTCTAATCAAGATGGAATTGCAACTCCTATAATCTTTAAAGCGTTATTAAATATGGACGCTTTTGTAAATGTAGGAGATGCCAAAATTCGTAATATTCAACAAGAGTTGAATCGGAAATATTATAAGGTCACTGGCCTTAATCCATGTGACGGTAGATACTCCCGACAAACTAATGAGGCTTTAATTTATGCACTTCAGGTCGAAGAAGGAATAGCAGAACCAACTGGAACATTTGGACCTGCTACAAAATCAAAATGCCCGACAATCTCAATGGGTAGCACAAAAGCTAATTTTGTAAAGCTCTTACAATATGCTTTGTACTGTAATAATCGTAATCCAGGAAGATTTGATGGTATCTTCGATGAAAATATGAGAACAGCACTTATTAATTTTCAAAAGTTTTCAGCATTACCTGCCGATGGAGTAGCAGGAATGCAGACCTGGGCATCTCTTTTAGTAAGCAAAGGTGACGAAGATAGGAAAGGAACAGCTTGTGATTGTGCCACACCAATTAATGCTGCCAGAGCAGCAACTTTGAAATCCAACGGGTATACAACGGTTGGGAGATACCTTACTGGATCGTATCAGATGACGTTGCCTGAATTAGAGACTATATTTGCTGCAGGGCTTAGCGTATTTCCAATTTACGAGAGAAATTCAATTCAAGCTTCTTATTTTACAGAAACTCAAGGGGTATTCGATGCCAGAGCAGCTATTGGTGCGGCTAAGGGATTTGGTTTTAAAGAAAATACTATTATTTATTTTACAGTAGATTACGACGCTGTTGACGGTGAGGTTACCAGTCGTATACTCCCTTATTTTAAAGCAATTAAAAGGACATTTGCCCAACTCAATAGTGGTTATCAAATTGGTATTTATGGCGCGAGAAATGTTTGTAGCCGTGTGGCCGCAGCAGGTTACTCAGTCAGTAGTTTTGTATGTGATATGTCTTCAGGATTTAGCGGTAACCGCGGCTATTCACTTCCCACTGATTGGGCATTTGACCAAATTAAAACAAGGAGTATAGGGGATGGGCTTGGGAAAATAGAGATTGATAATAATATCTCATCGGGCAAGGATAAAGGCGTTAATTCTATAGTTTATAATAAAGAAAATAGTAACGATTATGTTTCGACGACAAATAATAAGTTCTTCGATCAATTAAAAGTTTTATATAATACAGCAGTAGATTATGTTACTAAAAAGGAAGAAAATAAACCTAATCCGGTCGGGAATATTACTCAACAGGCAAATGAATTAGTTGCCCAGTATCTAAGAAAAGATGAATATGATGGTTTATTGTGGATTTTAACAGCGGATTTTATTGACTCAGATTTTGTTAAAATAGCTGATGACGTATTGAAGGGACAAGAAAAGAGAATCCTGATAGATCCAATTTCTAAACTGACACTAGATAACGCACATATGATGGCCACTTTTAATGCAATAATTCATAGTTCTGTAGGAATGATACAAGATCTTGCAGGATGGGCAGGTGATTTAATTACAGTAGGGGGAGACACTGTCCGTTATAATGCTAATTATAAAACAACTTATGATGCTGCAATAGATTTAATAGGAGGTCAAATTGGTTCATTTGGACTTCCGGATTTATTAGGAGATGTAGACGCTGTTAACCTTGCTATGAATACAAGAACAGGGATTGCCTCACAACCAGTTTACAAGGTATTTGAAGAATACTATACTACCGGCTATAGTACAAGATACTCTCAATTTTTCAAAAACAGATTTAATAATTCATTTGAAGCAGTTACTAAGGATGCAGAGTACTATTTAAACACCAACAATCCTGTCTGTTTGGAATTTAAACATCATTTTAATGTTAAGAATTATACCCAAGAGGATGGTCAAGTAATTGCACAAGCATTTGCAGATTGCCTTAAACAAAAAATAAAATCTGAATAATTAATTCTTCCCAAAAGTAAATCGCTGTTTTGATTTACTTTTGGGAAAAGCGTTATAATGCATTATGAGGAGGGCGCATATCATTGTGATACAGTTAAAGAATTTATATAAGGCAGTAGTAGTAATTTTAATAAGTGCCTGTTTTTTATTGTTTAATGGATGGTATTTTCATAAATGTATTATTGATCCGCATTACTACCAATTAACAGATTTTTCGGAAGAAGATATTCAAATTTTTGAGCATTTTTATAATATTGATCTACCTTCAAACACGAAGTTTATTAAAGCTGAGCAGTTTGAAACAGGGATAGGTAATTATTCTGCGATTTTGTACGTATCATTACCTGCCAAAAAGGTAAAGCCTTTAGTTTCTGACTATTCTTATATGCCTATCTTTTATAACAATAGGTATACAGTATTTTATGGTGTTAATATTACAAGCAGCAATAAGGAAACAGCACAAATTACATTTGGAGCGGACGATGGCTCGCTGAATGGATCTTTATGGGGTAAGCAAGTAAGGAATCTCTTAGAATCGAAAGGAAAGTATATTGGCGTTTCAGATGAAACTTATGTTATTTCTGCGTTTATAATTAACATCGTTTTTATTGCATTACTTGTTTGGATCTTGAAAAAGGGCAGAGGAACTAGAGTTTGAATTAAGAAATATTTGAACTCACTAACCATAGAATGTTGATTAGAAATAATTAAGGGGCTTGTGCGTAATTTAAATTTGTAAAGGGAAGAGTTGAGTACTCTGCCAAAAATCGCTTACCCTTAGTTTTTTGTGTGGTAATTGTACTGACACAGGGAACATTAGATCATTTTGTAAATACTTAAGGTTATCTCGGGCAAAAAGAGTTTTCATCGCACAGATCTTATTAAATAATAAAACTAAGTCAATTTAAAATGCAGTTCAAGAGTATTATAATAGTCTTGTTTTCTCAAGATATAAGCTATTTTATAAAAATAAATTTAATAGTAATGAAATAATTCGAGACTGAATGCGAGTAATATTATGATTGGAGAGAATCCTGATATTACAGCGGCAAGGGTAGCCCTAAGGAGTTCAATGCAAATGGAAGTCCCTTATTATACGGAAGAAAAGGGAGAAATTATTGCAAATGCTTTTGCTGATAAAATATTAGACCTTTTAGCAAGTGAATAGAAAAGTTAGAGTAGAGCACCATACATTTCAAAGCTATGAAATAAACAAGATTTTTTTCAAAAGAATCTTAAATTTGCATTAATATTAATAAATTTCTATCAAACGTATTCGTTTTTCAGGAGAAATATATGGAAAAACCTCTGTTTTTTTAGGAGAATATGTTATTATAACTGTGGATTTAAAATATTAAAAAGAAAAGAGGAATTCTAAAGATGAAAAAGTTAGTAATGACCCTGTTTACAGCAGCACTTTTGGGAGTTGCCATTTTCGCAGGTGGGTCAGAAGCATTAGCTATGGATTCGAAAGGTACAATTAAATTTAAAACAGATGCTAATACATATACGAAAAGCGCTACTTCCATTGTGGTTACTGGTACTTTGGCTAGGGATTTAGATAATGGTTTTTCAGTAATTATATTAAATAAAAAAGGTAAAGTAATTGCCAGAAAAGATATTTTGCATCGTATTGGTTCACGTAATTTTCGTGTGAGTTTTTCAACGAAAAATCTTCCTGCAGGTAAGTATGATGTGCAAGTTGGACAGGAATGGGGAGGAAGATATTGGTCAGGTGAACTAAAACATTATATTACAGTACAGCACTAATACGGCTGTATAAGTATTAACCTCTTGTTGTTAAAAAGTTTAACTTTAGAAATTTGTTTTCTGTGAAATATTATTTTTCAATAAAGGTATCTTAATCAATTTACTGTACTGATAAAGATACCTTTTTATCTTTAAAAACAACAAGGTCATGAGTGTTTTTCAAAGCTCGTACCGCTAGCCGCAATGTAGTTGTCTTTTAAATGAGAATATCCATTTGCTCCACCTCACCCCGAATCCCAATCCCAGGCTCCCACGAATCAATCAAACGCATCGCTTTCTGATTCGATTCCATCGCTTTCGTTTTCTCTCCTTTACGATACAACAGCTGTGCCATTCCGTAATAATAGTAGATGAGTTCAACTTGATTGGCGTTATGTTTGTCATAGAGCATTTGTTCAAAGGCTTTTTCCGCTTTTTCGAGCTGATCACACTTTACGTAAGCCATGCCCAGGTTGAAATAGGCTTCTATCGTTTTTTCGCCGCCGTATGCGGCGCTGGTTGTGTTTGCCGCTTCGTATAATGTGATGGCTTCTTCGTAGTGAGAGCGGGCGAAACTCAGGTCGCCGCGGACCAGAAGAACCCTGTGCCGGATAATGGGCGAGACGGGCTGATCTTTGATGCCGTCCAGCATTGCTGCCGCTTTGTCCGGTTCTCCGATTTTTAACAGCAGCCTCGATTGCAGGGCGGTTCCCCATACTTTCAAGTCGTCGTGATCCGGTGCGCCTGATTGTTCGAGTATCTTCAGGCCGGCTTCTATTTGCCTGAGAGCTCCGTCTGAATCGTTGACTTCCATCAGCGCCCACCCTGCCGTGTCGATCCGAAAGTAAGCTTCCCGCGTGTGTTCGCCTGATTGACGGGCGGCATCGGCGGCTTTTAATCCGTATTCGATTCGCAGGGGCAGGTTGATTCTGCTAAGAAAATGGCTGATGCGGATGATGAGTTTGATCAGGATGTCATGTTGTCCGGTTTCACTCGACCATTCGATGACCTTTAGGATGTTCGGCCATTCCTTTTTCATTTGCTCTAAATTCCGTCCCAGCAGATAGCTCCAATAGACAGAATTGGGCCGTTCCCGTTTTAAATGGGTTTCCGCATAATCAATATAATAATGCGCCCAGCGGCTGCGGGCTTCTTTTGCAAATTCGTGATTTTCGGATAAGTGCTGTTCTCCGTAAGCGACAACGGTTTGATGGGCTGCGTATTGAATTCTACCTTCGTTTCGTTCCGGCTGTATTAAAGCATATGACCGCATTTGCTCAATCGTGTAATGAAACCGCCGGACGTCTAATCCGGCCGCTTGAGCCAAGCTTTTTTCATCAGGGGGCTTAGCGAAAAAGCAAAGCGTCTGCCATAGTTTTCGTGTGTCTTCATGACATCTGTCCCATGTGCGGCCAAAGAGAACTTCAAACAATTCCAATAATGAGTAGCCTGCTTGTTTAAGTTCTTGAATGAGCTGCGGAGCGGGGATGTCGTCGTCTGACATGTATGCAATGCTCAGTGCCATGGCCTTCGGGTTGCCGGCGGCTGCCGAGACGAATTCATTCTTAAGGTCAGGCGATAGCTCCAGCAGCTGCTCCAGCTTTTCCCGTTTTTGCGGGAGGTTGCATGTTTGCAGACAGCGGTTCACTTCTTGATGAAAAAAATCAAGGGCATCCGTTTGTTCAAGGCCGCCCAGCTGGATGGCCGCCAATTCCCCGAGGCCATCCAGGTATGTCTGTTTTACGTTTTCCCGTGCCGTAAGGAGGACTTTTACGCCTTGCGGAAGGCCGATGATAAATTCGTGAATGTGACGTTCCGCTGTATCAATGCTGTCAACGATCAGCAATACCGGTTTTTCGTTTGAATGAGCGGCTAATGCATTGCGGACGACGAACCGTTTTTCGTTGATTGATTTGTCAATTTGTTCGGTGCGTCCGAGCTGATAGGCGATCGTGTTTAAAAAATCGCTGAAGCTCAATCCTTTCCAGTCAGTGCTGATCCAGATGATGCTGTTGAATGCCGGCCAGTCTGGTGAACCGCCGGCACAAAGGCAGGCTGCTTCAAGAGCGAGCGTTGTTTTTCCCATGCCGGCCCAGCCCGTGATTAAACAGACCGGTGACGAAGACAGCATCCATTGCCGGATTGCTTCCATATCAAAGTTGCGTCCGATAAAGTTCCCCGTCCGGCGTGACGGTAAGTTATGCGTGACGGACTTTCTTGTAAGCGCATTCGTTTCGTGGCTTGGTCTGTCATGAAACAGCCGCTTTACTGCTTTTTCAACATCTTCATCACTCGGCGCTCCGAATGATCCGTCTTTCCGGAGTATTTTTGCTTTTTTTAGACAAGACGCCGTCCAAACGGGCAATGCGGGTTTGATGACGGGAATGGTTGTGGTTTCCAGAAGGCCGGTCAGCCATTCAGGATCCATATCAGTCTTTTCTATAATGATCCAGATCATGCCGAACAGCTTTCCGTCGTCAATTCGTCCGGGAATGTAGTTTGCGCCCATCTGTCCGATCCAGCTTTTGATCGTGTTAGAGGAAACGCCTATTCGGAGTGCGATTTGATCTATATAAGACTGTCCGGATTTTACGTTCTTTGTCCTTTTAATTTTGAAATCAGGATGATGTTTCAGCGATTTGACGGCAGGCGCCAGCAGTTCTGCAAAATGTGTCCGGTTTTCAAGTTCAGCCATTAGCCTGCACCTCCTATTAGTACTATTTTATCAATTCAGTGTTTTTTGTATATGAAAAAATAAAAAGTACAGTGTGGCTGTCCTTTTATACAGCAGGAAAGGCTGTTGAACGTATGGAAAAGCAGATAAAATAGGGGCAGTAATAGAGAAAACAAAAGTGTATGCACTTACATTTCAAAGCAGAGAAAGGATTTTGCCAAATGACTCACACAGTGCCTCAAAACATGAAAGCGGCGGTTATGCACAACACGAGAGAAATCAAAATCGAAACATTGCCCGTGCCTGAAATCAATCATGATGAAGTGTTGATTAAGGTGATGGCTGTCGGAATTTGCGGATCTGATCTGCATTACTATACAAATGGCAGAATAGGCAATTATGTAGTGGAAAAACCATTTATCCTCGGTCATGAATGCGCGGGAGAAATTGCCGCCGTCGGATCGTCTGTCGATCAATTCAAGGTGGGAGACCGTGTCGCCGTCGAACCCGGTGTCACATGCGGACGCTGTGAGGCGTGTAAGGAGGGGCGTTATAACCTTTGCCCGGATGTACAGTTTTTGGCGACACCGCCGGTTGACGGCGCGTTTGTCCAATATATCAAAATGCGCCAGGACTTTGTTTTCTCGATTCCGGATTCACTATCCTATGAAGATGCGGCTTTGATTGAACCGTTTTCCGTCGGCATTCATGCGGCCTCGAGAACGAAGCTTCAGCCCGGTTCAACGGTTGCGATCATGGGAATGGGCCCTGTGGGGCTGATGGCCGTTGCGGCAGCGAAAGCATACGGGGCAGGCACAATTATTGTGACCGACTTGGAGCCGCTGCGGTTAGAAGCCGCGAAAAAAATGGGCGCGACGCATGTCATTAATGTCCGGGAACAGGACGCCGGTGAAGAAATCAAAACGATGACGAATGGCAGAGGCGTTGATGCTGCCTGGGAAACAGCGGGGAATCCGGCGGCATTGCAATCCGCACTGGCTTCCGTGCGCCGGGGCGGAAAACTGGCGATTGTCGGTTTGCCTTCTCAGAACGAGATTCCGCTCAATGTGCCGTTTATTGCAGATAACGAGATTGATATATACGGAATCTTCCGTTATGCGAATACGTATCCGAAGGGAATTGAATTTCTCGCTTCCGGCATAGTGGACACGAAGCATCTTGTAACGGACCAATATCCGTTGGAGCAGACGCAAGAGGCGATGGAACGGGCCTTTCAATACAAAAATGAATGCTTAAAAGTGATGGTGTATCCAAATCGCTGAGTGAACGGGGAGGATCTTTGCATTCTCCCTCTTGCTTATCAAAAATGAAAACGGATTCTTGGGGTGGGAAATGATGATTGAAACAGAAAAAGCAGCGGCAGTAAAGACGAAATATCGCGGCCTGTCTTGGATGGAACGGATCGGCTACGGATTCGGCGATATGTCGTACAATATTATCTTTCAGTTTGTAAACGCATACTTATTATTCTACTATACAGACGTCGGCGGCATTAAGCCTGCGGTCATCGCAGCTTTGTTTCTTATCGTAAGGGTGCTGGACGCTATTTTTGACCCGATTATGGGCGTGATTTTAGACAAGACGAATACAAGATGGGGGAAGGCAAGGCCGTATCTTTTGTGGGTGGCGTTTCCTTTTGCGCTATTTACGTTCTTATGCTTCACGACCCCTCATTTCGGCGAGACGGGGAACATGGTTTATGCGTACATCACTTATATTCTGCTTGGGATGTCCTTCAGCATGCAGACGATTCCGGTCAACAGCTTAACGGGGCGGATGACGAATTCCGTGGAGGAACGGACGGTTCTGACGACGACCCGGATGATTTTGGTTTATATCGGAATTCTGTTATCGATTTCCTGTGCGACACCGCTTGCGGACGCCATCGGCGGGAAAGATCAGGCGTTTGGATTTCAGATGACGGCGCTCATCTATGCGGCTGTCAGCATCGCATTGAATCTGTTCAGTTTCTTTACTGTGCGGGAACGGATTCAGCCTGAAAAAAGAAAAAAACAAGGAATGAAAAAAACGTTGTCCGTTTTATTCCGAAACAAGCCTTTGCTCATTTTGGTTTCTGCATTTTTGGCGTTTGCGATTGGGTTTAACATTAAGCTCAGCACCATGGTGTACTATTTTACGTATAACGTCAGCCATAAGGAATTTGTGTTTTTAGGAACCATGTTGTTTTTCGGCGCAGCGCTGATCAGCAATCTGTTTATTCCTTTCTTTTCTGAGAAGCGGGGCCGGAAGCAGGTTATGATCATCACGGCGGCGCTATCGCTGATTTCTTATGCGGGCCTTCAGTTTACATCGTATTCTTCGCTTCCGCTTATTTTCTTTTGGCTTTTCGTTTCGGGATTTTTCACGACGCCTTTAAATACGCTTGCTTGGGGAATGGTTGCCGATTGTGTCGATTATGCGGAATGGAAAACCGGAGTCCGGGCTGATGGCGTGGTGATTTCGAGCATGAGTTTCATCAATAAGCTCGGAGTTGCGTTAGCCGGGTCATTTTCGGCCGTTTATCTCGGAATCGCCGGATATGCCGCGAATACCGATCAGACGGCCTCGTCATTGAATGCGATTAAAAATATGAATGCGCTCATTCCGGGATTGTTCATTCTGCTGTCTATTATTCTAATTTCTTTTTATCCTTTAACTGAAAAAAAATATCAGCAGATGATGTCTGATCTGGAGCAAAAGGCTGCCAGATAAGTATACGTAAAATTTAAAATATTCTATGTAAACGGTTGTATTTATAACAGAAAGCACTATACTGAAACTATAATCGAGAATTGATAAATGAGTGTGATAATGTGGGAAGCCAATCTGTTATTTGTATTGGAGAATTGTTAATTGATTTCTTTTGTACCGATGTGGATGTTGATTTGACGGAAGGGCGCAATTTCTTAAAAAGTGCCGGCGGCGCACCGGCGAATGTGTCGGCTGCCATTGCTAAGCTGGGCGGAGACGCGGCTTTCAGCGGAAAAACAGGCAAAGATCCGTTCGGGTATTTTCTGAAGCAGACATTGGACGCCGTACACGTCGATACCTCTATGCTCGTCATGGATGAGAAAGCGCCTACAACGCTTGCGTTTGTTTCATTAAAACAAAATGGGGAGCGCGACTTTGTGTTTAACAGAGGAGCGGACGCTTTGTTTACGCTGGAGGATATTGATCTGGAAAAGGTAAACGATGCGAAAATCCTTCATTTCGGATCAGCGACAGCATTGTTATCTGATCCGTTTTGCTCAGCCTATTTACGGCTGATGTCGATTGCGAAAGACAATGGACAGTTTATTTCCTTCGATCCTAACTACCGTGAGGATTTATGGAAAGGAAGAGTTTCAGAGTTTATAAACACCGCAAAAAAAGCCGTTGCCGTAAGTGATTTTGTGAAAGTCAGTGACGAAGAGCTTGAGATCATCAGCGGTGCGAAGGATCATAAAGAAGGTGTTGCGGTTCTTCATGAGATCGGAGCCGGCATTGTGGCGGTGACACTCGGGAAAAGCGGAACCCTTCTATCAAATGGGAAGGATATTGACATCATTCCGAGCATTCCGGTGACATCAATAGACTCAACGGGAGCGGGAGATGCGTTTGTCGGCGCGGCGCTGTATCAGCTGGCGCGCACCGATGAGATTCAGACGGCAGCCGATGATTTTGCGAAGCTGCGTGATATTGTCTCATTTGCCAATAAGGTGGGGGCGCTCGTGTGCACCAAAATCGGTGCGATCGATGCTTTGCCGAGCTTAAAAGAGGTTGAAGTATCACTGTAAAGTATGGAGGATGTTTCTTGAAAGTCATCGGACTTCGGGAAGCATCCTCTTTATTTAGGTCTGAAACCCTTTACGATATACGGTATACTTTAGAAAGGCATCCAGTAAATTGAACCGCTGTGAAGTACATACAATCACGTTTTTATCAGTTCTGAGTAAAACCAAGTTTCTGCTGCTGCCGTCATGTATAGTGTGACGGCCTATGATATTGAACCGCGGAGGAATGTTTTTCATGAAACATGTTTTTCTTATTGTGCAATGCGCGTTTTCTGTTTTTTGTTTTCTTTGTCTTGCCGCTGTCAATTGGTATCAGGGGAGTGAGCTTGTTTCTGATTCGTTTGATTGGAATTATACGGCTAAATTCTCAAAGCTTTTGAATGGAACGGATACGATTACAAGTCCGGAACAGATTTCGCAGCTGGATTTTTTTGTGTATGCGGCGAAGCATTATCCGTTAGTGAGCGGGTTGATGATCGGGCTTTTTATTTATTTTTTGTTCTCACTGTATCTGGTCATAAAGAATTTCCGCCGGCACAAATGGGCTGAATGAGACTATTTTCATATAAAAATACATAAATTCAAGAGAAAATGAAACTTTTTTAAAAAAAAACAGTATATATAACTATGAACTTGTTACTATTTAATTTTGGGAGGAAAATGAAAAATGAGTATTTTAGGAAGATTTAAAGACATCATGTCAAGCAATATCAATGCGCTGCTGGATAAAGCTGAAAACCCTGAAAAAATGGTTGATCAATATTTACGGAATCTGAACAGTGATTTAGGAAAAGTGAAAGCGGAGACGGCTTCTGTCATGGCTGAGGAACAGCGGGCGAAAAGAGCATTAACGGAATGCCAGGCTGATGCCGAAAAGATGGAAAGTTATGCGATGAAAGCGTTGCAGGCCGGCAATGAAGCAGATGCGCGGACATTTTTGGAAAGGAAAACGGCTGTTGAATCAAGACTGACTGAACTGCAAACGGCTTATCAGCTCGCTTCTTCCAACGCGTCTCAAATGCGCAAAATGCATGACAAGCTTGTCGTTGATATCGGAGAGCTTGAGTCGCGAAGAAATGCCATCAAAGCGAAGTGGTCTGTGGCAAAAACGCAGGAGAGAATGAACAAATTGGGGTCCTCTGTGTCAAACGCGGGCCAATCGCTGACAGCTTTCGGCAGAATGGAAGACAAGGTCAACCGGGCGCTTGATCACGCCAATGCGATGGCTGAGCTGAACGCGTCTCCGAAAGACGATATTGACGAGCTGACGGCTAAATATGACAGCAATCAAAGCAGTGTCGATGATGAATTGGCGGCGCTTAAGCAGAAAATGCTTTTCAGTAAAGATCAATAGACAGCGGGCTGCAGTTTTGTCCGATATAAAGAGAAAGTGAGAGAAACAGAATGATCATTTCTTATAAATGCCCGAACTGCGGCGATGATATGGTCTTTGACAGTTCATCCGGCACGCTGACATGTCACAGCTGCGGGCGGCAGGATCAGATTGAAAGCCTGCCAAAAGAGTATATAACGACGAGATTTTCCGAAAATGAGGCGAACGAGTACCGCTGTGAGAACTGCGGCGCAGTATTAATGACTGAGGCGGAAACGACGGCCACGACGTGCGGGTTTTGCGGAGGAGCCGCCGTTCTCGCCGACCGATTATCGGGAAATCTCGCGCCTTCGATGGTGATTCCTTTTACGATCAGTAAAGAAGAAGCCATGAGCGCTTTTAAAAAGTGGTGCCGAAACGGCCGTCTGACACCGAAAGGATTTATGACTGCCGATCGGGTGAAGAGCATAACCGGCATGTACGTGCCGTTTTGGATGTTTGACTTAAACAGCAAGGTTCAGGTCAATGCCGTTTGTACGAGAGTGCATCACTATGATGATGGAGAATACCGGGTGACGGAGACCGAGTATTACAACGCGTACCGCGATATCAATCTTGATTATCTCAAAATTCCGGTCGACGCTTCAGAAAAAATGAATGATGAATTAATGGACAAATTGGAGCCTTACTCATACAGTGAGCTGAAGGAATTTAATACGGCCTATTTAGCGGGATATATAGCGGAAAAGTACAATTATACCGATGACGATCTCTTTCCGCGGGCGAAGGATAAAATCAGCCATTATATTGATTCTTATATCAGATCCACCTTCTCCGGATATACGACGGCTGACATTACGGATGAGCAGATTCAGACCGATAAAATCAGCAGCTTTTACGTACTGCTTCCGGTCTGGATGGTCAGCTACGACTATGAGCGGGCTGAGCACATTTTTGCGATGAACGGGCAGACGGGCAAGGTTGTCGGCAAACCGCCGATCAGTGCCGGAAAAGTGGCCGCGTGGTTCGGCGGCATAACCGCCGGTGCGTTTGTAGCATTAAGACTCGTCTCACTTATGATAGGAGGCGGTTTTTGATGAAAGTATCGATAAAAAAAGCGTGTCTCTTCTGCTTCGTCCTTTTTCTGATGCTGTCTTTTTCTTTACATACATCGGCGTCTGCCGCGGAACAGAAGCAATATGTTTACGACAATGCTCATTTATTAACGAAGGATGAAACGAAGAAACTTGAGGAATTGGCCGGGAAGCTGGGGGCAAAGCGCCATACCGATTTTATCATTCTTACCGCAAACGGAACGGGCGGTAAGGACATCGAGCAGTACGCCGGTGATTTTTATGACAGTCATTTTAGCGGAAGTACGGCGATATTGACCATTGATATGAAAAATCGGGAAGTATTTATCTCCGGATATAAAAAGGCGGAGACGTATTTGAATAACAGCCGGCTGAATACGATCAGGAATACGATCTCGTCAGATATTTCCGCAGGCCATTATGAAAAGGCGTTTCAGACCTACATCAAGATGGCTTATAAAGATATGGGGAAAAGCCCGGACGACAAGTCTGACAATCTGCTGCTCACATGGTGGTTTCAGCTCATTATTGCCGCAGCCGCGGCCGGAATCGCCGTCACCGTGATGGTGTACAATTCCGGCGGCAAGGTCACCGTCACCGGCAGCACGTATATGGATCACGATACGTCTGAAGTGCTGAGCCAGCACGACACATATATCCGAACCGACGTTACAAGAGAAAAAAAGCCTGATAAAGATAATGACAATGACGGCGGAGTCACGAGGGGCGGCACGAGTTACAGCGGAAGCAAGGGAAGTTTTTAAATTATATGTAAAGGATTTGAGCATACATGGGTTTTTTCAGAAATCAGTTAGCAAATGTGGTGGAGTGGGAAGAATTCAGAGACGACATGGTTTTCTATAAATGGAACAACCGTGAAATTAAAAAAGGCAGCCGTCTGATCATCCGGCCGGGACAGGATGCCATCTTTTTATACAACGGGAAGATTGAAGGGATTTTCCGTGATGACGGCGATTATGATATCGAATCAGAAATCATTCCGTTTCTATCTACACTAAAAGGGTTTAAGTTTGGTTTTAACAGCGGCATGCGGGCTGAAGTGCTGTTTGTGAATACGAAGGAGTTCACCGTGAAGTGGGGCACAAAAAACGCCATCAACATTCCGGCGGCAGGTATGCCGGGCGGTATGCCGATCCGCGCAAACGGCACATTTAACTTCAAGGTCATTGACTACATCGGATTGATTGATAAGATTGCGGGTGTCAAAGACAGCTATTTAGTGGAGGACATTAAAATCCGGATTACGTCTATTCTCGATCAGCTTTTGATGAAATGGATCACCAGAGAAGGAAAAGACATGTTCAATCTGCAGTCGAATTCCTTTGAAATCGGAAAAGGGATTCAAGAAGATCTTGATATGCAGCTGATCGGAGACGGCATGTCGATTACGGGCTTCAATATTATGAGCTTTAACTATCCGCAGGAAGTTCAGGATATGATTACGAAAAACGCTTCTTACGGCATGGTGGGCGATGTGAACCGCTATCAGCAGATTTCCATGACGGACGGAATGTCATCCGGCAAAATGAACGGAAGCGGCGCCGCCTCAGACATGGCGGGCATGATGATGGGAATGAATGTGGCAAATCAAATGATGAACCAAATGAACCAAAATCAGCAGAACCAGCCGCAGCAAGATCAAAGTCAGCAGAATCAGGGGACGGCACCGGCGAACGGCTCGGAAGGAGCGGATAAGCCGAAATTCTGTCCGAACTGCGGAACGAAAACGGAAGGCGCGAATTTTTGCCCGAATTGCGGACAGAAGCTTGCCTGACGATATACGAAAAAGAGGCCTTTTTTGGGCCTCTTTTTTTGTCATGATTTCATTGTTTGAACGATGAGGGATGTCAGCGCTTTTGATCCCTCAGGTATGAGATGGACGCCGTCCGGTGTGAAGTATTCAGGGTGCTGCAATGCTTTTGCGTGCCAATCGACAAGCGTCACATTTTTGCGTGACTCGGCCTGCCGGCGCAATGATTCGTTTACTTTGCTTTCCCACTGCCGCGGTACACGCGTGTTGACAAGATAGATATCGGCTTTTGAAAAGGAGCTGATCAGTGATTCAATTTGGCTGTTTGTGAAATAGCCATTCGTCCCTAACTCGATGATGACCGCTTTGTTCGGCTGATTAAATGACGCATATTCCGAAGTGAGCTGGAGTGCTTGAGAGACTTGTCTTCCTACCTTTCCGTCGATGGTGACATGAGGGAGGGACTGCCGCAGGTATGACGCAATGTCCAGCATCACCGAGTCACCGATGGCCAGCACGTCTTGCTGAGGCTGTGTTTGTTTTGGATCAGCCGTTTTTTGAGATGACCGTTCCTTTTTCTCGTCGTTTTTCTTCGTATCTGATTTGTCTGCTGGTTCTTTCTTGTTTTTGTCTGACGCGGTATCCGTTTTTTCGCCGCCGTGTTTTTTCTTGCTGTCTTCTTCTTTTGCAGGCTGATCGTGATCGGCCGTTTTGTGCGAAGAGGCGGCGGTTTCTTGCTGATCATTCTGCGCGTATGTCCATTGCGGCTGTTTTTTCTCTTCGGCTATCCCTGACAGCCCGCCTGCAAATACGAGAATGGCGGCAAGAATGAGGCCGAGCGACATTCTGCTGATGACAGAGGACGTCTTCCATTCCAGAAAGCGGTTCAGAAACACGCGGCGTAAAAATGGCCGGAAGCCCGCAGAGCGGATCGGCTGTTCAATGAAATGGTAAGATAGCTCGGCGAGAATGAAAGTGGCGCCGATTCTGACGGCGCAGTGCCAATAAACCGGATTTCCGATTTCCTGCACGGGTGTGCTCAGTACGAAAACCGGGTAATGCCAAAGGTAGATTCCGTATGATCTCGTTCCGATCCAGCGAAGCGGCTTCCATGAAAGGACATGTCCCAAAAAGCTGCTCGGATGGCATAAACATGCGACAAGAACCGCTGCGGTGATGCTGATCAAAAGCATGCCGCCCTTGTACAGGAAGGGTTCATATTCATCCGTGTAAAAGACGCAAAGCAGCAGCGCGGCAAAAGCAGCAAGCTCCGTCCCGTGAAGCAGGTGTTTCATGCTGCTCGGCAGCCGTTTGGAAGATAATCGTTTCATCGGCCACACTAAAGCTAAAGCGCAGCCGATCAGCAATTCAAATGAGCGGGTATCCGTCCCGTAATAAATGCGGCTCGGATCTCCGCCGGGCACATACATCATACTCATTACGACTGCCGAACATAATGCGAGGAACATGACGGCGGCCGCAAGCCGGGTCCGTGTTTTACATATGTACATTCCCGCAAGCAGCAGGAAGGGCCATATGATATAAAACTGTTCTTCAATCGCCAGCGACCAAAGGTTTTTTAATGGCGAAGGGGAGCCGAAGCTGTCGAAATAAGAAAGCTGATGAAAGATAAACCACCAATTGCTTATGTAAAAAAGTGAGGAGACCGCATCCCCGCGTACGGTATGCAGGAGCTCGCTGTTAAACAATACGACCCAAATGACCGTCGTGATAATCATGAGATAAGCCGCCGGCAGAAGCCGCCTGATCCGGCGCACCCAAAAATCACGCAAATCAAGGGTGATGGCATTGCCTTGGGCAGGCAATATAATAGATGTAATTAAATACCCCGATAAAACAAAAAAGATATCAACACCAATGAAACCGCCGTCGGCCCAGTTAAAATTCAGATGATATGCGATAACTGCGAGGACGGCAAAGGCGCGAAGTCCATCCAGTCCGGGAATATAGCGGTGATGCAGTGACTTGTCTGACATGGTATTCCTCCAATAATGTGTGCGGAAATTCTCGCTGTTTTGCGGATGGCTATGGCAGATTTCTGTACAGTCTTCCATTTGTTCCGTTAATTAGACGCATTCGGAAGGGGATTTTGTTTCAGAAAAAATGAATGAAATGCTGTGATTTTCTTAAACTTTTCAGCCCCCGTCCGGCGTCTGTTATATGAAAAGGGTCCCTTGTGCATCTTGGCTGTTGCGGGACGAAAGAAAAAATCCATGATCTGCGGATATCATGGATTTTTTTCTTTCTTTATCTAATGTAGCGGTCTCCGACAAGCAGCTTGGAGATGACGGAGGTCGGTATTGTAAACTCTGTAACGCCCATATATCCGGGTGCCGCTTCATATTCGTCAAATGAAATAACAAGTTTGTGCTTATCTGTAATATAAAAATTCTGGTCGGCGCGGATGGCTTTAAAAGGCTCCGTCATATCATCATCTTCGACCCAGTATATTTTATTCGGATCTTCTTTCATCTGTTTTTTCATTTGTTCTTTAATATTTTCGCTGATGACTTTAATATAACGGTCATCTTTAAATAAACTCTTTAACGTAAGCACGGCCTCATTCTTTTTATCAATCGTGATGTAACGGCTTTGCGTATAAGATGAAGCTTGTGTTTTTTCGATATCACGGCGGATTGAGATCAAATCCGCTGTGTCAGTAACGGTTTCATAATCGCTGTAAATACTGAGGTGGCCTTTTTTGCTTTTTGAGGTCGCCTTCATAAATTCCTGATACAGCTCTTTGCTTTCTTTCATATAATGCCGATTGATGCTGTCTTCGAGTTTATGATCGGAAAGTCCGGACAGAGCGGGCGTTTTCACATCAATGCTTGATTGGTTCTTTTCTTCCTTCATCTCCGTGAATGTGATGGCTTGGACGACTTTGCCGATGACGGGGATTTTAGACATGGCTTGTGCGGCATCCGGATTGATATTGACAACGGCGGTAAATAAGACGGCCGCAGCGACTGCCGCGGATGTCGGCCACATCACGATTCGTTTTTTCTTCGGTTTCTGCCGAAGGGCTTTTTCGACAATGCTGTCCAGTTCCTTAGGAATGGGCACACTTTTATACTCTTCTCTTAATTGTTCTAATCTCTTTTCCATTAAGAAAGATCCTCCTTCGTCAGCTGAATGCGCATGAGCTTCAGCCCCCTGTAAAGGCGTGTTTTGACGGTGTTGATGTTTTCCCCCGTGATGTCCGCGATTTCTTCTAATTTCAGGTCTTCAAAGAAACGCAGAATGATAATGGTTTTATATTGATGCGGCAGGTCATCGAGCGCTTCGTGAAGGTCTGTGTCCTTGTAGTGATCTTCCTTTCCGCGGCTTAAAAACTCGATCGTTTCATCGTCCATCACTTTCAGTTTTTTCTGTTTGCGGAGAAAATCAATGGCCGTGCGCACTAAAATTTTATAAAACCAGCTTTTGATCACATCGGGGTTTTTGACGGATTCGACCGATGTCAGCGCTTTTTGAATTGATTCCTGAACAATATCTAACGCGTCATCCTTGTTCTTTACGTAACTGTACGCAAGCCGGTAAAAGTCTTCCTTGCGCTCAGTTATGCACGTCACAAGCGACGCTTTGGCTGTTTCGTTCTTCATTGCTTCAAAGGGCTCCTTTTTTAAAAATACGTATCATAGGCTGCTGCCTAAGGATAGACGGGACAGGGTGAAAAATAGTTTGCGCAGAGGGGATCATTTTTAAAAGGAAAAGGAAGGAAAGACGATGAGATGAAAAAAAGAGCCGGAAGGGCTCTTTTTCGGATGTGTCTGATATTCAGCTGAACGGTTTAGTTCGGTTTGACTAAGATTTTCACTTGGTTTTTCTCTTTGATTAAAGCGCCAAAGCCTTCTTCAATCAGATCGTCGAGCACGATTTTTTTCGTGACGAGCTTATCTGCTGAGAAGTAGCCCTCTTTCATCAGTGCAAGAACGGAAGGGAAGATGTCACGGTATCCGATAATGCCTTTTACGGTCCGTTCTTTGATGACGATATCGTTCGGATGAATTTCCGCTCCTTTTTCCCAGATGCTGACGATAACCGTTTCACCGGCAATGTTTGTTGACTGGATTGCCTGGCGGAGAACGACAGGAACGCCTGTTACTTCATAAGAAACATCAACGCCGCCGTTTGTGCGTTTAGCGATTTCTTCAACGACATCGTCCGTTTTTGACGGATCAATGATGATAGCGCCGAGTTCTTTCGCTTTTTCCTGACGTTCCGGTGAAAGTTCAACCGCGTAAATATCTGTGGCGCCGGCCGCTTTCAGGGCTTCAATCACAAGCAGCCCGATCGGTCCGCAGCCAAAAACTGCCGCCTTGTCGCCCGCTTTTAATTTGCTTTGGCGGACGGCGTAAAGCGCTACCGCTGACGGCTCAACAAGCGCGCCCTGTTCGTAAGAAAGCTCTTCAGGAAGCTTAAACAGCAATTCTTCGTCAACGGATACATATTCAGAAAATCCGCCGCCGCCTCCGGCTAAGCCTAAGAATCCCATTTGTTCATCAAGGTTATAGGCTCCCTGATGTCCGTGTGTGGCAAAAATCGGTTCCACGACGACACGGTCGCCGACGCTGTAATTTTTGACGCCTTCGCCCACTTCAACGACTTCTCCTGAGAATTCGTGACCCATCGTGACGGGCGCCATTTCGTTTGTTAACGGATGAGGTTTGCCGACCGGAATAAAGATCGGGCCTCCCAAATATTCATGAAGGTCGCTTCCGCAAATCCCGCACCATTTGACTTTAATTTTGACTTTACCCGGTTCTGCTTTAGGTTCATCAATGTTTTCGATTCGAATGTCTTTTTGATTGTGCCATCTTGCCGCTTTCATTGATTATCACTCCTAGTCTGATTGAAACGAGTATAGGTACATGATCAATATGAACCACGGTTAAAAGGAATAAAGTGCCTGCTTCCTAAAGCCTGATTTCTCAAAATATATCATATTATGCAACTATCAATAGGCCTTATAAAAAGTCCATATTGAATGCAGAAATACTCTATGAATATTATAACGCTAATGAATTAAATTTTGTAGTATAATTTACCATGGAATTATATAGAACGGGAAATTGTGCCATCGTTATGTGCATGTCTCATCACGTTGTAATGAACATGTAAAGTGATTGAAATATTATAATCGTCTTCTTGGTGTATAATTTTGCCTAGAATAAAGAATCAGGAGGACGAAAGCTTGAAGAAGTTATTCTTAGCCTTATTGATTTTAGCAGGAAGCACGCTGGGAGCGATCAGTTACTCTTCTGATGCAAGTGCTAAAAAAGTGAACGGAAATATTACATGGTATAATGGAGTCGGCAAAAAAGGATCTTCCGGTAAAAAACTGGGGCACTGGGATTGCGCGACAAAATTAGGATTTGACGTTCCGAGAAACGGAACGAAAATCAGAGCTTATGCGAAAGCAAAACCGAAAAAGGTTATCACCGTATACAAAAATGATGTAGGCCGTCTGCCGAATGCCGTATTGGATGTCAGCCCGAAAGCGTTCAAAGCGCTCGGATATCCATTAAGCAAAGGAAGAGTATCCGGACACTACAGCTATTAAAATAGACCATCTTAAAAAGCAAGGACACTGATTCTTGCTTTTTCTGATTGACGGAGAGATTGATAATGAAGAAGAAACGATGGATCTGGATGTTGCTGGCAGCCGTTTTGGCGGCGGCGGTCATCGCGTCCGTTTTACTGATTAAAGGAAAAAGCGACGGCGGCGGGAAAGCCGTTGTCTCCGGCGGCCATGACAAGCTGCTTGTTTCCATTACAGACAAAGATCTGATGACGAAATATTACGAGGACGGCCGCGTGCTGTACGAGGAAAAGCTTTCGGCATATCCGGCGTTTGCGCTGGATGACGCCCATCAGGTGCTCTATTTTGTCGGGAATAATGACCAAAATGAGATGCGTCTGTATAAGCTTAATCTGAAGACGAAAAAGAAGACGGTGCTTTATAAAGGAACGGCAAGCGCTGACAGTCTGTTTTTATCAAAGGATCTGACGCACATTTATTTCCGTCTCGGAAAAGCGGATGAAGATATTTTCCGTCTCGCATCTTTTGATTTGAAAACGAAACGTTATGAAAATCTGTATCCCGCCGCCAATGAGAAAGACGACAGTGTGAGCAGCTTCTTTTATAACCGCAGCCAAAACGATTTTGCGCTTCTGCATTATTCCGTAAAAGAGGATTATCAAAAAACGGATGAGGCAAATGAGAAGGGGATTGACCCTGAACCGACGAATATCAGGTTTGCAGCAGGAGCGGGCGAACACCTTCAGGATTTGACAAACCTTGAACAGTTTATCAGCGACGTGGCGGTGTCACCGGACGGAAAGAACCTTGTCTTTACATCTTATACACAAAAAGGGACGGAACAAAAAGCGTCCATCCGTCTGATGAATGTCAAAACGAAAAAAGATGAAACGATTATCTCAAACGGGAAGGACTTCGCTCCGCTGATTGATGCCCAGCCTCAGTTTTCTAAAGACGGCAGCATCATTTATTTTATGGCGGAAGCAAAAGGCGCTAAGCGTCTGAAGGATGAAACGGGGCGGAATGCGAAGGTCCGGACCATTTATGCTTATCATTTGGATACGAAAAAATGCGAAAAAGTCTGGGAAAATGACAACGGCATTATCAACAGTTTTTCCGTCATCCAATCATGAAAAAAACACTCAGCGCCCGCTGGGTGTTTTTTAATGAACAAAGCTGGCTGCGGCTGAGGCGAGCCATTTGAAAAAACGGAGAATCGGAACGGCAAAATGAAGCGTTTCGATGAATGACTGTGCGGCAAGGTTCATTTTCCGCCGTTTTGCCATTTCCTTCAGATCTTTCTGCTGCCGATCGTTTTTCATGTTCATTGCTCCTTTGCATCATAAAAGGACATGATAACGCAAAGGCCTCTCATGAGACATGGAGGCCTTCTCTATGTTGAGACTCGTAAAAGGGAGGTCTAACTTGATGCCGTTTGGTTATTGTTTTGGAGATTTACCAACGAACGGACGCCGTCGATCATTTTACTGCCGCAAAGGGGGCAAGTCGGGGTATCACTGCCGGCAAAATTCTTTCTGCTCCAGCCGATACAGTCCTCTTTTGTGCATTCCCACGTACTGACATCTTCTTTAGGCAGCGGTTCCTGATTACGTTTGTTGTAGTAAGACATAAAGTCACTTCTTCCCTTATGAATTTTCGTGCACTCCTTCATTGTCTCATACTTTTCCCTAATCTCCTAATTCCTTTTTCTATCCAGATTTCCAATGAGGGTGCATCGTCTTCCTGTTATTACAGTATATGCAAATAAGTGTCTTCTTATTTTTTCTTTTTGGGTAAATAAAAAATCCCCTTCTCTAAAAGGGGTGATATTTGTTTACTGCTTATCCGTGACGTCCATCGGTCTCATCATGTCGTAATCTTCATGTTCTAAAATATGACAGTGCCATACGTAGCGTCCGCTGTAAGGAGCGAAGGTCGCCGCGATTCTGATGACCTCTCCCGAGTGCGCCTGCACGGTATCTTTCCAGCCTTTCTCACTTGGAGGAGGCGGGACGGCGGGGCCTGTATACACAATGTCGCCGAATTTGTTATAACGCTCTAAGTCAAAAGGGCGCCGGTCAAGGATTTGGAAGGAAACAAGGTGCAGGTGTATCGGATGGGTTCCCCCCATCGGATTAATAATCGACCAGATTTCCGTTGTGCCGAGCTTCGGCGCTTCTGTCACAGGATCATGCCATCGCTTGTTATTCAGCGTCAAAACGGGCCGGCCGTATTTGTCTTGCGTATTTGTAAGTTTAAGCGTCCTGATATTGTGTATTCTCTTTGATGTCACATTAGGCATTGTTGAAAGATATTTAGGCTTCCGGCTTGTGTCTAATCCCTTCAGCGGTTTTGTGACGCGGAATTGCATCACATTGGCGTCTGTATCCGGATCGGCGTCGCCCCCGCAGCCGGTGCCGTTCGTTAAAATGATATGTTCTCCGTCAAAGGCGGAGAAATCGATGAGCACATCATACCGCTCTGCCGGGGCTAAGCTGATAGATTGTGTTTTGACAGAGCGGGGAAGCAGTCCGCCGTCAGAACCGATTTGGATAAACTTCCCGCCGTTATTGAGCGAGAGAGAAAATGTTCTCGTATTGGAGGCATTAAGGATGCGGAAACGATATGTCCGCGGTTCAACTTCCATATACGGCCACGCTTTACCATTGACGAGAATGGTATTTCCGCAAAAAAACGGGACGATGGAAGGGTCGGGCAGCGTTTCGGAAGGGGTAGCAGGCCCGCTCGGATAAGACAAGGAACCGTCGTCATTTAATGTGCGGTCCAAAATCATAAGCGGTACGTCGTACTCTCCGGAGGGAAGCTTCAGCTGCTTTTCTTTTCGCTCGCGGATGATATACATCCCGGCAAGCCCGGCGTACACATTGAGCCTCGTAATCGCCATGGCGTGATCGTGATACCATAACAGAGCCCCGCGCTGTTTGTTTGGATAATGGTATACCTCTCTCTCAAAATAAGGACCCGTTTCCTTAAAATCCTTTGTGAACCATGCTTCCGGGTAGCCGTCGCTGTCCGGCGGCGTTGCTCCTCCGTGTAAATGGACGACGGTTTTGACATCGGGTTCCTGATGGCCGCTTTCTGAATGGTGAATGGTATGATCCACTGGCAGAAAATGCTTATCCGGAAGGTCATTCATCCATTTAATATAGACGTTTTCATCTTGGTTCACGTCGATCGTCGGGCCGGGAAATAAACCGTTATACCCCCACAGCCGGGTCGGCGGGAGATCGCGGTGCAGCTTGTGAAAGCATTCCTTCATGGTGACTTCATAATACGTGCTGCCGTCTGATTTCTTCTGCGGCTGGAGTGTTTCGATAATCGGCAGTTCATCTGCAAATTTTTCTAGAGCCATTTTTCATCCTGTCCTTATCATTTATTGAAATCCTGTACTACAGTTAATGCTGCCTGGAACAGGTTGGTTAAAAAAACACCCGCCCTTTTTTGAGGGGGGTGTTTGCGGTTATTGCGCAATCCGGCTTTCGGAAGCGCTCTCTTTCGGTTTTTGTTTTTTGCGGAATACATATGAGGCAAGTACCAGCAGAGTAATAAATCCTGTCAGCAGAAATTCAGACCGCATTGAACTGATAAACAGCATAGATAACAAGATGGCGCAAATGGCGATGATCGTCAGGTAGGTTAAGTACGGATAAAACCACATTTTGATTTTAAGAGATTCAGGGTTTGTCCGTTCGATTTTCTTTCTCATTCTCAGATGTGAGACGGCGATGACGAGATAGACGAGCAGTGCGATCGCCCCTGATGAATTGACCAGGAACAAAAATACGGAGTCGGGAGAAAAGTAGTTCATAACAACGGCAATATAGGAGAAAAAGGTGCCGGCGATAATGGCTTGAACCGGTACGCCTCTTTTACTCAGTTTCATAAAACGCCGCGGCGCTTCATTTCGCTCTGCCAGTGAATACAGCATCCGTGACGTCGTATAAAGCCCGGAGTTCAGGCAGGACAGAACGGCTGTCAGGACGATGAAATTCATGATTTGAGCGGCTGCGGGAACCCCGATATGGCTCAAAACGGCAACGAAGGGGCTTTCCAAAATATTGGCTGAATCCCACGGCAGCAGTGTGACCACAACCGCAATGGAACCGACGTAAAAAATAATGATCCGCCAAACGACTGAGCGGGTCGCCTTCGTGACGGATTCGACCGGATTTGACGTTTCTCCCGCTGCGATTGCGACGATTTCAGATCCCATGAAAGAAAAAATGACAACGACGATGCCGAGCAGAACGGAACTTGGACCTTTAGGGAAAAATCCGCCGCTGCCCGCCAGATTTTCCAGCCCGACCGGTTTGCTGCCGGGGACGATTCCGAAAATGAACGCAAATCCCGCGATTAAGAAGACAACGATCGTCGCTACCTTCACTAAGGAAAGCCAGTATTCAAATTCACCGAACGATTTAACTGAATAAATATTCGTCAGTGTTAACAGCACGGTCAGAAGCAGACTCGTCAGCCATAACGGAATGCCCGGGAACCAGTACTGTATGATTCCGGCGCCTGCAATGGCTTCAATGGCAATGACGATGACCCAGAAAAACCAATACAGCCATCCGATCGTAAAACCGGCCCAAGGACCGATGGCGTCATGCGCGTACTGTGAAAACGAACCGCTTGTCGGGTTGACGGAGGACATTTCCCCCAGCATTCTCATAATAAAAATCACTAATAATCCTGCTAAAGCGTAGGAGACAATCGCTCCGGGTCCGGTGGAATGAATGACGGATCCGCTTCCGACAAATAATCCGGCGCCGATCACGCCGGCAATTGAAATCATAGTCATATGCCGGGTTTTTAATCCCTTTGATAAAGAGTTAGGCTGATTCATTCTTTGCCTCCTTTTGGTTTGTTTATGCTGAATATTCCGACAAGTATTATTCTATCATAAATGCCACAGGCAGTTGAAAATGATGTAAGAAAATATGACATTTTTTCTCGTCCGTACAGCAGAAAGTGCCGGAAGGAAAAGAAATAATTTTCTGTTATTTTTGTATTTTAATAGGTTTGAAAATAATTCCATGAACATGGGGTGGCGAGAAGCCTTGATACGATTGGAATGAGAGGGTTTTCGTGAATAAAGATAAGTTTCCTGGGCGCATAAATGTTCTATGCTTACTATTTTTCTGTGGAAAGTGAATCATGTTTCTATAGACCCACTGTATCTTCGCTTTGTATGATAATGAAGGAAAAATTGAACGGGAAGGAGGATTTTCAGTGGAGAGATATCATGAATTGAAAAAAGGCGAAACCGGAGCGATTGTCAGTATTGGCGCATATGCGGCATTGTCGGCTGTGAAGCTTGTAATCGGTTATTTGTTTCACTCAGAAGCGCTTCAGGCCGACGGTTTAAATAATGCGACTGATATCGTGGCATCTGCGGCTGTTTTCATCGGTTTGCGCATCTCTCAGAAACCTCCTGACGAAGATCATCCTTACGGCCATTTTCGGGCAGAGACCGTCGCGTCACTCATCGCTTCCATTATTATGATGCTTGTCGGAATGCAAGTGCTGTTCAGCGCCGCGCAATCTATTTTTTCCGTTAAAGAGGAAACACCGGATATGATAGCCGCCTGGACGGCCGCGGGGAGCGCCGTGGTGATGCTGATGGTCTACCGCTATACGAAAGGGCTTGCCAAAAAGGTAAACAGCCAGGCCCTTTCAGCTGCGGCCGCTGATAATAAATCAGATGCGCTCGTCAGTATCGGCACGTTTATCGGAATTTTTGCTTCACAGTTCCATTTGGCTTGGGTGGATACGGTTACCGCGTTTATCATCGGGTTGATCATCTGCAAAACCGCGTGGGATATTTTTAAGGAATCCTCTCATTCGCTGACTGACGGTTTTGATGTCAAACATATTTCTGATTATAAAAAGACGATTGAACAGATTGCGGGCGTCAGCCGTTTAAAAGATATTAAAGCGAGATATCTGGGCAGCTCCGTTCATATTGATGTCGTCATTGAAGTGCCGTCAGATCTGAACATTAAAGAGAGTCATGAGATCGCAAATGAGGTAGAACGCAAGATGAAAGAGGAACATGCCATTGACCATTCACACGTTCATATGGAGCCTCTCCAGCTGAAATAAAGCTTCCTTTCTAAAGGGAGCTTTTTCCTTTTTCAGACTGGAAACAATTCGCTGGAAACGTTTTTTTATACTGTTTATATTTTGTGGTAAAGTTAGGTTACGATAATTGAAATTTGAGAGATGACTAGGAGGAGAAGAATGGCTTATAAAGAAGAGCTGCATCCGCTGCTGGAGAAAGCCGTTGAGCATATTGAAAACATCATCATAGGAAAACGGGATATCGCCATACTCAGTCTGGCCGCCATTCTCGCAAAAGGGCATGTGCTACTGGAAGACGTGCCGGGAGTCGGAAAAACGATGATGGTCCGCGCTTTGGCCAAGCTGATCGGAGCTGACTTTAAGAGGATTCAGTTCACGCCGGATCTTCTGCCGTCAGATGTGACGGGTGTCTCTATTTATAATACGAAAACGATGGAATTTGAATACCGCCCTGGACCGATCATGGGGAATATCGTGCTGGCTGATGAAATTAACAGAACCTCTCCGAAAACGCAGTCTTCCCTGCTTGAGGCAATGGAGGAAGGGAATGTCACGATTGACGGAAAGACAATGCGGCTGGCTGAGCCGTTTTTCGTCATGGCCACACAAAACCCGGTTGAATATGAAGGAACGTATCCGCTTCCCGAAGCCCAGCTTGACCGGTTTTTATTTAAGCTGCGCATGGGCTATCCGACTGCCGAGGAAGAGCTTCAAGTTCTGTCTTTGCAGGAAGGGCGCAATCCGCTTGAAACAATCGAGCCCGTCATTTCTAAAGAACAGTTTATCAGCCTTCAGCAAAAATTGGAGCAGGTGCGGGTGGATGATGGAATTAAAGCGTATATCGTCGGCATTACTCAGCATACCCGCCGGCATCCGTCCGTACATCTGGGCGTAAGTCCGCGCGGTTCAATCTCATTAATGAAAGCCGCGCAGGCGTACGCGCTGCTTCATGACCGCGATTACGTCATTCCTGATGACGTCCAGTATTTGGCTCCATATACGCTGCCGCACAGAATGATCTTGACCGCCGAGGCGAAATTTAACGATGTGACCCCGGAAGCGGTTATAGAAGACATCATGCAAACGGAAAAAGTCCCCGTTCAAAGGATGTCGGTCCGCTAATGAGAAAGAAGATGCATTGGCTTCTATATGGCTGGAAGCTGCTTATGTTGGCCGTACTGACGGCGGCTGTCTTTTCTTATGCCATGTTTCAGGGCGGATTTGTGAGCTGGTTTTTATTTTATGCGTTTTTGCCGTTTACCGTTTACGCCGGGCTGGTCGCTGTGTACCCGCTGCGGGCGTTTCAGGTGACGCGTGACGTGTCCTCCGCCCAGTTAACCTCAGGCGACAGGCTGTCTGTCACCATCAGGCTGACGAGGCGCCTGCCGTTTCCGCTGACATATATGGTCATTGAAGATGTGATGCCGGAAACGCTTGGCGAGAGGCGCAGTGCGAAACAGCTCGTGTTTCCGTGGTTTCAAAGGAAGCTGACGTTACAATATGAGCTGCCGCAGGTGCCGCGCGGAGAGCATCATTTACATACGATAAGAGTGCGGACGGGAGATGTTCTCGGGCTTTTGGACAAGACGGCGTCGTTTTCCGTTACGGATACGGTTCTGGTTTTCCCGGCGTACGGGTCTGTTCACTATAAGCCGCAGGCTGCCTCCGGAGAAGAGGGTGCGGCTGCCGGCGCTCCGTTTCAGGTACACCGCTCCGCAATGGCTGCGAGCGTCAGAAATTATCAGCCGGGCGACCGGTTTTCCGCACTTGACTGGAAAACATCGGCGCGGCGAAATGAGCTGATGACGAAGGAATTTGACCCGCTGCAGAGTGTGAATATGATTCTCCTTTTGGACTGCAGGCCGTCCCCATCGTTTGAAGCCGCGGTATCAGCTTCGGCATCCCTGCTTTACACGGCGCTTGTGAAGGGCTCTCCCGCAGGGTTTATTTCATTGGGGAGCGACCGGACCGTTTTTCCCGTTCGGGAGGGAGACCGGCATTTCAGAAAGATGCTGCGTTACCTGGCATCAGCTTCAGAATCGGAAGAAGCCGATGCAGGCGGGCGTTTAGGAAAAGAGCTGGCGGATCCGCGTGTCCGCAAAGCTTCCATTGCCGTCGTGACGGGCAGTCTTACAGAAGACCTTCTCAAACAGGCTGAGCCCGGCCGTGCTGACATGACGGTGTTTTTGGCGAAAGAAACGAATGCCGCGCTTTCGGAGAAAGAACGGAAACTCGCTCTCATCTTCGCTCAAAAAAATATTAAGGTGCAAATGATCAGGGACAAACGGGTGTCCCATGTTGTTTAGAAAGAGAGGTGGCGCGCCATGCCGCATGACGAGAACCAGGGAAGCAGGCTGAGTCTGCTGCTGTTTTATTTTCTCGCTTTTTTATTGTTATGGGAATGGCTCAGGCCGCTGCACAATTTTACAGATACAAAACATACCGGTTTTTTCATCGTTTTTATCGGTTTGGCATTTCTGCTGTCATTCTTCCGGATGAGGTGGTACGTCACCGTGCCGTCCTGCATTCTGTTTACGTTGATCAGTATTCACATCCTGTTTTATAAAGGTTCGGTTTTTCAGCCGGAATGGCTCGTTTCTTTTTTGCGGGACGTGATGCAAAATGCCCGCCACATCGGGACCGGAAGATGGAATGATATGAATCCGTCATTCCGCACATTGCTGTTTTTTGTGCTTTTATGGCTGCTCGTGTATTTGCTGCATTACTGGGTGATCTATCAGCGGAAAATATTATTCTTTTTTATCATGACGGTGGCGTATATCACCGTGCTTGATACGTTTACTCCTTATGATGCCGCGTACGCCGTCATCCGGATCGTCTTTATCGGCTTTTTGATGATGGGGCTTTTGTATATGGAGCGCATCCGGCTTACGGAACACATAGCGTTTAAAAAAAGATTGATACTCAAATGGTTTCTGCCGCTGATGCTGTTTATCTGCGCTTCCGTCGTGTTCGGTCTGGCGGCTCCGAAATCAGACCCGAACTGGCCGGACCCCGTGCCGTTTCTTAAAAAAATAACAAACCACAAAGAAGTGCCCGCCGCCGAAAGCAAAATCGGCTACGGCAATCATGATGAAACATTGGGCGGCCCTTTTCAGCAGGATGATACGCCGGTTTTCACATGGAAGGGAAAAGAACGGGCGTACTTCCGGGTGGAAACGAAGGATACATACACGGGGAAAGGCTGGGTGGAGACCGATCAGGGCATGTCCTATAAACTGAACGGCGGCAACGTGGAAGATATATGGTTTGACCGGAGTGTGCAGACGAGACGGTATACGGCACAGGTGTCCATTGATGAGAATTATCTCTATAATCACGTCATGTATCCGATCGGCGTCTCCAATATTAAACCGAAGCACTCGATTCAGCTTGAAATGAACGGAAACACCGAGCAAATTACGCCGGTCAGTGAACAAGTGGGCAACATCCGCAATATGGGACGGTACACGGTGACTTTTCAGGCGCCCGTCTTTAAGCTGAATGATCTCAGAAAAGTGAAAGTGAAACGATACCGTGAGCAGAATCAATTCAATGACCGGTATTTACAGGTCCCCGACAGCCTTCCGAAAAGAGTGAGACAGCTTGCGGACAGACTGACGCGGGATCATCATAATATGTTCGATAAAGCGAAGGCGATCGAGGATTATCTCGGATCTTCCGCATTTTCGTATAATACACAGGATGTCGCGGTTCCGGAGCACAATCAGGATTATGTCGATCAATTTCTGTTTGAAACGAAAAGAGGATATTGTGATAACTTTTCATCGGCAATGGCCGTGCTGCTCCGCTCTGCGGGAATTCCCGCCCGTTGGGTGAAGGGCTATACATCCGGCGAATATAAAGGGGCAGGCGACCATAACGGCCACATTTATGAAGTCACAAACAACAACGCCCATTCGTGGGTAGAAGTGTATTTTCCCGATCAGGGCTGGGTGACGTTTGAGCCGACGAAAGGCTTCACCAATCCGACGGAGTTTACGTCAGAGCAAAATCATACCGCGGCAAAAGACAGCGGAGGCTCAGCGGGAAATTCGGATGAACCGTCTGACAAGCAGCGTCAGGAAACAAAGCCGGAAAAAGAGGAAACACCGAAAAAGCGGGATCACAGCGCGGCACCGCAGCCTGTGATCCGCAACAAAACCGCGGCACAGCTATGGTCGTATGCAGCCATCGTCATCGTGATTTCAGCCGCGGCGGCACTCGCCTGGCTGCTCCGGGCGCGCTGGATTCCGCACGTTACAGCAGCCAGATTGAAGCGGCGTACGGATGAAGACGTCTTTTTCGACGCATATGCCGCGCTGCTCCGCCAGCTGAAACGAAAAGGATTCAGCAGGGGAGACGGAGAAACACTGCGCGATTTTGCTGCGAGGATTGACGAGGCGCACCATACAAACGACATGTCCGAGCTGACGCTACGCTATGAGCGTGCCTTATACCGCAGCGATAATGCCGCAAAGCTTTGGAATGAATCGGGACAGTTGTGGGAAAATATAATTAAAAGAAGATAGTCTTGACCGCATATCGTCCTGTTGTTAGAATAAATGAATGTTAAATGGGAGCCCGGGAGCGTTAAAAAGCCGGGCTTCCGGACAAGTCTTGCGCGACAGAGGGCTGAACGTTTGTCCTCCGTTTTTTCTGTGTCAAAAACTTAGAGGAGATTAGGTGACAACCATGACGAAGTTAGTGAATGAAATGATTCTTGTTCTTGATTTCGGCAGTCAGTATAACCAGCTGATTACCCGCCGGATCCGTGAATTTGGCGTATATAGCGAGCTGCATCCCCATACGTTGACAGCTGAGGAAATCAAAGAAATGAATCCAAAAGGAATTATCCTTTCAGGCGGACCGAACAGTGTATATGATGAAGGATCTTTCCGCTGTGACGAAAAAATCTTTGAACTCGATATTCCTGTATTGGGCATCTGCTACGGAATGCAGCTGATGACTCATTACCTCGGAGGGAAAGTCGAGGCGGCAAGCCAGCGCGAATACGGAAAAGCCAACATTCAGATTCAAGGAACTCCTGACTTGTTCAAAGATCTTCCGGAAGAACAAGTTGTCTGGATGAGCCACGGCGATTTGGTTGTAGAAGTTCCAGAAGGCTTCACTGTTGACGCAACAAGCCATCACTGTCCGAATTCAGCGATGAGCAAAGCGGACAAGAATTGGTACGGCGTTCAGTTCCACCCGGAAGTGCGCCACTCTGAATACGGCAATGATCTTCTGAAAAACTTTGTATTCGGCGTTTGCGATTGTGAAGGCAAATGGTCAATGGAAAACTTTATCGAAATCGAAATGCAAAAAATCCGTGAAACAGTCGGAGACAAGCAGGTTCTTTGCGCGCTAAGCGGCGGTGTTGATTCCTCTGTTGTGGCTGCTTTAATTCATAAAGCGATCGGCGACCAGCTGACTTGTATTTTCGTCGATCACGGCCTGCTTCGTAAAGGCGAAGCGGAAGGCGTCATGAAAACGTTCAGCGAAGGCTTTAATATGAATGTCATTAAAGTTGATGCGAAAGACAGATTCTTAAACAAGCTGAAAGGTGTTTCTGATCCTGAGCAAAAACGCAAAATCATCGGCAACGAATTCATTTACGTGTTTGATGATGAAGCGGACAAGCTTAAGGGCATCGATTACCTTGCGCAAGGAACGCTTTACACGGATATTATCGAGAGCGGTACTGCAACGGCGCAAACGATCAAATCGCATCACAATGTCGGCGGACTTCCTGAAGATATGCAGTTTGAACTGATCGAGCCGCTGAACACCCTTTTCAAAGACGAAGTGCGCGCGCTCGGCACAGAGCTCGGCCTTCCGGATGATATCGTATGGCGTCAGCCGTTCCCGGGCCCTGGACTTGGCATCCGCGTACTCGGCGAAGTAACGGAAGAAAAACTTGAGATCGTTCGTGAATCAGACGCGATTCTGCGTGAAGAAGTGGCGAACCACGGCCTTGAGCGCGACATCTGGCAGTACTTCACGGTTCTTCCTGACATCCGCAGCGTCGGCGTCATGGGAGATGCGAGAACGTATGATTACACAATCGGTATCCGTGCCGTAACATCAATTGATGGCATGACATCTGACTGGGCGCGTATCCCTTGGGATGTGCTTGAAGTGATTTCGACACGGATCGTCAACGAAGTGAAACACATCAACCGCGTCGTGTATGACATTACGAGCAAGCCGCCTGCAACGATTGAGTGGGAATAAATGAAGATAAAAAAACGTCTCTTTTAAAAAAGAGGCGTTTTTTTTCATCTTTTTGAAACCGTTTTGCCCTGATTCATATCTAACAGCATAGGAGGTGGATAAGGTGAAGGAAGAACGATTGATCAAAAAGGCGAAAAAAGGTGATGCCGCAGCCTTTGAAAAACTAATCACAGCACACCAGGATACTTTATATAAAACAGCTTATCTCTATTTGCATCACAAGGAAGATACACTGGACGCTGTTCAGGAAACGGCTTACAAGGCTTTTCTTCATATCGCGCAGCTGAAGGAGCCGAAATATTTTAAAACGTGGCTGATCCGGATTTTGCTTCATACGATTTTTGCGATGAGGAAAAAGCACGGTGACGTCATCCCGTTTGAGCCGCAGCATGATACGCGCGCGGAGAATAAGAACATTGAAGAATACATAGATCTTCGGAATGCCCTGGAAACGCTTGACGAACATATACAGCTGACCATTCAGCTTTATTATTTTCAAGATTTCTCGATTGCTATGATCGCTGAACAGACCGGTATGGCGGAAGGCACTGTAAAAACGCATCTCCACAGGGCGAGAAAAGCATTGAAGCAGGAGCTGGAAAAGGAGGATAAACATATATGGAAAAGCATCAAATGAAGCAATTGTATCAGGACATTGACGTGCCGAAAGCTGAATTGAAAAATGTGATACACAGCGCCGCTGTCCGTGCCGGAAAAGAAGGCGCCGTCAGACGGAGATGGGGAAGAAAACTGATAAACGGCCTCGCGGTTGCTGCTGCTTTGTTTATTCTGTATCTGTCCTCAGGCTTATTCATGCCCTCCGTTAATACGGCTATGGGAAACATTCCTGTTGCCGGACAAATTTACAGTCTGTTTCAGGATAAGGCAGGTTCTGCGCTGTTTAAAAGCAATTTGGTGACAAAACTGAATGAGAAAGCGGAATCACGCGGAATCACGGTGACAGTGAAAAGTGTGTATTACGACAGCGGACAGCTCGTTTACAATTTTACCGTTGACAATTTGAAATCAGATGAGGAGAGCATCTCTTTTCAAGTTGATTATAAAGACCCACGGAATATGTTAGCAGAGGATTATGACAGCAGTGATATGAAAAAAATGAAAGACGGGCGGTACGCTGGGCAGCTTCGCCTGTTCACGGACGGCTCAAAGCTGAAAGACGGTGATAAGCTTCCGCTTGTCATTACACAAATCAAGGATATCCCCGGAAACTGGCGCTTTACACTTCCGATCAAAAAACAAAAGTCCGTTTCTCTTGAAGGAACGAAAGCTGTGAATGTAAATCACGGATTATACCGCTTTTTCGATATCCGGGCGGAAAATGGAACGATGGGATCGGCTCTCCTGTATTCTATAGACTTCTCTGATGCAGCCAAAAATGATGCCATCTCGATTTACGAGGCAACGGATGATGCCGGAAACCATTATGAA
This sequence comes from Bacillus sp. EKM206B, assembly GCF_011066015.1. NCBI lineage: Bacteria > Bacillati > Bacillota > Bacilli > Caryophanales > Bacillaceae > Bacillus > Bacillus sp. EKM206B. Next base: position 45,838 of record NZ_JAAMNL010000012.1, read on the forward strand.
ATGACGATGTCGAATATTGAACTTGGCAGCAGAAAGAACCTTCCCGGCGGCGGGAAAAGAATACGCGGCCAAACTCAATTCAGCAAACCGATAGACCCGAAAGCGAAAACACTTTTCATAACGGGAGATATAAAATCAGAATCAGAGCCGGGAGAAATCGTCCCTCTGAAAACAAAACTGCCTGTCAGTTATGAAACGAAACATCATCATGTCGGCATTACCGTGAAAAAGATCAAACAGCAAGGCAGACGGGTGATCGTCGATTATCAATTCACAGGAATTAATTACAGCAAAGCGGATAAAGATCAGCTGATCAATGTCGGTGAATCAATCGGTCTCGGCAATACGAAAAAAATGAAAACCTGGCCATCGCTTAATGAGTATGAAAAAGGCTATTATCTGAAAGGGAATAAGGCGAAAGTCACGAACCTTAAAACGGGTGAAATGGAATCTGTTTTTGAATTAGATGATTCATCAGATAAAGACTATTCATTGCGCGATTTTTCATTCGATTCATATGCTTTGTACGTCAATCAAACGGTTATGAACTTGCTGGCGGATGACAGCGGAATCACATTCGCGGTGCCGGTCCGGCCTGCGGACGGAAAATGATGTCTGGAAGGCGGGTTTTGCCGTCTTCCATTTTTGGTCAATTAACGAATAAACCAAATTTTTTTAACGGGATTGTTCGTTTTTTTTATTGAGTTTTCAAAATTGAATTGATACAATAGACTCAGAAATCAAATATGCAGATATCGTATAATGGCGGGGATATGGCCCGCAAGTTTCTACCAAGCTACCGTAAATGGCTTGACTACGGATCAATCTCAATCGTTTGATATAAATAATCCATTCTTATTTATTCAGACTGAACGTATGTAGTCAAGCGTCCCAAATGTATTTGGGGCGTTTTTTATTTGGCGGATAACGGGCAGAATAAATGGGAGAGAATGAAGGAGGCAATTGGCTTGAAGCAATTTTTTCAGTTTGATGAGCTGGGGACAAGCTATCGTAATGAAATCATCGGCGGTTTAACGACCTTTTTGTCAATGGCGTACATTCTGTTCGTCAATCCGCTGACATTGTCTTTAAACGGTGTGAAAGGATTTCCCGAAGCATTAAAAATTGATCAGGGCGCGGTGTTTACCGCTACAGCCTTGGCGTCTGCGGCCGGCTGTATTTTAATGGGGCTCATTGCAAAGTATCCGATCGCGATTGCGCCGGGTATGGGATTAAATGCGTTTTTTGCTTTCTCTGTCGTCCTCGGCATGGGGATTTCATGGCAGGCTGCGCTTTCCGGCGTCTTGATTTCCGGAATTATCTTCGTGGCGCTTTCGCTGACGGGATTGCGGGAAAAAATCATTAATGCGATTCCGCCTGAGCTGAAATTGGCGGTCGGCGCGGGTATCGGTTTGTTTATCACATTTGTCGGTTTGCAGGGTTCGGGCATTATTGAAGCGAACTCATCGACTTTGGTGTCTATCGGTAATATTCACAGCGGCCCTGTGCTGCTGACGGTTTTCGGTGTTATTGTGACGGTCATTCTGATGGTGCTTCGCGTAAACGGCGGCGTATTTATCGGAATGCTTCTGACGGCGGTTGCCGGCATGGTCTGCGGACTGATTCCGGTTCCGACGCACATTGTCGGCAGCGTGCCGAGTCTTGCGCCGACTTTCGGACAGGCGTGGATGCATCTTCCGGATATCTTCTCCGTCCAAATGCTGATTGTCATTTTAACTTTCTTGTTCGTCGGGTTTTTCGATACGGCCGGAACGCTGGTGGCTGTAGCGACACAGGCCGGGCTGATGAAGGAAAACAAACTTCCGCGTGCGGGAAGAGCGCTTCTGGCAGATTCGACATCAATCGTTATCGGAGCCGTACTCGGTACGTCTACAACGACTTCTTATGTTGAATCCAGCTCAGGCGTTGCGGCGGGGGCGCGCTCCGGCTTCGCGGCTGTTGTGACGGGCATTCTCTTTTTGCTGGCGATGTTTTTCTCGCCGCTTCTGTCAGTTGTCACCACGAATGTGACGGCTCCGGCTTTAATTATTGTCGGCGCGCTGATGGTGGCGCCGCTCGGTAAGATCGCCTGGGATAAATTCGAGGTGGCTGTGCCGGCATTCTTAACGATGATTATGATGCCGCTGACGTACAGCATTGCGACGGGGATTGCGATCGGTTTTATATTCTACCCGATTACAATGATCTGCAAAGGAAAAGGAAAAAGCGTTCACCCGATTATGTACGGGCTGTTCGTCATCTTTATCCTGTATTTCATCTTCTTGAAATAACGGAAAAACCGGCTGAGTTAAGCCGGTTTTTTGTTTTTGTCCTATTCCGTAAAACCAATACATACTATAAAACGTCATGTGGGTGTCCGGGTGAAGAAAACCGCTTGACTGTTTAAGGACGCTTCGGTACCTTATATAAGTGTTTTATTTTCTTGTTTAACAAATTCCGCCGTATTTTTTTGATAGGAGTTGCTGACATGACGGAAGAAAGAAAAGAAACGTTGGAAGAAGAAAAACAGCATCAGGGAACTGATGAAGAACCGCTGTCGAGAATGTCCAGAAATGCGGGACGTTATCAAAAGCAAAAGAAAAAAGAAAAGGAACGGCGCCCGGCTCCGGCTTTTACGGAAAAACTCGCTTCTGCATGGGCCGCGGTCAAACGTTATTGCCGTTTCGCGCTGCGCATTTTGACATCACCGGTGAAGGTCGTTGGGGAAGACGGCTTTTCCCGCTTTAAATATGCTCTTATTTCAATGCTTGTATTCAGTATCTTTTTCTCAATCGGAAATTGGTTTCAGCTGAGGGCAAGCCAGCAAAGGCCTCTTGGATACGGAGAGCGGCATCATACGTTTTTTGACGGCTTTACCGTTGTTCTCGTGTATACGCTCGTCTTTTTTGCCGCTGCGGCGGGCGCGGTCTGGCTTGTATCACGCTATATGATGAAACAGAAAATCACGATGCGGGATGCGGCCGCGGGGGTCGGATCGCTTTTGGTTCCGGCTGTCGCCTGCTCTATCGTGTGGATGATTTTCGCGATATTGAATCTGCCGGTCATCACCGTGGTGTTTACGGCGCTGACCTTGTTTCTGGCCGCCTCGGCGATGGTGCAGTTTGTGCAGATTCTATACAAATCGGCTGAAAAGCCTGCGGCTGACGTGATGTACTGTATTTCCGCGGCGGTTATCATCATGCTCGTTTTTACGGCTGTGACATGGCCGCTTATTTCAGAGTACTTTACTGCTTCGCTGATCCCTTTATAAGTCGAAATTTGTCTTTCACAATGTTTACAAATTTTTCTAATGAAGCGTATTGTTTTGAGGACCCGGCCGAGATATGATGAGAGCAACAGCAATTCGAAAGCGGCACTACTCTTTATGATTCGGAAAGGGATGATGAAGATGGCCCCGTTGTTGCGAGAAGCCATTAATCGGAAAAAACAGCACCTGAGGACAAAACTGATCCGCTCAGGGTTTTATCAAGACCATGTTCAGGAACTGTCCGGGTACACGCTGAGTGAACTTGAGAAGGAATATGAAGCCGTCAAACGATTGAAAAAAGCCGAGCTTCACTGATAAGAGCTTGAAAGTCTGCCTTGCGGGGCGGGCTTTTTTTTCTTTTGAAAATGATGAAAAGAGGGTAAACTATCCTTAATTGAAGGATTGATGCTTTTCAAAGTATCAGAGGAGGGGAATCAGTGATGCAGACGATTTTATCCAACAGTATAGGTATGGTTCTCATTATTCTCATCATTAACATTATATATGTCTCTTTCTTTACGATCAGGATGATTCTGACATTAAAGGGACAGCGCTATTTCGCCGCAGGCATCAGTACGATTGAAATCCTTGTGTATGTGACCGGCCTGAGTCTCGTGCTTGGCAATCTGAATCAAATTCAAAACGTCATTGCCTATGCGCTCGGCTACGGCCTCGGCGTCATAGTGGGAATGAAAATTGAGGAAAAACTGGCGCTCGGCTATATTACAGTCAACGTCATTACGAAGGAGCTCGATCTGGACCTGCCGAAACAGCTCCGGGAAAAAGGATACGGGGTTACAAGCTGGGTTGCGGGCGGACTTGAAGGAGACCGGACCGCCATGCAGATTCTGACGCCGCGCAAATATGAGCTTCAGCTTTATGATACGATTAAAACGCTTGATGAAAAAGCGTTTATCATCGCCTTTGAGCCGAAAACGATCCACGGCGGATTCTGGGTGAAAGCAGTGAAGAAGAGGAGAATTAAGGAATGACAAAGCCAAAAAAGAAACGGTTTGAAGTAACGGAACATGAAACGATTGACACCATTCTCACTTTAATGAAGGAAGAGGGTTATATGCCCGTCCGGCGGATGGAAGAGCCGATCTTTACAGAAAAGAAAGAAAATGGATCAATTCAAGTCGTTCCTTGCGGGAAAAAAATCGTATTTGAAGGGAAATTGATCTAAACACGAACATTAAAAGAAAGAATTTTTATATCGTTCGATAATGTCGTTGACATTATCTAAGTCCGTTGTTAAGATAAACATGAAATCAAAACACGACCTCATATAATCTTGGGAATATGGCCCATAAGTTTCTACCCGGCTGCCGTAAACGGCCGGACTATGCAGGAAAGTGATAAACAGCTGACATGGATATCGCAGAAGCGAACGACTGACGATACGCGCGCCATGCCCGGTTTGTATTGCTTCCTCATAGTTGCAATATAAGCCGGGCTTTTTTTTCTGAAAAACAAAGCATGAGAAGGTGGGAACAGAATGCAGCCGCTAGCAGGAATCATCATGGGAAGCACCTCCGATTGGGAGACAATGAAACATGCATGCGACATACTTGACGAACTTCACATTCCTTATGAAAAACAGGTGGTATCCGCGCACCGGACACCTGATTTGATGTTTGAATATGCAGAAAGCGCCAGAGACAGGGGCTTAAAAGTCATTATTGCCGGAGCCGGAGGAGCGGCGCATCTGCCGGGAATGACGGCGGCCAAAACGACGCTGCCGGTGATCGGCGTACCGGTTCAGACAAAATCGCTTAACGGACTTGATTCTCTTCTGTCTATCGTACAGATGCCCGGCGGCGTGCCGGTCGCGACGACTGCGATCGGGAAAGCGGGCGCAGTGAACGCGGGTCTGTTAGCCGCGCAAATTTTGTCGGCATTTGACGATGACATTGCGGATAAACTAGAGGCGAGAAGAAATGCGACAAAACAAACGGTGCTGGAAAGCAGTGATCAGCTTGTCTGATAAAAAAACGATTTACCCCGGAGCCGTCATCGGCATTATCGGAGGCGGACAGCTCGGAAAAATGATGGCTGTCGCCGCAAAACAGATGGGCTATAAAGTCGCTGTCGTCGATCCCGTGAAAGACTCGCCATGCGGACAGATCGCCGATATTGAGATTACCGCCCAGTACAACGACCGTGAAGCGATTCATAAATTGGCCGGAGTCAGTGACATCATTACCTACGAATTTGAAAATATCGATTACGAGGCGCTTAACTGGCTCAAAGAACATGCATATCTTCCCCAGGGAAGCGAGCTGCTGCTCATCACCCAAAACAGGGAAACGGAAAAAAAGGCGATCCAGTCAGCAGGCTGTCAAGTCGCGCCGTATCGGATCGTAAACAGCGGACGGGAGCTTGAGGAAGCCGTTCAGGCATTGGGGCTCCCGGCGGTGCTGAAAACATGCCGCGGCGGATATGACGGCAAAGGCCAATTTGTCATTAAGGAAGAAGGACAGACAGATGAAGCGGCTGCGCTGTTAGAAAACGGCACGTGCATACTTGAAAGCTGGGTATCGTTCCGGATGGAGCTTTCCGTTATCGTGACGAGATCGGTGCACGGTGAGATTTCAACCTTTCCGGCTGCTGAAAATATCCACAAAAATAATATTCTGTTCCAAAGCATCGTGCCCGCGAGAGCGGAGGAAACGGTTCAGAAGCGGGCAGAGGCGCTTGCCGTTCAGCTCGCGGAGAAATTGGAGCTTGTCGGGCCGCTTGCGGTGGAAATGTTCGTCACGGAAGACGGAGACCTTTTGATTAATGAACTGGCGCCGCGTCCTCACAATTCAGGGCATTATACGCTCGACCTTTGTGAAACGAGCCAATTCGAACAGCACATCAGAGCGGTCTGCGGACTTCCTCTCGGCAGAACCGATCTTCTCAAACCGGGAATGATGGTGAATCTGCTCGGTGATGAAGTGAAGCTTGCGGAGGAGCATACGGAGCTTTTAAAGGAAGCCAAACTGTACCTGTACGGAAAACATGAGATTAAAAAAGGCCGCAAAATGGGGCATATGACATTTTTGCGGAAGCCTGATGAAACATGGATTCAGGACATCACGAACATATGGATGAAAAGAGACGGAGGACGAGCATAATGATCGAACGTTATTCAAGACCTGAAATGTCCGCGATCTGGACGGACGAAAACAGATACCAGGCATGGCTGGAAGTCGAGATTTTAGCCTGTGAAGCCTGGGCTGAGCTTGGCGTCATTCCGAAAGAAGACGTCAAAGTCATGCGCGAAAACGCGTCTTTCGACATCAACCGCATTTTGGAAATCGAGCAGGATACGCGCCATGACGTCGTTGCATTCACCCGCGCGGTTTCAGAATCATTAGGCGAAGAAAGAAAATGGGTTCACTACGGCCTGACGTCAACAGATGTCGTGGATACCGCTCTTTCCTATCTATTAAAACAGGCGAATGAGATCTTGCTCAAGGACATTGAGAGATTTGTTGACATTATAAAAGAAAAAGCGAAAGAACATAAATACACGGTCATGATGGGCCGCACGCACGGAGTACACGCGGAACCGACGACATTCGGCCTGAAACTCGCGCTTTGGCACGAAGAAATGAAACGCAACCTTGAACGTTTCAAGCAGGCAAAAGAAGGGATCGAAGTCGGGAAGCTTTCCGGCGCGGTCGGCACATATGCAAATATTGATCCGTTCGTAGAACAGTATGTCTGTGAAAAACTCGGCCTGAAAGCGGCGCCGATTTCCACTCAGACATTACAGCGCGACCGACATGCGGATTACATGGCGGCACTGGCTTTGATCGCGACGAGCATTGAAAAATTCGCAGTGGAAATCCGCGGTCTGCAAAAGAGTGAAACACGTGAAGTGGAAGAGTTTTTTGCAAAAGGACAAAAAGGTTCATCGGCTATGCCTCATAAACGGAATCCGATCGGGTCGGAAAATATGACGGGCATGGCGCGCGTGATCCGCGGGTACATGCTGACGGCATACGAAAATGTACCGTTATGGCATGAGCGTGATATTTCTCATTCATCAGCTGAGCGCATCATTCTTCCTGACGCGACAATCGCGCTGAATTACATGCTGAACCGATTCAGCAATATTGTCAAAAACTTAACGGTATTCCCGGAAAATATGAAACGCAACATGGACCGCACACTCGGTTTGATCTATTCTCAACGCGTGCTGCTTGCTTTAATCGACACGGGTCTGCCTCGTGAAGAAGCATATGACACGGTTCAGCCGAAAGCGATGGAAGCGTGGGAAAAACAAGTGCCGTTCCGCCAGCTTGTCGAAGCGGAGGAAAAAATCACGTCCCGTCTCACACCGGAACAGATTGCCGATTGCTTTGACTACAATTATCATTTGAAAAACGTCGACTTGATCTTTGAGCGTTTAGGTTTATAGAAGAAGCCAGCCGGAGGCGGCTTCTTCAGCCGCCATAGATTGAATATTCCCAACATTCGGGTTAGGAGGCCTTCCGTGAATATTGTGAACAATAATCTTCTTTATGAAGGAAAAGCGAAACGGATTTATCAAACTGAGGACGAACAGATTCTCCGCGTGGTCTACAAGGATTCCGCAACAGCCTTTAACGGTGAGAAAAAAGCGGAGATCAGCGGAAAGGGCCGTCTGAACAATGAAATTTCAAGCCTGATTTTCAAACATCTGCATGCCGAAGGAATTGACAACCACTTTGTGGAGCGTGTTTCAGAATCAGAGCAGCTTATCAAAAAAGTGAGCATCATTCCCCTTGAAGTCGTGGTCAGAAACGTTGCCGCCGGAAGCATGTCGAAACGTCTCGGCATCCCGGAAGGAACTGAGCTTCCGCAGCCGATTATCGAATTTTACTATAAAGATGACGCACTCGGCGATCCGCTCATCACAGAAGATCATATCTGGCTTTTAAAAGCGGCGGCTCCTGAGCAGGTGGAAACGATCAAATCGATTACAAAACAGGTGAATCAAGAGCTGCAGCTTATTTTTGAAGACTGCGGCGTCAGATTAATAGATTTTAAGCTGGAATTCGGCTTAGACGCAGAGGGACGGGTGCTTTTAGCGGATGAAATTTCTCCTGACACGTGCCGTCTGTGGGACAAAGACACAAACGAAAAGCTCGATAAAGATTTGTTCAGACGGAACCTGGGAAGCTTAACCGACGCATATGAAGAGATTTTCAAAAGACTAGGAGGCATTTCATAATGTATAAAGTGAAAGTTTATGTCAGCTTAAAAGAAAGTGTGCTCGATCCTCAAGGAAGCGCGGTGCAGCATGCATTGCACAGCATGACCTACAATGAAGTGCAGGATGTGCGCATCGGAAAATACATGGAGCTGACGATTGAAAAATCTGACCGCGATCTTGACGCGCTCGTGAAAGAAATGTGTGAAAAGCTCCTTGCCAATACAGTCATTGAAGACTACCGATATGAAGTTGAGGAGGTTGTCGCACAGTGAAATTTGCGGTGATTGTGTTACCCGGCTCCAACTGTGATATTGATATGTTCCACGCCGTAAAGGACGAACTCGGCGAAGAAGTCGAGTATGTCTGGCACGAGGAAACAAGCCTTGACGGATTTGACGGCGTGCTCATCCCCGGCGGGTTTTCATACGGCGACTACTTGAGATGCGGCGCCATCGCCAGATTCGCAAACATCATGCCGGCTGTGAAAAAAGCGGCTGCCGAAGGAAAACCGGTTCTCGGCGTCTGCAACGGATTCCAGATTCTGCAGGAGCTCGGACTTCTGCCCGGCGCGATGAGACGCAACAAAGATTTAAAGTTCATCTGCCGCCCGGTTGAATTAATCGTGCAGAACGGCGGCACGTTATTCACATCTTCCTATGAAAAAGGACAATCGATTACGATTCCGGTTGCCCACGGCGAAGGCAATTTCTACTGTGATGACGAAACGCTTGAAAGATTAAAAGAAAACAATCAAATCGCCTTCACATACGGCGGCGATATTAACGGAAGCGTCAGCGGCATTGCCGGCGTCGTGAATGAGAAAGGCAACGTATTAGGCATGATGCCTCACCCCGAGCGCGCAGTCGATGAACTGCTCGGCAGCGCAGACGGTCTTACATTGTTCCGGTCTATCGTGAAAAATTGGAGGGAAACTCATGTCGCTACTGCTTGAACCAAGTAAAGAACAAATAAAAGAAGAGAAACTCTATCAGCAAATGGGTGTCAGTGATGACGAGTTCGCACTCATTGAATCTATTATCGGAAGATTGCCGAACTACACGGAAATCGGGATTTTTTCCGTCATGTGGTCAGAGCACTGCAGCTATAAAAACTCAAAACCGGTTTTACGCAAATTCCCGACTAGCGGCGAACGCGTGCTGCAGGGTCCCGGTGAAGGCGCGGGAATCGTTGACATCGGTGACAATCAGGCGGTCGTGTTCAAAATTGAATCTCATAACCATCCGTCAGCGATTGAGCCATACCAAGGTGCTGCGACGGGAGTGGGCGGCATCATCCGTGACGTTTTCTCAATGGGCGCCCGTCCGATAGCTGTATTAAACTCTCTTCGATTTGGTGAGCTCACTTCACCTCGTGTGAAGTACTTGTTTGAAGAAGTAGTGGCGGGAATCGCGGGATACGGAAACTGTATCGGAATTCCGACGGTCGGCGGAGAAGTGCAGTTTGACGCAAGCTATGAGGGCAATCCGCTTGTCAATGCAATGTGCGTCGGCTTAATTGATCATAAAGATATTAAAAAAGGCCAGGCGAAAGGTGTCGGCAACACGGTCATGTACGTCGGCGCTAAAACGGGCCGCGACGGCATACACGGCGCTACTTTCGCATCGGAAGAAATGTCAGATTCATCTGAAGAAAAACGTTCCGCGGTGCAGGTCGGCGATCCTTTCATGGAAAAACTTCTCCTGGAAGCATGCCTTGAAGTCATCCAATGCGACGCCTTAGTCGGCATTCAGGATATGGGGGCGGCCGGTCTGACAAGTTCGAGTGCTGAAATGGCAAGCAAAGCCGGCTCAGGCATTGAAATGAACCTTGATCTCATTCCGCAGCGGGAAACAGGTATGACCGCTTACGAAATGATGCTTTCCGAGTCTCAGGAACGCATGCTTCTCGTCATTGAACGCGGACGTGAACAGGAAATTGTCGATATTTTTGATAAATATGATCTTGAAGCGGTTTCCGTAGGTCATGTTACGGATGATAAAATGCTCCGCCTCCGCCATAACGGAGAGGTTGTTTGCGAGCTTCCGGTCGACGCGCTGGCGGAAGAAGCACCTGTATACCACAAGCCGTCAGCAGAACCCGCGTACTACCGCGAGTTTCAGGAAACGGAAGTTCCCGCGCCTGAAGTAAAAGATGCGACAGAGACGCTTTTTGCCCTGCTGCAGCAGCCGACAATCGCCAGCAAAGAGTGGGTGTACGATCAATATGACTACATGGTGCGCACAAATACGGTGGTCGCTCCGGGCTCTGACGCGGGAGTGCTCAGAATCCGCGGCACGAAAAAAGCGCTGGCAATGACGACGGATTGCAACGCCCGTTATTTATATCTTGATCCAGAAAAAGGCGGGAAAATCGCAGTTGCCGAAGCGGCGCGCAACATCGTATGCTCCGGTGCCGAACCGCTTGCGGTCACGGATAATCTGAATTTCGGAAACCCGGAAAAACCTGAAATTTTCTGGCAGATCGAAAAAGCGGCCGACGGCATCAGCGAGGCGTGCAATGTTCTCAGCACACCCGTCATCGGCGGAAACGTATCACTTTATAATGAATCGAACGGAACGGCGATCTACCCGACGCCTGTTATCGGCATGGTCGGCTTAATTGAAGATACCGCTCATATTACGACACAGCATTTCAAACAAGCGGGGGATCTTGTATACGTGATCGGCGAAACAAAACTTGAGTTTGCCGGAAGCGAACTGCAAAAAATGACAGAAGGCCGCATTTACGGCAAAGCGCCGCAAATCGATCTTGATATAGAGCTGTCACGCCAAAAAGCATTGCTTGACGCGATTAAAAAAGGCTTCGTTCAATCAGCGCATGATGTGTCTGAAGGCGGCTTAGGCGTAGCGATTGCAGAAAGCGTCATGACGACGGAAAACCTTGGCGCCAACGTGACTGTAGCAGGAGAAGCGGCATTATTATTCTCTGAATCTCAATCTCGCTTCGTCGTTTCGGTGAAAAAAGAACACCAAGCGGCGTTTGAAGCGGCTGTGGCTGATGCGGTTCATATCGGCGAGGTAACGGCTGACGGACTTCTGGCGATTCAAAACCAGGACGGACAACAATTGGTTCACGCGCAAACGAAAGAACTAGAGCGCGCGTGGAAAGGAGCTATTCCATGCTTGCTGAAATCAAAGGCCTGAATGAAGAATGCGGTGTGTTTGGCATCTGGGGACATGAAGAAGCTCCGCAGATCACGTATTACGGCCTCCACAGCCTCCAGCACAGAGGACAGGAAGGCGCCGGCATCGTGGCGACTGACGGTGAAAAACTGACGGCGCATAAAGGACAGGGGCTTATTACCGAGGTTTTTCAAAACGGCGAACTGAGCAAAGTGAAGGGAAAAGGCGCGATCGGGCACGTCCGTTATGCGACGGCTGGCGGAGGCGGATATGAAAATGTCCAGCCGCTCCTGTTCCGTTCGCAAAACAACGGCAGCCTCGCGCTCGCCCATAACGGCAACTTGGTCAACGCCACACAGTTGAAGCAGCAGCTTGAAAACCAAGGGAGCATCTTTCAGACTTCCTCCGATACGGAAGTGCTGGCTCATCTGATTAAACGCAGCGGCCACTTTTCGCTGAAGGATCAAATCAAAAATTCGCTATCTATGCTGAAAGGCGCTTATGCCTTTTTAATCATGACTGAAACAGAAATGATCGTAGCGCTTGACCCGAATGGACTCAGACCGCTGTCAATCGGCATGATGGGTGATGCTTACGTCGTCGCATCAGAAACATGCGCATTCGATGTCGTCGGTGCGACGTATCTTCGCGAGGTAGAGCCGGGCGAAATGCTGATCATCAATGATGAAGGCATGAAATCAGAGCGTTTCTCCATGAATATCAACCGCTCCATCTGCAGTATGGAGTACATTTATTTCTCAAGGCCTGACAGTAATATCGACGGCATTAACGTGCACAGCGCCCGGAAAAACCTCGGAAAAATGCTTGCCCAGGAGTCCGCGGTTGAAGCGGATGTCGTCACAGGCGTGCCTGATTCCAGTATTTCTGCAGCCATCGGCTATGCCGAGGCAACGGGCATCCCGTACGAACTCGGTCTCATTAAAAACCGTTATGTCGGCAGAACGTTTATCCAGCCGTCACAGGCTCTCCGTGAGCAAGGCGTCAGAATGAAGCTGTCCGCCGTCCGCGGTGTTGTCGAAGGAAAACGGGTCGTCATGGTTGATGATTCCATCGTGCGCGGGACGACAAGCCGCCGGATTGTCACGATGCTCAGAGAAGCGGGTGCGACAGAGGTGCATGTGAAAATTAGTTCACCGCCGATCGCTCATCCGTGCTTCTACGGCATCGACACATCAACCCATGAGGAGCTGATCGCTTCTTCTCATTCCGTGGAAGAAATCCGCCAGATCATCGGTGCTGACACGCTTTCTTTCTTAAGTGTAGACGGATTGTTAAAAGGAGTCGGCCGAACATTTGAAGACACCAATTGCGGACAATGCCTCGCTTGTTTTACGGGCAAATATCCGACGGAAATTTATCAGGATACAGTGCTTCCTCACGTAAAAGAAGCGGTGCTGACAAAATAAAATGTGAAAATGACATAAAGGCAGCGGGAATTCAGGCTGCCTTTCTCTTTCTGCCTTTTAAGGAGAAACGAATTGACAAGGAGTGATAGGGATGTCTGATGCTTATAAAAATGCCGGAGTTGACATCGAAGCCGGATATGAAGCCGTCAAACGAATGAAAAAACACGTGGAGCGCACGAAAAGGCTCGGCGTTATGGGAAGCCTGGGCGGCTTTGGCGGAATGTTTGATCTGTCAGAGCTTCCGTATCAAAAGCCTGTTTTAATTTCCGGAACAGACGGTGTCGGCACTAAGCTGAAACTCGCATTTTCAATGGATAAGCATGACACGATCGGCGTCGATGCGGTCGCGATGTGTGTAAATGATGTGCTTGCCCAAGGAGCGGAGCCGCTGTTTTTCCTTGATTATTTAGCGGTCGGCAAGGCCGATCCGGTAAAAATTGAGCAGATCGTTCAGGGCGTGGCGGACGGATGCGAGCAGTCAGGATCAGCGCTTATCGGCGGTGAGACGGCGGAAATGCCGGGGCTGTATACGGCTGATGAATACGATATTGCGGGCTTTTCAGTCGGCGTCGCGGAAAAAGACGAAATCGTCACCGGTGAACATATTGAAGAGGGGCATCTCTTAATCGGACTTACTTCAAGCGGCCTTCACAGCAACGGATTTTCCCTAGTGAGAAAAGTGCTTCTTGATGACGGCGGACTTGATTTGGATACTGTCTATGAACCGTTTGCGCGTCCTCTCGGAGAAGAATTGCTGGAACCGACGAGAATATATGTGAAGCCGGTGCTCAAGGCGGTGAAAAGCGGTAAGGTAGACGGCATGGCGCATGTGACAGGCGGAGGATTCATCGAGAACATCCCGCGGATGCTGCCGGACGGATTGAGCGCGGAAATTGATCACGGATCATGGCCGATCCCGCCGATTTTTCCGTTTCTGCAGGAGCACGGCAAGCTGAAAGAAGAAGAAATGTTCAATGTCTTTAATATGGGCATCGGTTTTGTCCTTGCCGTTAAAGAAGAGGACTTGACAGACGTTATCGACACGCTTGAAGCTCAGGGCGAGAAGGCTTATCTGATCGGCCGGGTCAAGCGGGGCGAAGGCATTTCTTTCGGCGGTGCGGCTCTTTCATGAAAAAGTTTGCGGTATTTGCTTCAGGAAACGGATCGAACTTCGAGGCCATTGCCAAACGCATGAGAGAAGAGAAGTGGGATGCGGAGCTCTCGCTTCTCGTGACGGATAAGCCTCAGGCAAAGGCGGTGGAAAGGGCGGAGGCTTTACACATTCCGTCATTCGCCTTTGAACCGTCATCTTTTGAAAACAAAGCGGCCTTTGAACGGGCCGTTATTGAACAGCTGCGCCTGCACGGGGCGGAATTAATCGTTCTCGCCGGCTATATGAGACTGATTGGAGATACGCTGCTTGAAGCATACGGGGGCCGCATTATTAATATACATCCCTCGCTTCTTCCGGCATTCCCCGGGATTGACGCTGTCGGACAGGCGTATCGGGCCGGTGTGAAAGTGGCGGGCATTACCGTTCATTACGTCGACGAAGGCATGGACACCGGACCGATTATCGCGCAAAAAGCATTCGAAATACAGGAAAACGATACGCTTGAAGACATAGAGCATACAATACACGAGCTTGAGCACAAATGGTATCCGAGCGTTGTGAAACAGCTGCTGGGACTAAATAACAGAGGTGAAAAGGCATGACAATCAAACGCGCACTAATCAGTGTTTCTGATAAAACAAATCTCGTACCTTTCGTAAAGGAACTGACAGAGCTCGGCGTCGAAGTCATTTCGACCGGAGGAACAAAAAAACTTCTTCAGGAAAACGGTGTGGATGTCATCGGCATTTCAGAAGTGACCGGATTTCCTGAAATTATGGACGGACGGTTAAAAACGCTCCATCCTAATATTCACGGCGGACTGCTTGCCGTAAGAGACAATGAAGAGCATATGGCGCAGATCAATGAGCATGGCATTGCCCCCATTGACCTTGTGGTCGTCAACCTTTACCCGTTTAAAGAAACGATTTCGAAAGAAGACGTAACATACGATGAAGCGATAGAAAACATTGATATCGGCGGTCCCGGCATGCTGCGCGCCGCATCGAAAAACCATCAGGATGTGACGGTCATCACAGATCCGGCCGATTACAGCTCCGTGCTCAATGAGATTAAAGAACACGGCGGCGTTTCGCTTAAAAGAAAACGCGAGCTTGCGGCCAAAGTATTCCGCCATACCGCGGCATACGACGCATTAATCGCTGATTACTTAACACGCGAGGCCGGTGAGAAAGACCCTGAGCAATTCACCGTTACATTTGAGAAAAAACAATCGCTCCGCTATGGTGAAAACCCTCACCAAGAGGCTGTTTTCTATCAAAGCGCACTTCCCGTCTCCGGTTCCATCGCGGCGGCAAAACAGCTTCACGGCAAAGAGCTTTCTTACAACAATATTAAGGACGCAGATGCGGCCGTTCAAATCGTCCGGGAATTTACAGAACCCGCAGCTGTTGCCGTTAAACATATGAACCCGTGCGGAGTCGGTACGGGAGCTTCAATTGAGGAAGCATTCAATAAAGCGTATGAAGCTGATAAAACCTCCATTTTCGGCGGCATCATCGCGCTGAACCGTGAAGTTGATCAGGCAACGGCTGAAGCCCTTCACGGCATCTTTTTAGAAATCATTATCGCCCCTTCTTTCAGTGAAGAAGCGCTGAACGTACTGACGGCGAAGAAAAACCTTCGTCTGCTCACGCTTGACGTGTCCGCATCAGGGAAGAAAGAAAAACAGCTGACATCCGTACAGGGCGGCCTTTTGATTCAAGATTTAGACGTCCATGGATTTGATGACGCCGACATCAGCATCCCGACAAAAAGAGAGCCGAGCGAGCAGGAATGGGAGGATTTGAAGCTGGCCTGGAAAGTCGTCAAACATGTGAAATCCAACGCGATCGTTCTTGCAAAAGACCATATGACGGTCGGTGTGGGAGCGGGGCAGATGAATCGCGTCGGTTCAGCTAAAATCGCCATTGAGCAGGCCGGAGAAAAAGCAAAGGGCAGCGCGCTCGGATCAGACGCGTTTTTCCCGATGCCGGATACAGTCGAAGAAGCCGCAAAAGCCGGTGTCACGGCGATTATCCAGCCAGGCGGATCGGTCCGTGATGAAGATTCGATTAAAAAAGCGGATGAATACGGCATCGCCATGGTATTCACCGGCATCAGACATTTCAAACATTAAGAGGGGGAACGAAGCGTGAATGTATTGATTATCGGAAAAGGCGGCAGAGAGCATACATTGGCTTGGAAAGCGGCGCAAAGCCCGCTTGTTGACACGGTGTACGCCGCGCCCGGAAATGACGGTATGGCAGACTGCGCGACGCTGGTCAACATTGAAGAAAGCGATCATGCTGCACTCATTGCGTTTGCGAAAGAACATCATGTCGGGCTGACGATTATCGGCCCCGAAGTTCCTCTGATTGAAGGGATAGCGGACGAGTTTGAAAAAGCCGGACTGCTTGTTTTCGGACCGTCTGAAAAAGCGGCAATCATTGAAGGGAGCAAACAGTTTGCCAAGGATTTAATGAAAAAATACGGCATTCCGACGGCGGAGTATGAGACGTTTACTTCATTTGAAGAGGCGAAAGCATATGTGCAGCAAAAAGGTGCGCCGATTGTCATTAAAGCGGACGGGCTTGCCGCCGGAAAAGGTGTCACGGTCGCGATGACGGAAGAAGAAGCGATTGAATGCCTGCACGATTTTCTTGAGGATGAGAAATTCGGGGAGGCGAGCGCATCTGTGGTCATTGAAGAGTTCCTCGCCGGCGAAGAATTTTCTTTAATGGCGTTTGTAAAAGGGGAGACCGTCTATCCGATGGTCATCGCTCAAGATCATAAACGCGCCTTCGATGGAGATAAAGGGCCGAATACGGGCGGAATGGGAGCCTACTCACCGGTGCCGCACATTTCCGATGATATCGTCAGAAGCGCAGTCGAAACGATTGTGAAGCCGGCGGCAAAAGCAATGGTCAAAGAGGGGCGCTCCTTCACGGGCGTGCTGTACGCGGGGCTGATTCTGACGGAAAACGGATCAAAAGTCATTGAATTCAACGCGCGCTTCGGAGATCCGGAAACACAGGTCGTCGTGCCGAGAATGGAATCTGACCTCATTCAGGTGCTCTTAGATCTTCTGCATGAGAAGGATGTTGACCTAAGGTGGAAGGATACGGCCGCCGTCAGCGTTGTGCTGGCTTCTGAAGGCTATCCGGAAGGCTATGCGAAAGGCACTCCGATCGGCAGTTTGACGTCCGCTGAAGACGGGATCGCTGTTTTTCATGCCGGAACGAAAAAAGACGGCGGACAATTTGTTACAAACGGCGGCCGGGTCGCCAATGTCACGGCATTTGCGGGGACATTTGAAGCGGCGAGAGATAAAGTGTACAGCACCGTTTCAGGGCTGACAAAACCCGGACTGTTTTACAGAAGCGACATCGGCGCCCGTGCGCTGAAAGCATCGCGGCGATAAAGAGGAAAACCCCGCGTCATATAAGATGCGGGTTTTCTTCTGAAAAGACGACTAAGACTGTCGGCTTGCCGTGTGACACGCAGTCATCGATGAAGTCCTCCGGCGTATAGACGGATTCTTCTCAGACTCGCGGGACAGGAGAAATTAAATAACAAGCCGAAACGGCTTGTTATTTTTCTTGCTGATGGCTGTCATCCTGATTCATTCCAGCTTGGAACATATATGTCACCGGACAGAAGCGGAGGATGCCGGATGCCGCTTTCATCGCGCCCATCATCATACAGAAGAGATGCATCTTGCACCAAGGTTTTCTCGTGTATTTCGCTGACGCAGCAGACAAAATGGTGAGGCCGCAAGTGATGCGCATAACGGCATTTAATAAACTGATATTCGGTTTCATCATTTCAGCTCCCTTAGAAAAATTTTTCATTCATCTTCAATAATTTGTAACGTTTTAGCCGTGCGATAATTGTGCGGATGTGATACGATGGGTCTAATATAAGCGAAGGAGAGTATGTGAATGTCCGAACGTACCTTTAACTGGAAAAATAAAGACATCAGATCACAGGCGGATGTTGTAGACTCAAAGCTGCTTCCAACGCTACTTTTACGGGATGCTCTCGTATTAAATCCTTTTTTAAAACAATGGCTGAAAAAGAATGTCTGGATTTACGGAGACCGAATTGTATATGTTGGTGATGAGCTTCCTGATGCAGCAGAGCACATTCATACCATAAATTGTGAAGGAAAATACATTGTGCCAGGTTACATTGAACCGCATACACATCCTTTTCAAATATATAATCCCCAAACGCTCGCCGAATATGTGTCTCAATTCGGAACAACGACGTTTGTTAATGATAACTTGTTTTTTCTTTTGCATAGCGGTAAAAAGAAAGCGCTTACTATATTGGAAGAACTGAAAAAACAGCCGGTGCAATATTTCTGGTGGTCCAGATATGATCTGCAGACTGAAGTGCTGAATGAGGATCAGCTTCTTTCTTTTGATGTCCGAAAGCAATGGATTGAGCACCCGGATGTCATTCAAGGCGGAGAATTGACCGGATGGCCGCGCCTCATGGACGGCGATGACCTGATGCTTCATTGCATGCAGGCGACAAAAAAACTGCGCAAGCGGATAGAAGGGCATTTTCCCGGAGCCTCTGAAAAAACACTGACGAAGATGAAACTGTTCGGAGCTGATTCCGACCACGAGGCGATGAATGGCGGCGAGGTGATGAGACGGCTTGAATTGGGCTACTATGTTTCGCTCAGACATTCATCCATCCGCCCTGATTTGAGAACGATTTTGCAGGATCTTCATCAAAAAGGCTTCCGGCATTATGATCATTTCTTCTACACGACGGATGGAGCGACGCCGCTTTTTTATAAAGACGGCATGACGAATGAATTAATCAAAATCGCTTTGGAGGAAGGAGTTCCGGCGATCGATGCCTACAATATGGCCTCCTTTAATATCGCGAAGTATTATCAGATGGACGACTTTCTCGGTGTGGTCGGTCCGGGACGGCTTGCTTCATTGAACATTCTCGATGACCCGATGAATCCGGACCCGGTCACGGTGATCTCCAAAGGCATCCTGCTGAGGGAAGACGGCCGAAATATGAATGCGTTTACAGAAACGGATTGGAAAAAGGGCGGTCTTGTCCCTCTTGAGCTTTCATATGATATGACGATGGATGATTTACAGTTTTCAATGCCGATGGGTGTGACCATGCGCAACGCGGTCATTATGGAGCCGTATATGATTGCGATTGATAATTCTGTTGACCAGCTTTCTTTTGATCATGATGAATGCTATCTCACGCTTCTCGATAAGCATGGAAAATGGCGGGTCAATACAATGCTGAAAGGTTTTGCCGATCAGGTGCAGGGCTTTGTCAGTTCCTACACGACAACCGGAGATATTATCGCTGCCGGAAAAAATAAAGAAGATATCCTGCTCGCTTTCTCACGGATGAAAGAAATCGGCGGCGGAATCGTGCTTGCCGAAAACGGGAAGATTCTTCATGAGATTCCCCTCGCCTTAAACGGTTCTGCATCCGCGGAGAAGTATGAAGAAGTGCTTGAGAAAGAGCAAAAACTGAGGATGTTGCTGGAGGAGCGGGGCTACCGATTCTGCGATCCGATCTATACGCTGCTCTTTTTGCAGAGCACACACCTGCCTTATATCCGCATTACGCCGAGAGGAATATTTGACGTGATGAAAAAAACTGTACTCTTTCCATCGATAATGCGTTAAAATATAAAAGCAGGGAGCCGACATATGAAAAGATGGAAAACCGTTTGTATGCTTTGTTTTGCGTTTTTGCTGCTTGCCGCCTGCCGGCAGAATAATGCCGATCAGGTACAGCCGAAAGAAGCGGAAGCTCCTTTAACGGGGCTGAAAACTGAGCAGAAGCTTGCAGAACGCCGTCCGATTGCAGTCGCAGTGAACAATCATCCGAAGGCGAGGCCCCAATCCGGGCTGTCAAAGGCGGATGTTGTCATCGAAGCGCTCGCGGAGGGCCGGATTACGCGGTTTCTCGCGATTTTTCAAAGTGAGATGCCGGAAACGGTCGGGCCTGTGCGGAGCGCGAGGGAATATTTTGTCACGCTCAGCAGCGGGTTTAACAGCATATTTGTCCATCATGGCTGGAGTCCCGGCGCAAAAAAGCAGCTGGAGTCCGGAGCTTACGATTATATAAACGGTTTGGATTTTGACGGAAGCCTGTTTTGGAGAGCCGATTTCAGCAAGCCGCCCCACAATTCCTACACGTCGTATGACAATATCAGGAAGGCGGCGGAACAAAAAGGATACAAGCTGAACGGAAAAACAGAACCGCTCCCATTTCAGACATCAGATGCAAAACCAGGAAATGAAACCTACAATATTCGGATAGATTATGGAACACAAAACATTACAAATCTTGTCGAATACGATTATGATAAAAAAGCTGATGCTTATACAAGAAGCTCTGATGGTGTGAAAGCGACAGACCGGGAGACCGGAAAGCCTTTAGCCATGCACAACATTTTTATTGTTGAAGCCGGCCATCGCATGACAGACAAAGATGGAAGGCGGGCCATCGATATTCAGTCAGGGGGGAAGGGCCTCCTGCTTCAGCACGGCGATGTTATAGAGTCAGACTGGGAATATAAAGACGGCCGTATTCTGCCCGTAAAAGGCGGTGAGATTCTTCCGTTTGTGCCAGGAAAGACATGGATTAATATCGTGCCTGATCTCGATGCAGCTTCCATTAGTAAAGGAGAAGGTGTTTGACGATGCAAATCGATAAATTACGCGGAAAAGAACTGGACCAGTTATTTTTATCTATTTTATCGCTGAAAGATCTGGAGGAATGCTATCGTTTCTTTGACGATCTTTGTACGATTAATGAAATCCAATCGCTGGCGCAGCGTTTGGAAGTGGCAAGAATGCTCCGCGAAGGAAATACGTATCACAAAATAGAAAGCGAAACGGGTGCTTCCACAGCGACGATTTCCCGGGTGAAGCGCTGCTTAAATTATGGTAACGACGCCTATGAAATGGCGCTTGACCGCGTAAACAAAGGAGAATCCTCCTCAGCTACGTAAAAAACCGCTCTGCCGATGACGGCAGGCGGTTTTTTTTTATGCGTGCTGATTCAAAGGGCCGGGAAGTTCCCTCAGGCTTCCGTCTTCCTCCCGGTATACGATGTGTTCAGCTGAGAAATGAATCGGCGAGCTGATGCCCGCCGCAGCGGCAAGGTGAAACAGCCCTTCACGCAACGAGAGCACGTAGTTGCAGACGCGGTCCTGTTTATCCTCGATACTGAGCGCGCGCTGAAGTTTTGGGTCGGTTGTCGCCACTCCGACAGGACAATGATTGGTGTGGCATACTTGAGCGCGGATACAGCCGACTGAAAACATCATTCCCCGGGCAATATTGACAAAATCCGCGCCTAACGCGAGGGCAACGGCAATCTTATCCGGAGTGAGCAGCTTTCCGGATGCGAAAATTTTCAGCTTATCTCTTATCCCGTATGTCTTCAAAAGGCCGTCAACAAGGGGGAGGCCGGTCAGAATCGGCAGGCCGACGGAATCCGCCAGCTCATGGAAAGAAGCTCCCGTTCCCCCTTCACTGCCGTCAATCGTAATAAAGTCGGGAAGTTTGCCTGATGAACTCATACAGGAAATAAGGTCTTCAAGGTCTTTGCGGCTGCCCGGGACAATTTTGATACCGACCGGTTTTTCACCGACAGTCCTTAATTTCTCAATGAAATCAAGCATGTCCGGAACATTTGAGAACTCGTTGAAGCGGTTTGGGCTGTCAATGGATTGTCCGGGCTGCACATTTCTGATGGCGGCAATTTCTTCGGTCACCTTTGAACCGTCAATATGCCCGCCTCTTGCTTTCGCCCCTTGCGCAAGCTTTAATTCAAAGGCTTTAATCTGCTCGAGGCGGCTTTTTTTCTTAAATTCTTCCCACGAAAATTCTCCATCTTCGGTGCGGACGCCGAACAGGCCGGGGCCGATTTGGCAGATAATATCCGCGCCGCCTTTCAGGTGATACTCAGACAGGCCGCCTTCGCCTGTATTCATCCATGTGCCGCCGGCCTGGTGCAGCCCTTTTGACAGGGCGGTGATTGCCCTGTCGCCAAGTGAGCCGTAGCTCATCGCTGATTGTCCGATTAACCCTTTCACATAAAACGGCTTTTTGCATGTGTCGCGGCCGATCACTTGCACATCGTCCGGATGCAGGTAATAAGGGTCCGCTTTTGCTTTTTCGCGGTGTTCGCTGCGTTTCAGCAGGTTGTCTTTGTCAATTTTGTATACCATCGTGTCGATCTTCGGCGTCTGATCTGCGCGCAGCTCCTCCCTTTGTTTCGGGAAGAGGGCGTTACGGATATAATAGCCCGGCTGATTGAAATCCCGTTCTGAGCCGAAGCCCATCATTCTGCTTTTATACTTTCCGGACATGACCGTCTGTTCATATTCTCTCCGGGAAAACGGCTGTTCTTCGTTATCATTGCTGAATAAATACTGCCGCAGCTCAGGTCCGATTTTTTCAAATATATAGCGCAGTTTTCCCGCTACGGGATAATTGCGCAGCACTGAATGTTCTTCCTGCTTTTCGTCTCTTATGTATATCCAGAGAAACAATGCGGCGGGAACTAAAATAATAAAAATCAATATACAAATCAGTACGATAATGGCTTGTTCCATTGAGATCAGACTCCTTGTCTTTTTTCTCTTTGACATTCCACATATTGTCTGTTTTCAAACATAGCCGTTTCCCGTCCGGCGGAGCGCAATCTTTTTTTGTGAATCAGGTGAATGACGTCTTTTTCCGTTTTTCCGGGCCAAACGAATTTGTTATAATGTTTAAATGGCAAGAAACGAATGGAGGAACGAAAACGCATGTACGATGTTAACGAGTGGAAGCATGTTTTTAAACTCGATCCGAATAAAGATTTACCGGATGAACAGCTGGAACGGCTTTGTGAATCAGGGACTGACGCCATTGTGATCGGAGGAAGCGACAATATCACCGAGGACAATGTGCTGAGACTGATGTCAAAGGTGCGGCGGTTTTTAGTGCCGTGCGTACTTGAGGTGTCGACGATTGATTCCATTGTGCCCGGGTTTGATCTTTATTTCATTCCGAGTGTGCTCAACAGCAAAAAGGCGGACTGGATTGTCGGCATGCATCATCAGGCGATGAAAGAATACGGAGAGCTCATGTCAATGGAGGAAATCGTGACGGAGGGCTACTGCATCGTCAACCCTGATTGTAAGGCGGCCGCTTTGACGGAGGCGGATACACATATAGAAACAGAAGATATTCTCGCCTATGCGCGGGTCGCGGAACATTTGCTTCATCTCCCGATTTTTTATCTGGAATACAGCGGGATGCTGGCGGACATAGAAACGGTGGAGAAAACGAAAGCTGTGCTGGACAAGTCCGTCCTGTTTTACGGAGGCGGCATTAAAGACGCGGAAACGGCGGAACGGTTCGGCCGTCATGCCGATGTCATCGTTGTCGGAAATGCCGTATATGAAGATTTTGATCAGGCGCTTAAAACGGTGGCGGCTGTAAAGACAAAGTAGCCAAGCGGCCGAAATTGATTTATGATAGAACATATGTTTGATAGGCGGTGAACGGATATGAATTACATTAGCAATCAATTATTAAGCGGATTAAATCCCGTTCAGCAGGAAGCGGTCAAGACGACGGACGGTCCGCTGCTTCTGATGGCGGGCGCGGGAAGCGGAAAAACACGTGTGCTGACGCACAGAATCGCATACTTAATGGCGGAAAAACACGTGGCGCCATGGAACATTCTGGCGATTACATTTACAAATAAAGCCGCCAGAGAAATGAAGGAGCGGGTAGAGAGCATTCTCGGACCCGGCGCGGATGAAATCTGGATATCCACCTTCCACAGCATGTGCGTGCGGATTCTGCGCAGGGATATTGACAGAATCGGCATCAACCGAAATTTCTCCATTCTTGATACGGCTGATCAGCTTTCCGTTATTAAAGGGATTCTGAAAGAGCGGAATATCGATCCGAAAAAGTTTGATCCGAGAAGTATTTTAGGCTCCATCAGCAGCGCAAAAAACGAGCTGATCGAACCTGAGGAATTCGCAAAAACGGCCGGCGGCTACTACGATCAGGTCACGAGTGACGTGTATACCGATTATCAGAAAAAACTGCTGAAAAACCAATCGCTCGATTTTGATGATTTAATCATGACGACGATTAAGCTTTTCGAGCGTGTGCCGGAAGTGCTTGAGTTTTATCAGCGCAAATTCCAGTACATTCACGTAGACGAGTATCAGGATACGAACAGGGCGCAATACCTGCTTGTGAAGCAGCTTGCGGCCCGTCTTGAAAATATCTGCGTCGTCGGTGACTCCGACCAGTCCATTTACAGATGGCGCGGGGCGGATATCGCGAATATCCTTTCCTTTGAAAAAGATTATCCGAGCGCAAACGTGATTTTGCTCGAGCAAAACTACCGCTCAACAAAGCGGATTCTGCAGGCGGCTAACGAAGTGATCAAAAACAACTCAAACCGCAAGCCGAAAAACCTGTGGACGGAAAATGACGAAGGCATCAAGCTTTCTTATTACAGCGGCGACAATGAATTCGGCGAAGGCCAATTCGTCGCGGGCAAAATTTACGAGCTGCACAGCTCGGGCCGGCGGAAGCTTTCCGATATCGCGATTTTATACCGGACAAACGCCCAGTCGCGCGTCATTGAGGAAACCCTTTTAAAATCCGGACTGAACTACAATATCGTCGGCGGAACCAAGTTCTACGACAGGAAAGAAATTAAAGACATTCTCGCATACCTGCGCCTTGTGTCAAACCCGGACGACGACATCAGTTTTACGCGGATCGTCAATGTGCCGAAGCGGGGCGTCGGCGCCACTTCACTAGAAAAAATCGCTTCATATGCGGCGATGAACGGAATGTCAATGTTCCAGGCGATCAAACAGGTTGATTTCATCGGCGTCAGCGCGAAAGCGGCAAACGCGCTTGACGGCTTTGGCGCGATGATTGAAAATCTGACGAACATGCAGGATTACCTGTCCATTACGGAACTCACGGAAGAAATTCTCGAGAAAACGGAATACAGAGAAATGCTGAAGGCCGAAAAATCCATCGAAGCCCAAAGCCGCCTTGAAAATATCGACGAGTTTCTTTCCGTGACGAAAAACTTCGAACAAAAAAGCGAAGACAAGTCTCTCGTCGCGTTTCTGACTGATTTGGCGCTGATTGCGGATATTGACCAGCTTGACCAGAAGGAAGAGGAATCAGGCGGAAAGGATGCCGTCACTTTAATGACACTGCACGCCGCTAAGGGGCTTGAATTTCCTGTCGTGTTCTTAATGGGCATGGAAGAAGGCGTGTTCCCGCACAGCCGCTCCCTGATGGAAGAAGCCGAGATGGAAGAAGAACGCAGGCTCGCATATGTAGGCATTACGAGGGCTGAAGAAGAACTGTATTTAACGAATGCCAAAATGCGCACCTTATTCGGCCGCACCAATATGAATCCGGAATCCCGCTTTATCAGGGAAATACCTGGCGATTTATTGGAGAACCTAAATGAGAAGAAAACACCTCGCATGCAGCCGGGAAGAAAAGTGCAGCCAAAACGCGGGCCCGTATCCCGTCCCGTTTCCTATGCGAACAAAACAGGCGGCGACTCGCTCAGCTGGGCGGTCGGCGATAAAGCGGGCCATAAAAAATGGGGCACCGGAACGGTTGTCAGCGTAAAAGGAGAAGGAGAAAGCACCGAGCTTGATATCGCATTCCCGAGCCCAGTCGGCGTGAAGCGTCTGCTTGCCGCTTTTGCGCCGATTGAAAAGCAGTAACCTGAAGAGGAAAGGAAGAACATGATGGACAAAGAAACAGCGAAACACCGGGCAGAAGAATTGCGCCGCACCATCGATCAGTACAGTTATGAATATTACACCTTAGATGAACCGAGCGTGCCGGATTCCGAGTACGACAGACTGATGCAGGAGCTGATTGCCATAGAGGAAGAGCACCCGGAACTCAGAACGCCTGATTCGCCCACACAGCGGGTCGGGGGAGCGGTGCTTGAATCGTTTCAAAAGGTGCAGCATGGCACGCCGATGCTCAGTCTCGGCAACGCATTTAACGATGATGATCTCCGCGATTTTGACCGCCGCGTCCGTCAGGCTGTCGGTGACGGCGTCGCTTATAATGTGGAGCTGAAAATAGACGGTCTTGCTGTTTCTCTCCGTTATGAAGACGGCTATTTCGTCAGAGGCGCGACAAGAGGAGACGGAACGACGGGCGAAGATATCACGGAAAACTTAAAAACGATCCGCAACATTCCGCTGAAAATGAAACGGAATCTTTCCATAGAAGTGCGCGGAGAGGCGTACATGCCGAAACAGTCATTTGAAGCGCTCAATGAAGAAAGGCTGAAACATGAAGAGGAGCCGTTCGCCAATCCCCGGAACGCGGCTGCGGGCTCACTCAGACAGCTCGATCCGAAAATTGCAGCGAAACGAAATCTTGACATCTTCGTCTACAGTATAGCGGAGCTTGACGAAATGGGTGTGGAAACACAGAGTCAGGGCCTGGATTTTCTGGATGAGCTCGGTTTTAAAACAAACCAGGAACGGAAAAAATGCGCCACGATAGATGAAGTCATTGAAATGATCGAAGAGCTGCAGGCGAAGCGGGCCGATCTCCCGTATGAAATTGACGGAATCGTCATCAAAGTCGATTCGCTCGACCAGCAGGAAGAGCTCGGGTATACGGCAAAAAGCCCGCGCTGGGCGATTGCTTATAAATTCCCGGCGGAAGAGGTCGTGACAAAACTTCTCGATATCGAACTGAATGTCGGAAGAACGGGCGTCATTACGCCGACCGCCGTTCTGGAACCGGTAAAAGTCGCGGGAACGACGGTCTCAAGAGCATCCCTTCATAACGAAGATTTAATTAAAGAGAAGGATATCCGCATTCTCGATAAAGTGGTCGTCAAAAAAGCGGGCGACATCATCCCTGAGGTCGTCAATGTCTTAATCGAACAGCGGACCGGGGAAGAAAAAGAATTCAATATGCCGACCAGCTGCCCTGAGTGCGAAAGCGAACTTGTCCGCATTGAAGGAGAAGTCGCGCTGCGCTGCATCAATCCGGAATGTCCGGCGCAGATCAGAGAAGGCCTGATTCACTTTGTCTCACGCAACGCGATGAATATTGACGGACTCGGAGAACGTGTCATCACACAGCTTTTCCGTGAACATCTCGTCCGTAATGTCGCTGATTTGTATAAGCTGACGAAAGAGCAGGTCATCCGGCTTGAGCGGATGGGGGAAAAATCAACTGACAATCTGATCAGCTCCATCCAAAAGTCGAAAGAGAATTCGCTGGAACGCCTGCTGTTCGGTCTCGGCATCCGTTTTATCGGCTCAAAAGCGGCCAAAACACTCGCCATGCATTTTGAAAGCCTGGAAAATCTGAAACAAGCCACGGAAGAAGAGCTGCTTGCGGTGGATGAAATCGGCGAAAAGATGGCCGATGCCGTTATCACCTATTTCCGCAAAGAAGAAATGCTTGAGCTATTGAATGAACTTGAGGAACTCGGTGTGAACACACTCTACAAAGGCCCGAAAAAAGTAAAAGCGGAGGACAGCGACTCTTATTTTGCCGGCAAAACCATCGTGTTGACCGGAAAGCTTGAAGAGCTGTCCAGAAATGAAGCCAAGGCGCAGATTGAAGCGCTCGGCGGAAAGCTGACGGGATCTGTCAGCAAAAAAACAGATTTGCTGATTGCCGGAGAAGCGGCCGGAAGCAAGCTGACAAAAGCGCAGGAATTAAACATTGAAGTATGGAATGAAGCACAGCTATTGGGAGAGCTAAAGAAATAAGAGGAGTGTTTTCTATTGAAAAAGATGTTGGCATTGGCGGCGACGGCAACGGCGGCAGTACTCATGCTGTCGGCCTGTTCGCCGAGTTTCGGGGGGAACAAAGAGGAAGAGATCACGCAGAAAACGGCAAAGTCTTCTGAAAAAGCGATCATACCGAAATATAATATCTCTGATTCCTACTATAAAATGGTGCTTCCGTTTAAGGCCGGAAAAGCGCGCGGCCTGACCGCGGACCGGCTGAACACGAGGCTGGACATCGATGAATTCGAGACGGGTCTGATGCGGCTCGCTCAAGACACGTTCCCGACGGATGACTATTTGTATCAGGAAGGCCAGTATTTAGATGAGGACACGGTACTCAGCTGGCTTGACCGCAAAAAAGAAGGCAGTGATCTGAAAAAGGCGAAAAAGGCAGATTCCAATTTTCAGAATCTCGGCTTAAATCCCGTGCTGCCAAGCTCGGGATCGGCAAAAGAGAAAAATGAAAACAGCCCGATTTACTTAGCGTCCATGCTTGAGCAGGATTACTTAGTAAGAAAAGATAAAAATTCCATCCAGCTTGGCGGTATCATGATCGGTCTCGCTCTCAACTCTGTATACTATTACCGTGAAAACACAGGTGATCCGCAGCAGGAAGTGGAGCTAAGTGACAAAACGATCCGCAGCCACGGTGAAGAAATCGCCCAGGAAGTCGTTAACCGCCTTCGGAAAATGGATAACCTGAAAAATGTGCCGATTACCGTCGCCCTTTATAAACAAGCGCCGAAAACATCAATCGTACCGGGGAATTACATTGCAAAAACAGAAGTCAAAGCCGGCTCATCCACCATTTCAAACTGGGATGATGTCAAAGAAAAGTACGTCTTCTATCCGGCGGATACAGACACGGCAAAGAAATACCCTGATGATTCTGAAGTATTTAAACGCTTCAAAAACGCCATCGACAGCTACTTCCCGAATTACACCGGAGTCGTCGGAACGGCAATGTACGAAAACGATGAAATGAGAAAAATGAAGATTGAAATCCCGATGCAATTTTACGGGAAAAGCGAAGTCATCGCCTTCACCCAATACTTAACAGGTGAGCTGATGGATTATTATTCAAAAGGCTCAGTTGATGTCGAAATTAACATTACCTCGTCTGACGGGCAGGAAGCGCTGATCGTCCGCAATGCGGGTGACAAAGAACCGACCGTCCATATTTACGATTAACCAAGATGCCCTTGTTCATTTCTGTATGAGCAAGGGTTTTTTTTATTGTGATATCGTTGGAGCGAGGAAATGAGGTATGTTAAGATATTTGTATAATCAGGAATTAACAGGAAAACACATTTCATTCTAAGCGGATGTTACTAATCTGCTGTGAAAAAAGAAGGGCAGGAATGTTGATGAATGACATTTGCTGAGTACACACACCGCCTACAAACGTTATGAAAAGGGTGAATCAGCATGCATAAAGATATTAAAGCGATTTTTGAGGAAGATAAGGTGCTCGCTGAAGCAGGTGAAATATACGGCTTTACCAAGTTTCAATTTATTGCGGACGCCGAGAACTACGTATATGAAATTGTGAAAGATAACGAACCTTATATTTTAAAAATTACGCATACGATCAGAAGAACACCGGAATATATTCTCGGAGAAATGGAATGGCTTCATCATCTGGCAAAGGGAGGGCTTTCAGCAGCAAAGCCGATTCCTTCATTAAATGGCAAAGATGTCGAAGAAGTGCCGGATGGAAAAGGCGGAGCGTTTTTAGTAAGAGTCTATGAAAAAGCGCCCGGACGCAAAGTGGAGGAATCAGACTGGAACGGAACTCTGTTTTACGAGCTTGGAAAGTACACGGGGAACATGCACCGGCTGACGAAAAGCTACCGTCTGAGCGATCCGACATATAAAAGGCAGGAATGGGATGAAGAGGAGCAGCTTAAGCTGAGAAAATACGTGCCCGCAGATCAGCATCTCGTATTTGAGCGGGCGGATGCTCTAATGGAAAAACTGCGCCGTTTGCCGAAGAACCCTGAAAACTACGGCCTTGTGCACGCCGATCTGCACCACGGCAATTTCAATTGGGACAACGGAAAAATCACTGCATTTGATTTTGATGATATCGGCTACAATTGGTTTGTGAATGATATCAGTATTCTGCTGTACAACATGTTGTGGTATCCGGTCATCCCGTATGAAGACAAGGCCGCGTTTACGGGTGAATTCATGACTCACTTTATGAAAGGCTACAGGGAAGAAAATGACCTTGATCCCGCCTGGCTTGAACACATCCCGGATTTCCTCCGGCTGCGCCATATGCTGATCTACGGATTATTGCATCAGGCGTTTGACCTCAATTCACTCGGGGACGAGGAACTTGAGATGCTGAAAACCTTCAGGCGCGATATCGAAAATGAAACCCCGATTACGGAGTATAACTTTTCTGCATTCGTATAAATAGAAAAACGCCGGCTGAATCCGGGACTGCCCCCCCGTTTTTGAGACAGGGGTCAAAACACCTTTTAAACAGCCAATTGCCGATAGTTTATCGGTGATTGGTTGTTT
>NZ_JAAMNL010000013.1:0-66475 GCF_011066015.1 Bacillus sp. EKM206B
AATCACCGATAAACTATCGGCAATTGGCTGTTTAAAAGGTGTTTTGACCCCTGTCTCAAAAACGGGGGGGCAGTCCCTCGCAAGCTGCTTTTTTGTTCATATCTTTTTTATGACCTTTCCCGGGTTTCCGGCCATGACGGAATTTGGCGGGACGTCTTTCGTAACGACTGTACCGGCCGCAATGACGGAGTTTTCGCCGATGGTGACGCCTGCTAAAATGACACAGCTTCCTCCGATCCATACATTGCTGCCGATCGTAATCGGAATGCCGTAACCGCTTTTATTTCTTCCTTCCGGCTGCAGAGAATGCCCGGCTGTATAGATCCCGACATTCGGCCCTATCATACAGTTATCGCCTATCCGCACGTCAGCCATGTCTAAAATGGTGCAATTATAGCCGGCATAAAAATGATCGCCGACATGAATATTGGTTCCGATATCACAATGAAAGTTATGCTCAATGCTCGGTTTCTCTCCCGCCGTCCCGAACAGTTCTCTGATGATCGCTTCTTTTGTTTCAAACGCTTCCGAATCGGCGTCGTTTAATTCCCGGACAAGCCTATGCGCCCGGATGTTTTTCTTCCTCAGCTCTTCCGTTCCGCGTTCATAATAGATTTTGTTATCAGAACTCATGTGTCGAGCCTCCATTCTCAGCAAGGATATTCTATTTATTCTCCGTTTGAAAACAATTTTAAACCGTCTTGACTGATTCGGGAAGTATATTTTAAACTACTTTTAATAAGTCTTTTAAAAAGTGATTAATAAAGGAGTGCGGAATCATGGCGAATACCATTAATAATACATCCATTGTAAAAAAAACGAATGAAGAAACCATCATTGAAGCGCTGCTGAAAACGGATGCGGCCACCATTTCCTTTCTCTCTCAACAAACAGGGCTCAGCGCCGCCACGTGCGGAAACATTTTACATGAATTAAAAGAACGCGGCGAAGTCATGGAAATGGAACCGAGCGCCTCAACAGGCGGAAGAAAAGCAAGGCAGTTTACGTTAAATGCGGACAGTCATTTGGTACTCGGCATATCCGTTAAAACAGAAGGCGGCGTCCATTCGATTGACGTCGCGCTGGCAGATTGGCACGGTGACTATGTTGAAAAAGACAGCCGCTTTTATGATGTCATCAATTATGACCTCATCGAACGGCTTACTGACGAATGGATAAGGCGGTTTCCCAATATAAAGGCGATCGGCATAGGGGTTCAGGGTGTGGTCAGCCACGGCGTCATCGGCATTTGTGACACTGAAGAGCTGTGTGATATCCCGATGCAGGAAAGACTTGAAGCCAGACATTCTGTCAAAGTCAATGTAGAAAACGAGATGCATTACGCTTTGTACGGATTTTATCGCGATCAGCAATATACCGTCCCGAAAACCATCGCCATGGCCGCATTTGTCAAAGACAATCCTCCGGGAGCGCGCTTTGTTATAGACGGGCGCTTAGTCAAAGGCAATACACAATTCGCCGGAGAAATTTCTTATATTCCATTTGAATCGACACGCAAGCAGCAGCTTGAAAAGCTCTATTCACCGGATTCTTTTCCGGAACTGGCTGTTAAGATGACAAGCGCCATGATTTCAATCATCAATCCGCAGGCCATTGCGTTTATCGGAGAATTATCAAAAGGGTTGGATATGGAACAGGTTTATGAAGCATGCTCCGCTTTTGTCCCGAAAGAACACATGCCCGAGCTGATTCTCATTGATGACATCCAGCCCTATTATCAAAAAGGATTGATTGCCATCACCTTAAAATCTCTGCGTTTTCCGCTTCATTTGGCAGAGAGGGAACTGATTTCATGAGTAAACAGGGCATTCAAAAATGGAAACTTTCCCTTTTTATTATTTTTTCGCTGCCCGGACTTGCTTTCTCATCCTGGATTTCCCGCACGCCTGAAGTCAGAGAAACGCTGAAAGCCTCGACGTCAATGATGGGGTTGATTATTTTCGGGCTTGCATGCGGCTCATTGATCGGCCTGTTAAGCGCCAGCCGGATCATCTCGCGGAAAGGCACCAGATTCGTTGCTTTGATCAGCGTTCTGATTGTCATTATCGGGATATTCGTCATCAGCGCAGGTGTTTTTGCCGCTTTCAAAAGCATCGTATTTGCCGGACTGATCATCTTCGGGCTCGGCTACGGACTTGCGGAAGTGGCCCTTAATGTAGATGGTTCCGCCCTTGAACGCGCCGCCGGGAAAACCATGATGCCCGCATTGCACGCATCATTCAGCGCCGGCACATTGCTAGGCGCGGGACTCGCCTCTCTCGCTATTTTATTCAAGGTTCCCGTTCTCGTTCACCTGCTGCTCATTGCCGGAATTGAGTTTATCCTGATTTTTACTTTCTTCCGGTTTCTGCCCGAGGACACCGGGAAAGAAGATGCCGTCTCAAGGTGGCAGGAAGTTTCAAGCGAAAAGCCGGTAAACGTCTGGACAGAGCCGCGCACGCTGCTGATCGGGCTCATCGTGCTCGGAATGGCTTTCGCAGAAGGGTCGGCCAATGACTGGCTTCCGCTCACCATGACGGATGGTTTTCACGTGACGCACGCGCAAGGCACGGCGGTTTACGGCGTCTTCCTCACCGCTATGCTGATCGCCCGCATCTTTGGCGGGGCATTTTTGGACCGGTACGGACGCGTGCCCGTTCTTCGTCTCTGCACCGCCATCAGTGTCATCGGACTTTCCCTTGTGATTTTCAGCGGAAACCTCACAGCAGCCGTAATCGGCGTCTTTCTTTGGGGAATCGGCGCCTCCCTCGGCTTCCCGGTCGGCCTTTCCGCAGCCGGCGATGACCCAAAAGGAGCAGTTAAGCGGGTCGGAGCAATCTCCTTCGTCGGCTACTGCGCCTTCTTAGTCGGCCCTCCCGTTCTCGGACTGCTCGGTGAAGAATTCGGCCTTGTTAAAGCACTGATCATCGTACTGATCGGCATTTTGCTCAGCGGTCTCGTCTCCCGCGCGGCAAAACCGCCCGCGCATCAGAAAAATGTTCATGACACCAACAGCCATTCCATGTGAACAAGAGGAAGCGATTGTGCTTCCTCTTTTTTGACTCTCCGCTTTATCTGATAAACAAAATTTGTAAGACTAGACCGCTTTTCTCAGGGGAAATTAACTACGTATTTCTACAAAGGGAGGTTTCAGACGATTATGGAAAAGCGTGAATTAGCGGCTCACGAGTCGCTTGACTTACATGAAATCATTAACTTCAAGACGCTTTGTGTAGCGAAATCCAAGCTCATGCAAGGGCTTGTGTTTGATCAGGATCTGAAAACGTTAATGGAAAAAGACGTTCAGCAAGCCTCTCAAGACCTGGCTGATCTGCAGGCGGTTTATGAACGGGCAACGTTTCAGGCTCCCGTTCCTCAAAACCGGCCGACTTCGATCATCAATTGAAAGGAAGGTAAGCATCATTGAATCATGACCATTTAGATCCGATCAATTCATTACATGTCCCTGAACTTGCGGATATGACATTCGCAATGGATTTTCTCATACGCGCCAAAGAAGGCGTCAGAAATACCGCCGTTGCTTTAACAGAAACCGCTTCACCTGATGTAAGAGCTTTGCTTCGCAAACAGCTCATGCAGGGAATCACGATGCATCAGGAGATAACAGACTTGATGGTCAGCAAAAAGTGGTTTCACCCGCATGATCTGAGCGAACAGTATAAATTGGATCAGCTCTCTGCGAAAAATACCCTCATGGTCGGAAATATGAATCTGTTTCCCGTTGAAACGAACAGAAAAGGGATGTTTGACCGCACACCTGATGAACACTAACACTGGAGGTATTACAGCATGAAGGCCGTAACGTATCAAGGAGTGAAAAACGTCGTTGTGAAAGACGTGCCTGATCCGAAGATTGAAAACCACGATGACATGATTATAAAAGTCACAAGTACGGCAATTTGCGGATCAGATTTACATTTAATCCACGGACTCATCCCGAACTTGCAGGAAGACTACATCATCGGGCATGAACCGATGGGCATCGTGGAAGAAACCGGTCCCGGCGTGACGAAAGTCAAAAAAGGGGACCGCGTCATTATTCCTTTTAATATCGCCTGCGGAGAATGCGTTTATTGTAAAAATCACCTGGAAAGCCAATGTGATCAATCAAATGAGAACGGCGATATAGGCGCTTATTTCGGCTATTCAGGAAATGCCGGCGGCTATCCGGGAGGCCAGGCGGAGTATTTGCGCGTTCCATTTGCGAACTTTACTCATTTTAAAGTTCCCGAAACATGTGAAGAGCCGGATGAGAAACTGAGTGTTATTTCCGATGCGATGACAACCGGCTTTTGGAGCGTTGACAATGCCGGCGTAAAAGAAGGCGATACAGTTATCGTTCTCGGCTGCGGGCCCGTGGGCCTTTTCGCTCAAAAATTCTGCTGGTTAAAGGGAGCAAAACGCGTAATAGCCGTAGACTATGTCAACTACCGTCTCCAGCATGCGAAACGGACGAATAAAGTGGAAATCGTGAACTTCGAAGACCACGAAAATACGGGCAGCTACCTGAAGGAAATCACCAAAGGCGGCGCCGACGTTGTCATTGACGCCGTCGGCATGGACGGGAAAATGACAGACCTTGAGTTCCTCGCCAGCGGATTAAAACTTCAGGGCGGGGCGATGAGCGCTTTAGTCATTGCCTCCCAAGCGGTGCGAAAAGGCGGAACGATCCAGATTACGGGCGTGTACGGCGGCAGATACAACGGGTTCCCCCTTGGCGATATCATGCAGCGAAACGTCAATATCCGATCAGGA
This sequence comes from Bacillus sp. EKM206B, assembly GCF_011066015.1. Taxonomy (NCBI): domain Bacteria; kingdom Bacillati; phylum Bacillota; class Bacilli; order Caryophanales; family Bacillaceae; genus Bacillus; species Bacillus sp. EKM206B. The sequence continues at coordinate 4,777 of NZ_JAAMNL010000013.1, forward strand.
CAAGCTCCGGTCATCCACTATATGCCGTATATGTTTGAATTGGTGTCAACCGGCAAAATTGATCCGGGCGATGTTGTAAGCCATGTCATTCCGCTTAGTGAAGCGAAGCACGGCTATGAGATGTTTGACACGAAAACAGATGATTGTATTAAAGTTGTACTCAAACCTTAAAGAACGGAGGCTACAGAAATGGCCAGCGCCTTACATGAATTACTCGAAATTCAGGAGATGGCTTCTTTTAAGTCACTTTGTCTGACGAAATCTAAAACCATGAAAGCGCTCGTATCCGATCCGCAGCTGAAAGAAATCATGCAGCAGGATGCGGATACATCAACAAGGCAATTACAGGAATTTGCCTCAATTTTATCTGATGCACAGCATGAATGAGGAGATGAATGACGAATGAATCCGATTATTGAATACTTGACGGGAATGAATGCACTGACAGACCAAATTGTCGCAATGGATTTATTGAATTCGGCAAAAAGCGGTGTCAGAAACTATGCGATGGCGGCGACGGAAGCCGGAACGCCTGAAGTGAAAGCGATCCTCACCCGGCACTTAGAAGAAGCCCTTGACATGCACGAGCAAATCTCACGCTATATGATGGAAAAAGGCTGGTATCACCCGTGGAACACAAATGAACAAGTCCGGCTCAATTTGCAAAATATTGATACGGCGCTCCGCCTGCCCGTCCTATAAATTGTTTTGCTGCTGAGACTGCACCCCTGACTCAAGCTTCAGTATTTCAAACTGTGAGCTGCCTTTTACAGCGCCCAGGCGGCTCTCAGTTTTTTTATGCCTTCTTGTATATCGGTTTCAGAAACCCCCGCGAATCCGAGGGAAACTGTTTTTTCAGGAACCTGTTTTTGATAGGTGAGAGACACGGGATAGATTTTGACGCCTTGTTCCTCCGCCTTTTCAATCAGCTCTTTTTCGCTGAAAGGCAGATGAACGTCAAGTAAAATCCGCAGCCCGGAATTTTCTCCGCGAATCCTGACGTATTGTCGCAGCTCGCGCCGCACAGCCTCTAATAATACCGCTCTTTTTTTCCGGTACAGCTTTCTCATTCTGTTAATATGTTTCTGCCACTCTCCGCTTTTGATAAATTGAGCCAGCGTCAGCTGACTGTGGCAGGAAACGGTCTGTTTATATAAAGAAGCGATTTCCCTGCCTTTTTCAATAAGCGGCAAAGGAAGAATCATATAGCTGATGCGCAGCGAAGGAAGCAGAGATTGGGAAAACGTTCCCATATAAATGACACGGTGATGCTGATCAAGCCCCTGCAATGATGGGATCGGCTGGCCGGTGTATCGGAATTCACCGTCATAATCATCTTCTATAATGAACGATTGATGTTCCTCCGCCCATTTCAGCAGCTGAATCCTTCTGTTTACCGGCATAATCGTTCCTAACGTAAATTGATGAGAAGGCGTGACATATACAAGACGCGGCCGCTCTTCATTCAGCTTCCGGATACAGACTCCTTCATCATCGACGGGTATCGGAATGATCTTCATGTGATTGGCTTTAAAAATCTCCCTCGCTCTCGGATAACCCGGATCTTCATATCCGATGGATAGATTTGATTCAAATATTTTGCACAGCATTTGCAAAAGAGCAGGGTTCCCGGCGCCGACTATCACTTGTTCAGGACGGCAATTCACCCCGCGCGACTGATATAAGTACTCCGAAATGAGCGTTCTCAGTTCAAGCTCGCCCAAATCATCCCCGGACCGATACAGCTCGTGCCCGTATTGATCTAAGCTTGCAACCATGCTTTTGCGCCATGCCGAAAACGGAAAATGAGCGGCATCCACAGTGCCGTAGTGAAAATCAATCCATTGGCGGTCTTCCTTCGCCTTTGTTTGAACAGGCGAAGCGCCCGGCTTTTTCACATAGACGGCGTCCGAGTCATAATCGGCAAACCATCCGCTTCTCGGCTTACTGACAATATAGCCTTCGGCGGCAAGCTGTTCATAGGCACGCTCCACAGTCGTCTGACTGACGGAAAGCTGACTTGACAAAAGCCTTTTTGAAGGAAGCTTCAGTCCTTTAGGAAGACGGCCCTGATGCATATTTTCCTTAAAATGCCGATAAAGCTGCTGATAAAGCGGAATATCCAGATCTCTATTTAAAAATGGCGTGATATCCATTTTTACTCCCTCCAAACTGGCATTCTTCTTTTTATAAAAACTGGCCATTTGTATAAGGTCAATTTCAGTTTATAGTCATTATAAACTTTGAAAATGTGTTTAGAAATATATATTGGAGTGATTGGAATGAATAAAGCCGCAAACGGCTGGATTAACGGATTTATCGGCGTGCTCATTTTCAGCGGTTCGCTTCCCGCGACCCGCTTGGCTGTAGCGGACTTTGACCCGGTATTTCTCACCGTATGCCGCGCCGCGATAGCCGGTATATTGGCAGGCGCTCTGCTCCTCATTTTTCAGGAGAAACGCCCTGCCAAAAGCGACATCATTTCACTAATAACAGTAGCGCTCGGCGTCGTGATCGGTTTCCCGCTGCTTACAGCCTTAGCGCTTCAGCATGTCACATCCGCTCATGCCATTGTCTACATCGGACTTCTCCCGCTTGCGACGGCGATCTTCGGCGTCATGCGCGGAGGCGAACGGCCCAGGCCGGTCTTTTGGATTTTCTCGGCTGCCGGCAGCATCCTCGTAGCCGGATATGCTCTGTTGCAAGGAGGAGAATCCTCTCCGCTCGGTGATACGTACATGATCGCTTCGATTATCGTGTGCGGTCTCGGTTATGCCGAAGGCGCCCGCCTCTCCCGGCGGCTTGGCAACTGGCAGGTGATCTCTTGGGCACTCGTTTTATCGCTTCCCCTTATGTTCATCCTGTCTTTCTGCTTCATGCCGGACTCGTGGTCAAACATCGGCGCGCCCGCACTGCTCAGTCTTGCATATGTCTCAATATTCAGCATGCTGATCGGCTTCGTATTCTGGTATCGCGGACTCGCCCAGGGAGGCATCGCCGCGGTCGGACAGCTGCAGCTTCTGCAGCCTTTCTTCGGACTGTTACTGGCCGCCATGATTCTCCATGAAAAAGCAGGATGGGAACTTGCGGCGGTGAATGTCGGCGTTATCGCTTGCGTGGCGGCCGCCCGGCAGTTCGCAAATCAATCAGAAAAGGCCGAACAATGAACTTGTTCGGCCTTTTCATTATATTCCGCCCGTAGGCAGCAGAAGTCTGTATCTCTTTCACATGATCCGGCTATTTTTCAGGCAGGCTGAACTCCCTTAAACGCACTCATCACCAGATCATGCACATAGGAATCATTCACCTCATCACCTGTGATCAACAGGCGATAGAAAATCGGTCCGTAAATGAGATCGATGCTTACGTCAATATCAAGATTCTCTCTTAATTCACCTTTTTGAATTCCCTTTTCCAGAAGGCCTTTCGCTTGGAGGCGGCGGGGCTGGAAAAATCGCGTGCGATATTCTTCCGCCAATTTTGCATCCAGCTGTCCAGCACCTATTAATTCCTTAATAACGGTTCCTTCCCGGCTTGTCAAAAATCTTGCTAAATTCGTGGCGTGGGTCAATATATCTTGCACTGTTGATCCTGTATCTGGCACAGGCAGTCTGTCCGTAGCGGTCGAAAGAAAGCTGTCCATGATAACGGCAGCCTTGTTTGACCACCATTTATAAATCGTTGCCTTACTTACTTTGGCACGCTCAGCAATTTTATCGACTGTCACCGCGTCAAAGCCATTTTCCAACAATAGGTCATACGCTGCAGAAAGAATCGCCTTATGTGTTCCTTCATCGCGCGGCCGTCCTCGTTTACTCTGCACATGAATCATTCCTTCCCGAATTATAAACGATACGTTCAGTATACTTAACCTGTATAAAAAAAGAAAACAGAAACCCATTTACAAAACTAAACGTTTAGTATATTATTTGTTTATAATAAAACTAAACGTTTAGTTTATAAAATAACTTGAGGGAAGTTTTGATGAAACATAGACTCCCAAAGCCTCTGCGTAAAGGAGATGAATCAGCAAATCATTTATCAAGCATCATAAAACCCACTTAAAAAGGAGTTCATTCATATGGCTAAAGAAAACAAACAGACAGCAGATCAGGGAATTTCACCTGGTTTAACCCTTCTTCTCGCAACGGCATGCGGTATCATTGTCGCTAATCTTTATTATGCACAGCCCTTGGCAGGATTCATTAGTGCGGCAATCGGGCTTTCTCCAAGCAGCGCAGGATTGATTGTCACACTGACTCAAATCGGATACGTTGCCGGCTTACTGTTTCTCGTCCCTTTGGGAGACATTATCGAAAACAAAAAACTTGTCGTTGTATCGCTCCTTCTAAGCGCAGCCGCTTTGACACTGACAGCATTTGCGAAGCATGGAACACTGTTTTTAGCCGCTGCGTTTTTCATCGGACTGGGATCAATTGCAGCCCAAGTGCTTGTTCCGTTTGCATCATACCTTGCACCGGACGCCGCACGCGGCCGGGTTGTCGGCAATGTGATGAGCGGCCTGCTGCTCGGTATTATGCTTTCCCGTCCGATATCCAGTCTGGTCGCTGATATATGGGGGTGGAATGCCATATTTGCTTTATCCGCCGCGTTAAGTGTTGTGCTGGCAATCGTCTTATCAAAAGTGCTTCCTGCCAGAAAACCAACAGCAAACACAAGCTACACCGTCTTACTCGGTTCAATGTGGAAGCTGCTGCGCACGACTCCGGTCTTACGCCGCCGTGCCATTTATCATGCGTTTGTATTTGGAGCTTTCAGCTTGTTCTGGACGACTGTACCTTTATTATTGTCCGGTCCTGCTTTTCATTTTTCTCAAAAGGCAATCGCGCTGTATGCATTAGCGGGCATTGCAGGTGCAGCGGCTGCACCGATAGGCGGCCGTCTGGCTGATCGCGGCCTGACCCGGCTTGCCACCGGAATCGCTCTCGGTGCTGTCATCGTTTCTTTATTACTCCCGCTCATGATTCAGAGCAGCTCCCCCGTCGGAATAGCAGTTCTGGTGGCCGCAGCTATCCTGTTGGATATGGGGGTATCTGCCAATCTCGTACTCAGTCAGCGTGCCATTTTTTCGTTGGCACCTGAATTTCGCAGCCGATTAAACGGATTATTTATGGCCATCTTCTTTCTGGGCGGTGCTATAGGATCATCAATCGGAGGATGGGCATACGCCTCAGGCGGGTGGAATATCACATTATGGATTGGAATCGCTTTTCCGGTCATCGCATTGCTTTATTTCACAACGGAGAAATAAGCCTTTCACCAAAAATAAGCCGTCAGGACCAAGCTGACAGCTTTTTTTGGTGTATTCTTCTTTACATCCATCCGAACAAAAAATCCGGACTCATGAAAAATTTTGCTTCATACGATTCCACATTCTCACCGTTAAGATCGTAATCAATAGAAACGAAACGATTACTAACACAATACCTGTCATTGACTCACTGAAGTTGATAACGACAAAGCCGGACAATAGCACCATAGGAATATTTGAAATCAATACAGTTAACATGTAGGCAGAATACTTTAACCCGACTGCAGCGGATAAAAAACAAATCACATCCGTAGGAGCTGCCGGACAAATCATCCCCAATGCCAAAAACTTATAATTGTACGCCTCCAATAACACTTTCAAGTCAGGATATTTATCTTCCAGTAATTGAGTCGTTTTTTCGCTGGCGAATTTCTTTGAAAAAAGATAAACCAATGTTTCGCTTATAAACAGGCCGGCCATTGATAATAAAATGCTGACCATCGGATCAAAGCAGATTCCGCCCAAAAACATCAGCGTCATGCCGGGAATAAAAAAGAGAAGCCTGACGACCCACAAAGCCAAAAACAGCAGCATCGCGTATTCCGCATGCCCTGATATAAAGTCCGTTACATCATTCATATCAAATGACAGCACGTCCAGTTCCTTCAAACAATAAACGCCTAAAAACCATATACATAATAAAATCATTTTATTTTTCAATTTCTCCGCTCTCCTCGCTTTCCATCACATCATAAGCAAAAAAAATGAAGAAACAGCCGGTAAAATTCTTAAGGATTCTTAAGTTATTCTAAGAAAAAAGCTTACGGAACGTTTGTCCCGCAAGCTCTAGTCAATCGGGTGTTCAACAGAAAAACGAAGCCATCCGCCGCTGTAATCCGCATGGATACGGCCGCTGTGAAGCTCAACAATTCTCTTTGAAATGGCAAGTCCGAGCCCGGTACCTTGATGACCCGTCCTAGCCTTATCCCCTCTGAAAAACCGTTCAAACAATTGATTGATATCGTCAGCAGGGAGATGTTCGGCCTTGTTTGACACTTGCAAAATTGCTTTTTCATCTTTTATTTCTAGGTTTATGAACAATTCAGATGGTTTGATGCTGTACTTCAGCGCATTCATAAAAAGATTATCATAAACGCGAACCATCTTTTCTATATCAATACAGACGGGAACATGTTCTTCCGTAATTGATTTTCGGACAGTTAATTGTTCCTTTTCAAAAATGGGAATGTACTCTCCGGTGATTTGTTCCAATAGGGCAGACAAGTCTGTTTTGCTGCGGTTCAAAGTAACGTCCGGACTCGATAAATGTGTATATTCAAACAGTTCATCAATTAAATATTTCAGCCTTTGCGATTTGGAATAAATCGTTTCAAGGTACTCCTGAAATTGAGCTTTACTGTTGTATTGTTCTTTTTTAAGCAGATCCAAATATCCGATAATTGATGTTAACGGGGTCCTTAAATCGTGAGATACACTTGAGATCAGCTCACTTTTCACTCGTTCTAATTGTCTTTCATGTTCAAATTTATTCTCTAATTCTTCGGACATATAATTGATATGTTGTGCAAGCTGTGTCAATTCATCCCTGCTTTCAGTCCTGATGGTCAAGCCTAAATTTCCATTGGCAATATGGTGAACACTCTCCGTAATGTGTTTCAAATATAATATTTTTTTCCGCACCAATAACAAAAAAACCGCAATAAAGGTCAAAATAGCTGCAGTAAATTGAATCAGTATCCTAAAATTAGCGTTTCCCTGGCTCACATCTGTTAAATAATTTATTTTGTACAGATATGAGATAGATAAAATAACAAGAATCAACACACCAAATGCAACAAGATAACTAATTGCGATCGCGATCAGAAGCCTGACAATCAGCTTATTTCCAAACTTCCTCATATTTTATATCCCGTTCCCCATACCGTTTTGATATAAATCGGATGTTTAGAATCCTCTTCTATCTTGTCTCTGATCTTTGTGATGTGGACCATTACGGTATTGTCCGACTTAAAAAAGTCTTCCTTCCATACCGCCTCATATATTTTTTCAACACTCATGACAATTCCTTTGTTTCTCGAAAGCAGCTCCAGAATATCAAACTCTTTCGGAGTGAGCCTGACTTCTTTCCCCCGCACCCACACCTGCCTTGTATCCGTATTAACGGTCAAATCACCGATTTCAATGACGTTCGCCGTGCTGATCGTATCTGTATTGTATTTTTTATACCTTCTCAGCTGCGATTTCACTCTGGCGATCAATTCCAATGGGTTAAACGGTTTCGTTAAATAATCATCTGCGCCGGAGGCCAGTCCTTGAATTTTATCCATATCCTCCGATTTGGCGGAAAGCATGATGATGGGCAGATTGCGTTCTTCTCTGATCTTCATGCATGCCTCAATCCCATCCATATTGGGCATCATAATATCCAAAATAATCAGGTCAAACTCCTTTTGCTCCAATAATTTCAATGCTTCAGCAGCATCTTCCGCCTTCTGTGTGTCTATTCCTTCATTTTCTAAATAGACAGAGATCAGGTTTCGGATATCTTTGTCATCATCCACGATAAGAATGCTTGTCCCCATATGAATCCTCCCTCGTTTTTTGCGGCAATGAACAGCTGAAAACATAAGCCGGCGGAATATTCCTGAATTCTCTCCTTACTTCTGTTTTCGGAAAGAATTGCTCAATCAATGCCTTCTTATATTGAGTATATTGGAACGTAATGAATTCTCCGTTATCTTTTAAGATTTTAGCCGTATTCGTCAAAATATCAGCAGACACTTTTTTCGGAAGGCTTGCAAAAGGAAGTCCGGAGACGACATAGTCGGCATAAGGAATTCCATGCTCCTTCATATGACTCTCAATATGTTCAGCCGATCCATGTACAATAAATAGGTTCTGTTCCTCTTTATATTTTTCTTGCAGCAAAGCATAAAATTCCTCATTTTGTTCTATCAATAAGATCATCGTCCCAGGCTGCCGTTTTTCAAGCAGCTTTTTTGTAAATACTCCCGTACCTGGCCCGTATTCAACAATGTATTCAGCTTTATGAAAATCAATTTTTCCCATCATCTTCTCAGCAAGAAAACGCGAGCTGGGCAGAACGGCGCCGACCGATCTGGGATTCATAATATATTGAAATAAAAATAACAGACGTTTCATCTTTAATCTCTCCATTTGTTTTGAATTTATAAAACACACTCTACATTCAAAACCTGAAGAAAAAGCGGTGAAAGTTCTTAAGAAATCTTAAGATATAAAAAAAGACGGCGGGATTTGCCGTCTTTTTCAGCTGCCGATTCTTTCAGCAGCGGTAAAACCATGTCATAATATGTTAAGAAATAATTGCGCCATAGGCAGGTGAACACATGAAGAAGTATTTATATAAACACCTTTTGTTAGCTCTCGTTTCGTCCGTTTGCTTTTTATTGGTCTTTTATGTGGGTTTAAAAATGACACAGGAAGACACACCGCCGTTGTCTTCTTACCCGTTTTACCTTTTTATTTATCTTTACATAGCAGCCGGATATTTGACGGTCGGCCTTGTTTTAGCTTGTATGACTGATATCTTGAAGAACCGCTGGACATTCAATAAACCGTCTACCATTCTATTGAAACTTATCGTTTACTTACTCATACCGTATGCTATTTTTCATTCTTTCTTCATTTTAATGGCGCCGTTGATTTATGTGCTGTTTGAGTCGTTATTCATCCTGAGAAAAGCTTCATAACCTGAAAAAACATACCGCATGCTGCCGGTATGTTTTTAACATGCTTGTCAGTTGTTCGCAGTGATCCGTTTGATGTTTTCTTCCATCAAGCCGGAAATGAGCTGTTCGTTTGTATGAGGAATCTGTTTGAGCTGTTGTACGACCAGCCCTTGTCTTGCAGCTGAATGATTTTGACTCAGCTTTGCTTTCCCCTCTATTTTGCTGATTTTGATTTTAAAGCCTTTTACCCCTTTGTTCATGCCTGCCAGCAATTTCGCATCGACATCCTCTAATTTGTACGGGCCGTCGGGGCTTTCGTATTTCAATACGAGATCACTCATCGACTGCACGGTTTCTTCCTCATCCAAAAGCTCCGCCTCTCCGTAAACATGAACCGCCACATAATTCCAAGTGGGAACGGCCTGATGCGTCTCATACCATTTAGGCGAGATATAACAATGAGGCCCTTGAAAAACGGCTAACACGCTTTGGCCATCAATCTCTTTCCATTGGGGGTTCGGCAATGCAAAATGACCGTATAAGCATTCGTTATTCTTACTCATCATCAATGGCAGGTGGGTTGCATACGGCATGCCTTCCGCCGTTGAAAACAATGCTGCGAAACCATACTCTTTGATGACATCGCACGCTTGAGCTTCACTCAGCTGAAATGGAGCCGGAATATACATACAAAACTCTCCTCTCGAACATGGATTGATAAAGCGCTTTCCGCTATAATAAGATATCACCTGACATTTAAAAAGGTACAGTTAGGAATAAATACACATGTCAGAGGAGAACATCTGATGAAAAATATGATTTTCGCTTTCGAAAGCGATACCCCGAAATACAAACAAATTTACGAGCAATTTAAAACATTGATTGAGCAGGGAAATATTCAGGCAGATGAGCGGCTGCCTTCGATTCGGGAGCTGGCAGATTCCCTGCGGGTAAGCCGTAATACAACGCTGATGGCTTATGATCTTCTTTTAGCGGAGGGATACATTCGCGGAGAAACACGCAAAGGTTATTTTGTAAATGAAGTAGAACCTTCTATATTTCAAAAAGAAAACGATGTTGTTTACGCTGAAAAAACCGAATCAACTCAGCCGATCCTGATTGATTTTCGCGCCGGAGCCGTCGATCAAAAGCATTTTCCTCTGAAAACATGGAGAAAATTATACAATCAAGTTTTAACATCAGAGAAAAGCTTCCTGTACGGTGAACCGTTCGGCGAGAGAGACCTGCGTGAACAAATTGCCGCTTATCTCTTGGAATCCCGCGGAGTGAAAACAGATGCGGATTCCATTATCATCGGCAGCAGCACGCAGCAGATGCTGATATATCTCAGCCGGATTCTGAAAGAGGATTTTTCGGGAATGATCGTTGAAGACCCGGGATTTGACGGTGCCAGAGCGGCTTTTCAATTTCACGGGCTATCTCTGGAAACGATGCCTGTCTATGAAAACGGAGCTGATTTTTCTCAATTACATGCAATGAAAGAAAAATTAATCTATGTGACCCCATCCCATCACAGCCCTTACGGCGTAAGCATGTCCATTCAGCAGCGCCAAACTCTGATCAATTGGGTGAATCATAGAGAGGGTTATATTCTTGAGGATGATTATGACAGTGAATTCCGTTATACACAGCAGCCGTTTCCCGCTCTTGCTTCCATTCAATCAGACCGGGTGATTTATTTAGGGAATTTCTCAAAATCCTTTCTTCCGGGCATCCGCATAAGCTATATGGTTTTGCCGCAGCGCCTTTTGCACCGGTATAAAGAACGGTTTATTCATTTCGAAAGCACCGCTTCTTCGCTTAACCAGCTGACCATGGCTGAATTGATGAAGGCCGGTGAATGGACCCGCCATATTAAGCGCATGCGCATTGTTTACAGGCGAAAAATGCAGCACTTGATTTCACATGTAAAGCAGCAGTTCGGCGATCATGTGACGATCATCGGCGAGCAGTCGGGATTGTATATATTGGTGAGAGTTCACCTGAACTATACAGAAGAAACATTAATCGAACGCGCTTTTCAGTACGGAGTGAAGGTATACCCTACCGCCGTTTATTTCGTTGCCGAAAAACCCGAACCGCCGATCATAAAGCTGGGTTTCGCCCATCTCGATACGGATCAGATCACACATGGCGTACAGCTTTTGAGAAATGCTTGGCTGTCATGAAAGAAAAAAGGCGCCGAACGGCGCCTTTTTTTATTTCGTATTTCTTGTGAATTTCGGCAGTCCAAACATAATGGCGGCGATGCCGCAGATTCCGATTAAAACGGGATAGAAAGAGTATGGCAGGATGCTGACGGGTGAAATATTCCCGAATTTCCCGGCTGATAACAGCTGCGCGCCGTAAGGAATCAATCCTTGTATCATACACGAAAAGATATCCAGAATACTTGCCGATTTTCTGTTGTCGATGTTGAATTTATCAGCGATATTCTTTGCAATCGGCCCGGCTGCGATAATCGAGATCGTATTATTGGCCGCAGCCAGATTCGTCACGCTGACCAGTCCGGCAATGCCGGCTTCGGCGCCTTTTTTCGAACGGATTCGTTTCGTGATGAACTCCAGTAAAAAGTCGATCCCGCCGTTTTGTTTCATCACGCCGACCATCCCGCCGATCAGCATGGACAGGATGATCAGATCGCTCATTCCGGCAATTCCATCCGTAATCGCCTTAAAATAAGAGTCAAGCGTCAGGCTGCCGCCCGCTAATCCGATGATTCCCGTCAAAACCAATCCGCCGAATATGACAGCCATCACATTAATACCGATTAACGCAAAAACCAACACGGCGACATAAGGAAGCACCTTAATCCAGCTGTAAGATTCAGCACCCGTATGGCCGGCGTGGCCTGCCGGAATAAAAAATAAGATAATAACAGTCACAATGGCAGCAGGCAAAACAATCAGAAAGTTCGTTTTGAATTTATCCATCATTTGTGTTTTTTGCGTCCGGACTGACGCGATGGTCGTATCAGAAATAAAAGAAAGATTATCTCCGAACATAGCTCCGCCGACCACAGCCGCCATCGTAATCGCGCCGGAGATTCCAAGCTCTCCGCTCAGACCCGCGCTGATCGGCGCAACCGCCGCAATCGTGCCCATTGATGTTCCCATCGATATAGAAATAAAACAAGCAATGATAAACAGCCCCGGCAGCAAAAACTGCTGCGGAATAACGCTCAAAGCAAGATTGACAGTTGAATGCACCGCTCCCATCGCTTCAGCCGCTGAAGCAAAGGCACCTGCCAATATAAAAATCATAACCATAATGATAATATCAGGATGTCCCGCACCGGAAGCGAACCATTCTATTTTTTGATTGAGCGATTTCTTCCGGTTAAATAACAGCGCAAAAGCTGACGCAATGATCGCGGCAATCAAGATCGGCAATTTATAAAAATCTCCGGTCATCAGACCAGAGCCGACAAAAAGCCCTACGAATAAGACTAAAGGCAATAACGCCCAAGGGTTCTTTTTATTGTTCATCTGGGTAAACCACCTCTTTTCAGCATTAAAGTCGCTAATCACAGTCTAAGCAACATTTCACACTTTAAAAGTCTGCAGTAAAAAAGTCAAGCTGAAAAAAGGATAAGTAATGATTGATAAGATAGAAAAAGCTGTTTTGTTTCCACTCTTTAGAAAATAAAAAAACCAAGGCTCGTTTCCCTTGGTACATTTCATGCGGCCCCGCGTCCGGGACACCTTCTCTTCATTCAGAAATACATTCAGCTTTCAATCTGTTTTTAAGTTTCGCTTCATTTTCAAGGATATCTTCGTAATCCTCAATCTTCCTGTTTAATCGTTTTATGGTTTCATCAATTTCCCTCTGTTTCTCCGTCAGCCTTTTCCTTTCATTTATAAGGATGTTTTTTCGGGGTTCGATCGTATGATCGGCTCCTTCAATAAATAAAGCGGTATATTCAATCAGCGCCTCAATCGACAGCCCGGCACTTCTCATGCATTTTATAAATTGAATCCAATTCACATCATCTTCGTCATAATCGCGGATGCCGCTTTCATCGCGTTTTACCGGAGGAATCAGTCCTATACCTTCATAATACCTAAGCGTTGCGGCTGATAACTCAACCTGCTTTGCAGCCTGCGCAATCTTCATATTTTTACCACCCGTCCTTCATACCTTTCATAAGCGTGCCATTATAGAATATCATTTCATAAAAAAATAAACCAAACTCCTTGACTTAAAGTCCGCTTTAACATTTAAAGTAAAATCGAACAGAGGATTCATCACTTTATCTTGGAAAGGAAGATAACCATGTGCAATAATCATCCGACTCGTGTATTAAGCGCTCCGCATGCAAAAGCTAAATTTGAGCGGACAACGATTGAGAGAAGAGCATTACGGCCGCACGATATCCTGATTGATATTAAGTACAGCGGGATTTGTCACTCAGACATCCACAGTGCATTCGATGAATGGGGCGGCGGAATCTTTCCGATGGTTCCCGGACACGAAATTGCCGGAGTTGTGGAAGCCGTGGGTGAAGAAGTCACCACATTTGCCGTCGGCGACCGTGTGGGTGTCGGCTGTTTTGTAGACTCCTGCGGGGAATGTGAATACTGTCTGAACGGAGACGAACAATATTGCACAAAAGGCGTTGTTCAGACTTATAATAACCTGGACTACGACGGAAATCCTACGTACGGCGGCTACAGCCAGAAAATAGTTGTCACTGACAGATTCGTTGTCCGGATTCCGGATCAGCTGGATTTGGATGCTGCCAGCCCGCTATTGTGCGCGGGCATTACCACCTATTCTCCGTTGAAACACTGGAATGCCGGCCCCGGCAAAAAAGTGGCGATTGTCGGAATGGGCGGGCTCGGACATTTAGCCGTTCAATTCGCGCACGCTTTAGGCGCAGAGGTCACCGTCCTCAGCCGCTCAATGAACAAAAAAGACGAAGCGCTTGAATTTGGAGCCGATCATTACTTTGCAACAAGCGATCCGGATACATTTACTGAGCTGGCCGGACGATTTGATCTTATTTTAAATACAGTATCCGCGAACCTTGACGTAGATGCCTACTTATCCCTGCTTCGCATTGACGGTACATTGGTAAATGTGGGAGCGCCCGCTAAGCCGGACTCATACAGTGTGTTCTCCTTAATCACGGGCCGCCGCAGCATTGCGGGTTCACTCGTCGGCGGTATTCCGCAGACTCAGGAGATGCTTGATTTCGCCGCCGAGCACGACATTGCTCCTAAAATTGAAGTGATACCGGCCAATCAAGTTGACGAAGCGTACGAACGGGTTCTCCAAAGCGATGTCCGCTACCGTTTCGTCATTGATATTTCAACTTTATAATCGACATAAAAAAACATACCAATATTTGTTGGTATGTTTTTTTTAGTTCAAATTATTTTTTATTTCAGCAGCCATCCGGGCACCGCTTTTATGTAAACCAATTCGCCTATCAATTCAACGATCGTCTGTGTGACGATAACAGCGGCGGCTAATGAGGCCCAAGCATCCGGCAAAGCCAGCGCTAACGGAAGGACTGCGAGAGAATTTCTTGTGCCCGTGCTGAAGATCAATGCTCTTCCTTCACCTGTATTCAGACGGAACGCATATGCGATAAACCGGGAGACAAACGGCATAATGAGCAGGAATAACAGATAGATCGGAATCACACATATAATGATGCCAGCATCACTGATGACCTTTCCGATTTGTGTGGCGACGACCGCCAGTAAGACCAGAGCCATCAAAGGAACAGGCAGCCAGGCCGTCCACTCTAACATCTTTTCTCCAGCCGGCTTCTTATCAGCCCACAATTGTGTCATCACTGCCGCCAGCAGCGGTCCCGCTATTAAACATAAGAATGCTTCCAGAAACGGCCCCGCATGAACAGCCCCTATCACTTCTTTCCCGATAAACAGCCACAAGTATAACGGAAGCAATACCATCTGAACGGCGAACAAAACCGGCGTGGAAGCCAGTATTAATCTCTCATTTCCTTTGCCGAGCTGAGTAAAGACGATGACGTAATCAATACAAGGTGTAAGCAATACCAAACAAACCCCTAATAATATAGGAGGAGATTGAGGAAAAATGGCGGTTAACACCCATACAACGACAGGTACAGCTAAGAAATTACCGATCAATAAAGCCGCCATAAACTTGAGGTTTGACATGGCTTCCCTCAGCTTCAAGAATGGGATTTGGGCAAACATGGCATACATGAGAACAGCGATAAGCGGTGATATCGTCCATCCCCAGCGAAGTCCTGAATCTTTCCCGGCCATCCCCGCTATTCCGCCGATTACAAGAGTCACACCATATATCCAAATTTGCTGTTTTTCTAATGTCTCTCTGGTTATTTTCATTGGCTGACACCTCTTCCCCGCCCATTATACCTTCTTTTCTGCCGCTCTTGCATTATGGTTCTGCCGGAATTAAAAAACACCAAGGGTCTGTGACACTTGGTGTTTTTGGAACGCGGCCGAGAAATATGGGTTGAAAACCGTTAATTTGTAAATAACCCCCAAAAAGTATTTTTGACATACTGTTCCTTATCGAATAAAAGCATTCTCTTTCATTTCCAAAGCATCATCCAGCCATCTCGGGTGCATCGGCAAGAGATGTTCAGGTAATTCATGGATATCAAAATATCTGATTTCCATAGCTTCCTCTGTGGACTTTTTCAAAGTGCCGCCGATGACGTCACATTGAAAACAATTGGTAATAAAATGGCTGACTCTGCCGTCAGGGTATATAAAGGTTTGTGAACTCGGATCAGAATAAACGCCTATCATTTTAGAGACTTTCACTACTAATCCAGTTTCCTCTTCTATTTCTCTTATAATTGCTTGTTCAACTGTTTCACCAGGTTCCACATGTCCTGAAGGAATGCCCCATAAACCATTATCAGCACGCTTCATTAATAAAACGGAACTTGATTCTTTAATTATAATTCCAGCGACTCCGGCTTTCACTTGTTCTGTCCATTGGAAATCCGGTTTTTTCCGTACTTCTGCCTTTATTTCATTATCGAACAAGTCTTTCAGATCGCGGATCACAACATCCGGATTTCTAAAATCATGTTTTGCAGGAAATAAAGTATTTTGTTCAGAAACTAATACGGAAGTGATGCCTATTTGGTTTGCTCCGACAATATCTGTTTCAGGCGTATCCCCAATCATAACGCATCTCTCTTTATCTTCAAAAGACTCGAGTACTTTTTCAAATATTGAAGACGCCGGTTTTCCAATTATAATCGGCTCTTTAGCAGCTGCTGTTTTAACAGCCGCGACTATAGCGCCTGTCGCGGGAGCTGGTCCGTTAGCGGCAGGAAATGTTTTATCCCCGTTTGCAGCGATAAATGAAGCCCCGCAGCGGATGAGGTTTACTGCCTTATGCACATCCTGAAATGTAATATTTTGATCCCATCCAATGACAACAGCCTCCGCCTGATTTTCCGTAAGATCAATACCGGCCTTTTGAATTTCACTTTTAAGTTGGTCATTTCCCAATATATATGCCTTCTTTATTCCTTCACTGACAAGGTAATCAGCTGTTGCCCACCCCGCAGTAAACACTTCATCAATACTTGCTGAAATCCCCAGTTTATGAAGGCGTTTCACAATCGTTTCTCTTGTAACACAAGGATCATTCGTTAAAAAGCGAATGGCTTTCTTTTCTTCACGGAGTCGTTTTAAAGAGGCCGCAGCTCCTGGTAAAGCTTTATCTCCTATATATATCACTCCGTCTAAATCAAATAAAAATACATCATAATTCTTGGAGATCATCATAACACTCCTTAAGCGGTTGTCTCTTGGTTAATAGTTGAGCGATACGCAAAATGATTTGTAGGGCCTTGTCCTTTCCCGATTCCTAAAGGATGTTTAATGGCTGCTGAAATGAATTCCTTTCCAGTTGCCACTGATTCCGGTATGCTGTGCTGCTTTGCCAGCTCTGCAGTTATCACAGCTGAAAACGTACAGCCTGTTCCATGAGTATGCTTTGTATCAAAGCGGGGAGAAACAAATTCCTCGAAGTCCTCGTCAAAGTACAAAATATCACGGGCTTCTCCGTTCAGGTGCCCCCCTTTTACGACAGCACTTTTTGCCCCGTATACCTCCACTATTTCTTTCGCCGCATCACGCATCTGCTGTACAGTCTCGATTGATTTGCCGATGATTACTTCCGCTTCCGGAATGTTCGGTGTAATAACAGTTGTTTGGGGGATTAATAATTTCTTCAAATGATCAATGGCGTCCTTATGGAGCAGATGATGTCCGCTTTTAGCAATCATAACCGGATCCATCACATACGATTGAATATTTGCGTCTTTTAACTTTTCTGCCAGCAATTCAATAATTCCTATACTTGCAAGCATACCGCTTTTGACAGCATCCGGTTTTATATCATCCATGACACAGTCTATTTGCTGAGATATATTCTGAAGAGACATCTCCTCAAAACTTTTCACACCAAGTGTGTTTTGTGCAACAACTGATGTAATAACTGCCATTCCATATACCTTTTGTTCCTGAAATGTTTTTAAATCCGCGTGAATTCCCGCCCCTCCGGAAGGATCAGTCCCAGCAATCGAAAGCGCTTTATAAATATCCGTCAACTTACACTCCTCCTTCAGGCAGGTTTCACTGCTTTAAAAATGACAAAAGGCGGATATTCCTTTTCACATTTCCAATTATTAAATTGAAACTCTTTCTCTATGGCTTTTACATGCTCTTGGTCAATATCGTTTAACGTTGGTTCTGATAAAGTTACATTTTCAAAACCTGCATGAGTTAATAGTTTATAATACATTGACTTCGGCCAATGAAAATCATTTAAAATTAAATCTGCTTGTCCGGGAACATGGAGCCATTCATTTCTTTCTTCTCCGTAAGAATATTCTTTCCCCGGTATTCCATTGCGGAAGGTTGAAAATTCAATTCCGGTTGAATCAGGATTCGTATCGAGTATGACAAATGAAGCTCCTGGTTTTAACACGCGAAAAATTTCATCTATGATACCTTTGATACGCTGGTCACTATCCGTATTAATAAAAACATAACAGGCCATTGCAGCATCAACTGAGTGATCTGGTAAGAAGGAAAGATTATCGTGTTCAATTAAATGATAGTCCACATGAGGATGTTGTCTTTTTGCCTTTGCTATATCTAACATCTTCCTTGATTCATCGACTGCGATCACATTGCAGCCTATTCTGTCAGCCAGCCTATAAGCTACCTTTCCTGGACCGCATCCGAAATCGAGCACCTTTTTAATCTCCGCTTTATCAAAAGTACGAAAAACAAACTCAAAACCTAACGTTTGTTCTAAAACGTCGTTATAAGCATCGAATTTACCAGCAACGCTGTCTTCTTTCCATGAAGTTTTCATTGAATTTCCTCCTTTTGCTCAGTTGAGAAATAATGAAGCCACTTATTCCTGACGAAAAATTGATATACAGGAAGTAAACTTTGAAATAGAGAATGATCCATATCCCGTTTATATGCAATATGCTGGTATATACTGAAAAGGAAAAGAATCTGTTTCCAGTAATCAGGTAAATCAAGCATTTCAATATCGTTTTTAGTCATAGAAATTTGATCTTTCCTAAGTAATTCTTCGTACTTTAAGACTGTTTCAATGGACGGCCAGTTATTTCCCTCAGGCATTTTCGGAAATTCAAATTCCGGAATATCATGGTGATTTTCAGCTTCTTCAAGCACCGTTTTCGCCCATTCATGATCTGAATCATAAATATGGATTGATCCCGCATTATGAAAATATTCTCCGACTTCTACACGCAGTTCTCTGGCCATTAATTCCTGCATGAAGGTAAATGAGAAAAGATCACTGATCATCCCGCGAAAAGCATCATTTGCACGCATGACAGAAGACATGTATAATTCGCCTTCCCTCACAAAAAACTGCAAACCGATTGTGCAGGAAACATCTATATTTTCTAAAACGAAGAGTTCCGAAGCATCGAATATTTGAATAAATGCCCTTTTTGAATCAATATCTTCTTGTGTCAAAAGATTTTTTATTCTATTCCATTGATTTAGTTTTGCATTTCCGAATTCGAATATTTTAGGCCCGTACGCAGTGCCTGTTAATGTTTTTTTATTCATTGAGTATGAAGGCATTTTTTTATTGTAATAACTGATAAAATCTAAGTCGTTACTCCCCGATAAATACCATAGCACTTCAGCAAAATTAAACACGATATTGGTTTTTCTTGAGGATAAATAAGTGACACGTTCTATTGGATTTTCCAGAGTCAGATGGTAGTTCAATTGTTCTCTGCTTTTTTGTCCGCGCGGTGAATTGAAAAATTCAGGGTTGTGATAGATGTCATACAGCGTTTCCGTATATGCTTCATGAAAAGTTTTCTTTTTCATTGAGATTCCGCCTTATATGCTGCAAAGGTATTTTTAATGTTCTCTAATAAATCATCTGTATCTTTATAGCTGATGTACTCAACATCCGCCACTGCATGTAACCCTTGAATTAAGAAAGCATAATCCTTGTCCTTTTCTAGAAATAGCACGATCTTTTTTTTCAAGGCGGAAGCCCATCCAATTTCTATATGTGTTCCAGGAGAAGCGGGTGATCCGGGAAATGCTGCAAAAAGGTCGCAAGTACTTATTTCATCAAAATCAATTTTAGTGCATTGAAGAGGTGTCATGAAATCTTTCCCCCACCCTTCCCGCTTGTGAGCATTATGAACCAGCCATCCTTCATTCTCAAAAAAGGAAATTAATGATTCCAGCTTTCCCCTCTCATACGTACTCATCAATCCAGTTTTCTCATCTACTAAACTTTTAAAAGGCCCTGCCAGAAAAACTTTTTTAGTCGCCACTTCATATCACCCTTTCAAAATAAATAAAGCCACTTTCCTCTATGGAAAGTGGCTTAAATATAGATAAGATAAAGAATCTCTCTAATTTTTCACTTCCCTACGCTGGTATTAACCAAATCAGGTTCAAAGGGTCAGGACGTATTGTCTCTTCTCAGCTATTAAAGCTCCCCTAGTGACTTTTTATAAATATTTACTTTAATTCTATGCTATTCCATATAAATAGTCAAACAATGACTTTCCCTTCAATATTGCAGCTTACCCACTAGTTTTAAAACCTTCCGGCCTCTTTTTTCCTGCCAACGAATAAGGTCACGGCAACACTGGCTGAACTGACCAAAGTCCCCAGTACGGCAGCAAGAATTGTCAAAAAGCCATTGGGAATCAGAAATCCAATCGGAATGAGCCCCGCAAACGTGAGGACGATAAAACATTGATAGACTCCGGATATGATTCTCACAACCAAACTGCCAAAAAAGGACATGACGAATGGGGGAATGAACAAACATAAGATGATTCCGAGTGAGATCAATAAAATCTTAGGCTCGTCAAAAGAAATGACATGATCACCGGGAGACTCTTCAGCAGCCGCGAATACAGCAAATATAGACATTATCAGCGTAAGAAAAACAAGAAAAAACCTTTTCAGCAACGTTATGACTCCTTTTTTTATAAAAACGGGTATCTTTTTTTCAATCACGATAACCATTTTATGTTAACAAATGAAATAATATGAAGTCAAACTGAGTTCTGCACCTGATTTATTGGTTCTTATTTTTTTGATAATTTCCATATAATTGTCCGCAAGCAGCATCTATATCAATGCCAAATTGACTTCTGACGGTCACGTTAATTCCTGCTGACTTTAATTTTTTATAGAAATTTACAACTTGTTTCTCATTTACTTCTTCAAATCTCATAGGTGAACTAACAGTCGGGTTATATCTAATGATGTTTACATGGAACAAGTTCCCTCTCTTATATCTGCTTCTTAAAAGATTTACTACTTCATTCGCATGATCAATAGAATCATTGACTCCCGGCAGCATAATATAAGCAATATAAACTTTTCTTGAGGTCACACGTATATGCTCATCTAATGTGTCCATTACCTCCAATAACGGGTAGCGTTCATTAATCGGCATTAACTTGCTTCGCTGTTCATTAAAAGGAGAATGTAATGAAAACGTCAGGTTGACCTGCGGATAATCCTGAGTGATTTTTTTAATGCCCGGAATAATACCTATGGTCGAAATAGATAACCTGCGAGGGCTTAAAGCAAACAACTTCGGATTTGTAAGCACATGTAAAGCATCAAAAACTTGTACATTCGCTAATGCTTCTCCCATTCCCATAAAAGAAATACTGTCAATTGAATGTCCTTTTAAGTGAAAGTACAAAATTTGGTCAGTCATTTCATCTGACGTTAAATTGCGTTTTAAACCAATATCTCCTGTTGCACAAAATTTACAGCCAAAATGACAGCCGCACTGCGAGGATATACAAAATGACTCCCAACCGGCTTTATATTTCATATTAACCGTTTCTATTTTTTCGTCTCCTGAAATTTCAAATAAGACTTTTGTAACTTGCTCAGAATGCTGCACTTTTAAAGGAGCAATATTTAAAATTGACTCTCCGAACTCCTCTATTAACAATTTTCTCAGGGATTTAGGAAGAACCGTTATTTCATTGAAATGATTTATTCTCCCTTGGAATACAGCATTTTTGATTTGATTCATTCTAAAATCAGGAAATTTATTTTGCTTCAGGAACTCTTGAATTCTTATATACTTGTTTTTTTGTTGCATGTTTTCTCATCCTTCCATAATACTCTTGTTTGTTTGAGTAAATAGAAGGGAGTTATCAATCTAACCTTTTTTTAAAATCAGGCACAAAAAAACACCGACACAATTATCGGTGTTACGCTTAAATAACATCATGCACAAATAAACAAGGACATTATGTCATTGGATTATCGTTTATTTGACATAGAGAAAAAGCACCGATAACTGTTTTTGTATGGCGATTTGGCTTAAAAAAGGACAGACTGCTCCCTTTGTCCGCCAAGATGTTTCCAATTTTTGCGTTTTTACCATATAAAATTCCATAAATCGTTATCATCGCTTTCACCTCTTTCTTGTCAATATTAGCAATAATCACCATATCATAAGGTTTCCCTTATGTAAAGCTAAACAAATGCTTACGCCCCCGCTAATGACAGTATTATATAACTTGCTTATTAAGCCTAATCCAAGTACAGAAAGCGCGCTGATCACATTTTTCACTTATCCGCGACGGAACATTTCTTATATAATGGGTGACCGGCAGCTGCCTGCTTGAATCCCAATCTTCTTATAGTGATTTTTTATATTCATGACAGTATGATGATTTGTCACTTCAGCAATCAGGTCGTTTATTCGATCCAGATTAATCGGTTTATTTTCTGATAAGCTGCTGAAGCTTTCTCTGATTTCTTCAGGATAGACATTTCCGGCCATGCTTGACAGGCCGTTACACCCGTTACTCATCATCTTCGGAAATTCAACGTCTCCTGCCGCAAACAAAATAAAGTGATCAGGGAACTCTGTTTGTTTATGACGCAGAACGTCTCCTCCTTCTTTCAGCCCCCTTATCCCGGGATGCCGGCTTATTAAGTCTTTAAGCGCTTTCTCACTCAGATTAAAACCGGTCCGGCCGGGGTTATTATAAAGCACAGCCTCTTTAGAGGTATGACTGAGAAGTTCGTCAACGTAATAAACGGCTTGCTGCTGTGTCGGTCTTATATAAGGAGGAAAACCAATCAGTACAGAATCAATATTGGTTTTCTCGATGTGTTTCATCAGTTTGACGGCATCACTGGTTCTTACGGCTGAAACACCGAACATCAGTTCAACATCTTCAAATTTTCGCTGATGAACATACTCAATAATCTGAAGACGCTCATCTATGCTGAGTGAATGCTGTTCACCAGTCGTGCCGCATATGAGTAGCGAATGGATACCGCTGTTTTTCAAATGTTCGACAATAGCATCAAATCCTTCTAAATATAAACTTTCATCTTCATGAAAAGGCGTAGGGATAGCAACATTAAAATTTCGCATGAGAATGTCCTCCAAGTACATATTCTTGAATATCTGCAGAGTATCATATAACACTGTCTGACATTTAAAAAGGTACAGTTTCAGATAACTGAGCATGTCAGATGTAAAGGCCGACACACAAAAAAGCAGGCAAAGAGAGCCTGCTTCATAGCTTCGTCTTACAGCGGCCCATTCTCTGGATTACTTGACAAATATGAGTAATAAGGCAAACTGAATATAAAAATTGTGCTAATGAGGTGGGGTTAATGATTTTAGATTTAAAAGGTGAACCGCACATGGATCATCTTGTGGGAATGCTGTATTCTGCCGTTAATGAAAATTACAGCCGCTTAATATCAATTGTGTCAGACATGTCACAGCAGGAGATTGATTATAAAGGACCAAATCAAACATACAATAGTACAGCTCAGCTAATAAGACACTTAGCATATGTTGATCTCAACTGGATATTCAGAATAAAGGGTGAACCGATACCAAAGCAGCTTGAAGAGAAGTATGGACCAATGTTAGATCAGAACAATAAGCTCCCTTTCATTTCCGGTGTTTCATTAGAACAAATTCTCACTGATTATGAAGAAGTATTCAGCATGTTTAAGTCTGTTTGTTATCAGTTAACTGACGATCAGCTGAATCATACAGTAGATTATGAAGCAGAAAAACAAGCAACCATTCAATGGGGAATATGGCATATGGCAGACCATAATAGATATCATCAAGCTCATATTCATCAGCTTCGCAAATGGTTTGAAGAGAAACAGAAACTTGGCAGTTAAAGCCGCTTATTAGGAGGAGCAAGGATAAATTTATTACAAATTCCCTGCGGATTGTCTATTTTCATTGACTGCCAATCAATTAAAATGTACAGACAAAAAACCACATTTGCTGTTGAAAAGTTGTGGAATAAAGCATCGCATCAACTGCACTATGACAAGCTGAAACGTTAATATTTTGTGTTTCAGCCATTCAATCGCTTTATTTCATCATGCTGTCCAAATACGATTTTTTTTATAGTCTTTGCAGCAGTAAAGTCCTCTGGAATCCTATACTAATCTTCCGCAGCCGCTGCATCGGCCTTTGTCACATGAACTGTACCAAACGGATGGTTGGGAGGAGCATAAATTGAATACAGTTTTAACGGCGTATTACCCGTATTCACAACATTGTGCCAAGTGCCGGCAGGGACAACAATGGCATAATCATCATAGACATTTCTTCGGAA
Organism: Bacillus sp. EKM206B; assembly: GCF_011066015.1. Taxonomy (NCBI): domain Bacteria; kingdom Bacillati; phylum Bacillota; class Bacilli; order Caryophanales; family Bacillaceae; genus Bacillus; species Bacillus sp. EKM206B. The sequence goes on from NZ_JAAMNL010000013.1 coordinate 28,961, forward strand.
ACTTAAATTATCTTTACTCTTACCCATTTTAACGATCCCCCGGCCTTGCTCAATCCGTAAGAATTGATCTACGTGGGGGTGGATTTCCAAACCGATATCTTCTCCAATGCCGATACTCATTAAAGTAATTTGAAAATGTTTTCCCGTCCATAGAGCCGTACGGAATGTATTGTTTTGTTTTGCGGCTTTATTGATATTCACAACGAATGGTTTTGGTCCATAGTCTTTCAAGAGAAGGTTTCTATCTTCGTATGAAGGATCATAGTTATTTGGAAAAGTCCAATAAACAGATCTTCCATCACTATACATCGGTACATTCACACAATAATAACATTGATGCGAAAAAGGTATATAATACATTTGTCATCCCCGCAATTTTAAATTTTTGTGATATTACCCTATGCTTTTTGTAATGAGAGTGTGCCGTACTAAGAAATTCCCTTGTTCAGCCTAAAAGACTTAAGTTAGCGGAAACGTTTTGGCCACAAAATCCGTTTGCATAAAAAATACCAACTGAATATGCGCGGACTAAAATCGTTGCACTGATGGATAATTTAGGCACATGCCCTTATCAAAAACAATCTGGGTGCATATCCTGCTCCTAAAAGTCATTCATAAAGGGAGTTTAGATATGTATTATTATTATCCGTATTATGTATATGATTACAGACAGCAGCCTGATTTAAGTCAGGCAAATCATAAAATGCGAAGCCATTTATCTGCGATTCAACAAATTCCAATACACTCATCCTCCTTTCAACAATCAATGGCTGCGGTAGTGAAACACTTGCAGGCTGTCAGCAGAGCACTCGCTCTGGGATGCGGTATGAGTTCAGAATTCAGATTTCTTCCAGACACTTGGGGATTACGAGAACTTCATATTGTACACGCGAAATATCTTACTCCGTTGAGCTATCACGTTTATTCCGCTTTAGGCGCAGCAGAGCTTCTCGCCTCCGGACAAGGCCGGGCTCCTCATTTTCCTCTTATGGTAGGCTGCATGAATTCAATACTTCGTCTATGGTCAAACTTCCCCGCAGCGATAGCAGACCTGCGAAGAGCAGCCGGTCACCAATACGCGTCATCTGTAGACGAGGCGGAAAATCTCCTAAGACCAATGGTTCCAGCCACACAACAGGCATTATCCATCAGTCAATCTGCAGTGAGTCCGGCTATTTGGCAGGCTTCCTTACGTGCCGCGCAGTTAGCTCGGGAAGTACGTCAGAATGTTGCACAATCAATGAGTCAGGGATCTTCTTATTAATTAAGCCAAAAGATTTTTTCGGCTTTACACATTCACATAACCGGACTTATTCAACACAAAAAAGAGCAGTAAACACGTAAGTTACTGCTCTCCTCTGTCTATCCGCCGTTCATTTGTTTTACAATGTATTCAGCATCATTTCCTACACCTTGAAGCAGCGCTGAACCTCGCCTATGCTGCCAAGGCAAACCAATAAAGTACAATCCTTCCGCAGCTGAAACACCCCGGTGATGTATAATTCGGCCTTCCTTATCCAAAACACCTTCTATTTTCATCCAACAAAGCGGATTCTTAAAACCAGTTGCCCAAATGATATTGTTTACTTCTAATGAAGATGAATCTTTAAAAATGATTTCATTTTGCTTTCCGGCTATGACTCTTTCTTTTAAGATGATCTTCTTCTGTCTTATTGCATGTTTTAATTCATACCCAAATATGGGGTCGCCTTTCTTCTGAATGAACTTGCCTACTATTGATGTATGACTTGCATGTAAAACTCCTAATTTATCAAACCACCAAAAGATGCTTCTTTTTCCAATCCATAAAGGGAAATAAACCGGTCTATTACTGCAAGCCAAATATGTAACTCTTTCTTTGGATAATTCAACAGCTATCTGAGCCCCGCTATTCCCGCCGCCGACTACCAGTACATTCCCAGGCGCCAGTTGTTTTGAATGTTTATATTGTGAAGAATGTAATTGATGAATATGATCGGCTACATCCCTTGATATTGATGGAATGTTAGGGGTATGAAAAGGACCTGCGGCCATCACAAGATTCTTCGTTTGATATTCTTCCCGATTTGTTTTTATTAAGAAATAGTTCTTTAATTTTTGGACACTTATTACTTCTGTCCGTAATTGGATCGGGATTTCAAATCTTTCAACATATTTTTTCAGATAAGCAGCAATTTCATTTTTTGAAGGGAGTCCATGCTTGTCTCCTTCAAGCTGCATTCCAGGCAAAGAGCTGTACATTCGAGAAGTAAATAAAACCAATGAGTCATACCGGTTGTTCCAGCTTTCTCCCACTTCATGACTTTTATCCAAAATGATAAACTTTTGTTTCGACTTCTTTAGATAATATCCTACTGAGATTCCTGCCTGACCGGCTCCGATTACTATCGTGTCGTACATATGAATCCCCCCTCAGGTTTTATCTTAATTGTCAGCAGACAAAGTGAGTCCCTATTTCCTCCTTTAATGATGATGATGGTCACGCGGATTCTCAGTTTGGGCCTGACAAAGAATCGTATTGTCGTGATTATGCGCTGCTGTTTCCATTTGAATGGTTACATGTGTAATGCCTTTATCTCCAAGTTCATGTTCAATTTTGCGTAAAATACTTTCACTTTCAGAAATGGTCAGTTCATCGTTAACAACAGCGTGGCAGGAAAGAGCATTCAATCCGCTTGTGATAGACCATATGTGCAAATCATGAATGCTTTGAATTCCTTCTGTCTCTTCAATTGTATGAATGATGTCAGTGACATCGATATTTTCCGGAGTTCCTTCCATTAATACGTGAATGGAGTCTTTCGTCACATGGTAACCGCTTCTCAGAACAAGAATAGCCACAATGACACTGGCCACTGGATCTGCCCAGCTCCACCCGAAGAAGATGATAAGGATCGCAGCCAGTATGGCACCTACAGATCCGAGCATGTCACTTATCACATGTAAGTAAGCCCCTCTTATGTTCAGGTTATTCTTTGTATCTCCGCCGTTCAGCATAATCCAAGCGACCAATATATTTACAGCTAACCCGATGATACTAATCGTCAGCATGCCGGTTGTTGCTACCTCCGGCGGATGAGAGAAACGTTTGATTGCTTCATAAATGATGTAAAGGGAAATCAATATTAATGCAACACCGTTTATCACAGCTGCGAGAATCTCAAATCGTTTGTAGCCGAATGTTTTATGATGACTTGCCTTTTTTTCGGCCAATTTAAAAGCAATCAGAGCAACCATTAATGAGATCGAGTCACTCAGCATATGGCCTGCATCTGACAAAAGCGCTAAACTATTGGTTAAAAATCCGCCTATCGCTTCTATTATCATATAACCTGTAATTATGATAAAAGAGATCAATAAAACCTTCTTATTGGATCCGCCAGCGTGATTGTGATTGTGACCCATAAAAATCTCCTCCTTATCTCATACACTGCATTTATTATTTCTTTTCTGTTATGAAGCATTCTAACATGGACACAAAAATAACCTTATATGATTATGTGCTCATATACGAATATATAGGTTCTTTACTGAAATGTCAAAATCTTTTCAATGAAAATGTCCAAAACTTTATATTGCTCTTAATCAATGATTGCTATGAAGCCGCGGATTACAGTAATTACTTTAGGCGCAGACAATTTAGAAAAATCCTGCACTTCTATCGGGTGGCTTGGGTCTGCCTACAGAAGGAACAGCCGGTACAGATTTGGACATGGCACAGTTGCTTACTTGCAAACGGGACTGAAACTTGCCCTTTGGGACCGCAAAGACATCGCACATGAATCAAACATTACGTTAACTGCGCCAAGCCCTGCAGAATTTACATGAGGACATAATGTTGGCAGTAAAGCTGAAGCCGATAAAGTCATAGAACAGGCAAAACAGGCAGGAGCAACGATAACTGATCCCGCTCATGATACTTTTTGGGGCGGATACGCCGGTCACTTCCAAGACCCCGATGGACACTTATGGGAAATCGTTTGGAATCCGCACTGGGATGCAATTGAATAACCAAATTTAGTAACAATAAAAACACACCTGAAAGTTCTGGTGTGTTTTTTATTTGTTTCCCAAAACGATCAAACTATTTATACGATGGCGGGATGCTTTGCGGAAAACGGAATACATTTTCGGGATCGTATTTCGCCTTTATTCTTTGAAGCCTTGCAAAGTTTGAGCCATAATATGCTTTTCCGAAGTTCTCGATATTTTGATCCGGAACATTCACATATGAACCTGTTACATATGGTTTCATCAGCTGACGCACTCTTTCAACTGATGCAAGATTCGAAGCTTCTTGTGATTTATTTTTCCAACTAGCCGTCCATTCCGTATAAAACAACGGACGGCGCCAATAGAAGGCTGTTTCACTGCTTGGAACTCTGCTTATCGCGCCGCCCCAATTGATAAAAAAGAAATTGGTTTCTGTCCCAGTCGCTTTTTCTAAAAATTGTCTCATTACTGCAATAGGTTCTTCCGGCCAAAGATTGAGCGCCCACGCCGAGGAGAATTTAACACTCTGATCAGATCTGCCGGGAATCGGTTCGTCAGGATCTAAGAAATCTATACAATCCGGGTAGTATAATGTTTTGATTACTGTTTGTGCCGGCGTTCCGGCATTTAATAAAGGTTTTAATAATTGAATCAGCTCTGGTTTTGAACCGAGGAACAATCCTTCCGCATGGCACAAGCCATTTACTTTGCTGTAAATCTCAAGGTAGCATCCTAATCGTTCGTCTGTAAACGGCGCCCATTTTTGCCACGCTTTAAATACCGTTTCTAACTGTTCCCACGGCCAAATAATATTAAAGACGGTTGCGGTTTTAGGGGCACGGTGAACTTTGAATGTATATTGGGTGTTATATCCGAAATTGCCTCCCCCGCCGCCTCTGGAAGCCCACAGTAAATCTTCATTGCGGGATTGATTTGCTTGAATAATCCTGCCTTTGGCATCTACCATTTTCAGTGCGAGAAGGTTATCGCTTATCAGGCCGATCGATCGGGAAAGCACTCCAAATCCGCCTCCCATCGTGATTCCTCCGATTCCGACGGTTGGACTGTCTCCGAATGGGGCCATAAAACCTTCCCGAGCTAAACCTTTTACAAGCGGGCCGACGTGAATGCCGGTTTGAACGGTTGCTACCGCGTTTTTTTCATCTAAGAAAACTTTATTCATGTCACTCACATCAATAACAATCCCATCACTTACCGTGGAAAGATTTTTATCCAGAGCATGGCGGCCGCTTCTGACACGCATAGGCACATTCTTCTCACGAGCCCATTTAATAGCATTACTTACATCGTATGAATTTTGTGCAAAAACAAAGACAAGCGGACAGACATCAACATAAGGGTTCCAATTCTTAACCGCCTGTGTATAGCCGGGGTCCCCTTTGAAGATGACGCGTCCTGTTAACTGTGCTGATCCCATCTATTTCACTCCCAATAAGCATTTGATTCCGATACCAGTATATGTAGGAATGGGACAAATTCTTAGACAGATGTTCTGCAAACTTAAAAATAGATACATATACGCGAAGATGATATAAAAACAAAAAAAAGACAAGAGCGGCAAGCTGCCGAAACTCTTGTCTCTCCTGCCTTTTTTATCATGATAGGCACTTACATTTATTGGCGTGATATCCCGACCAAACTATGGAAGTCCATAGAAAATTATGTTTGCCCTGCCATGCGTGGTTCTGCTGAGACACCGGCTGAGCAATCTTTCTGCTTGATCCCCCGACAAGAATCTTATTCTTTATCGTTTTTGTACCCCTGTACGGATAAAATCAATACACATTGAATCTTATCTTTTACATGATGAAAAGCTCTTATTTTTTCTTCTTGTGCTTACGTTTGCAATCCTGTTTTTTCTCTTTCTTATGACGTTTTTTACATTTCGCTTTTGCTGCTAATTTTGCCGCTTTTACCTTTGCTTCTGCCGTTGCTCTTGCTGCTTCTGCTGCTCTGGCTCTTGCTTCTTCCGCTCTTGCTATCGCCTCTTCCGCTCTGGCTCTCGCTTCTGCTTCTCTTGCTGCTTCTGCTCTTGCTTCGTCTTCCGCCATATCAAAATCATGGCCAAGGTCACAGGCTTCGTTGTATGGCTTTTTCTTCTGAACGTACTGTTGATCTTCACCTTCGTTATAATACATTACGCCACTCCTTCTCTCATCTTTTAATCTTTACATACTATGTAAAGAAATAACTGCAGCTTGGACTGGTATTTTGATGAACCGGCACATTTTAGGGCAATTTTCATTTATCGATACAACAGATTCTGGATGCTTGATGAAACTTGAATGATTGACGATTATAATAAGCAGCGTAAAAAGGGAGACTACGAAAAAACCAAGGGGTTAAACTCTTGGTTTTTTGTGAAAATGATAAAAAGGATGCTGCGCGCTGCAGCATCCTTCTGTACCAACTTTTTGTTGAACGATTGGAAAGTGTTTTTTGGCTTTTAGTTTGCTTGCTGTGTTTGTTTTACTGGTTCTTTGCTAAAAAGTCCGACAACGTTCCACAAGATAATTGCAGCAGCTATGATTACACGAGTCGTACTGACTTCTTGGTTAGTAAACAATTTATAGCCATATATCGATCACAATGCTGCTATGCAAAAAATATTGAACCATTTACTCCAACGCAATTAGAAAACTCCTTATAAAATGATTACATTTCCAAACAATGTATTATAATATTAACAAAATTTTTCAACAATTAACCTTAATCTTTTCTTAAGTGTCGTTCAAGTAAAAATCATTATTACTATTTCGTTTTTTCCTTGAAGAACGAGTACCTTACCGCTTCACCCTCCACAACCATTAATCAAAGTACGGAATTATCAGTGTATTGTTCCCCGATTGTTATACAGCGCAATTCCTTTCATAAGCTTTTTAATCCCTTCGGTGTAATAAGGCAATCGCTGACTTGCCTGTTCAATATCAACCCATTCTATTTTCAATATTTCTTGAGGATTTTTAATTCCTTCTTTCCCTCCCGTAACTTTTGCTTCAAATGTAAAAAATATGGCGTGATGATTTCTCTTTATAAATTTCGCTTCATTAACAGCCAGTATATTCCCAATTTCAACTTCCAGCCCTGTTTCTTCATATACCTCACGTACAGCTGCTTCTATTAGATTTTCATTAAGCTTAACTCTTCCGCCTGGAAGTGACCAATGCCCCTCATGATTATCTACCATTACTATCTGATTGAACTCATTTTTAATCACTGCGTATACAACTTTAACTTCTTCCATATGACTCTCCTTTACTAAAAATATTTTTTAACCGCTTATTTATTTTCTATATATTTACTATAAAGAATATAAAGAGATATAACAGCTATTTTTTGTAATACATCAAACTTACAACCGTTCAAACACATCATTGTATCGTTTTAGAACCTTTTTTAAAAACGACAGTCTATTGAACAGAGCAAATAGAGACAACTTTAAAAATAAAAGAGAACACAAAAAATACCAAAGGCCGTTAAACCCTTGGTATCATTGAGATGCAGCCGGGAGGACTTATGCTTCATGGGTTTTTCAACCACGGGAGCCTCGCACTGCTTTTAAACATAAAATACTATTCCTTACTTCCAAGCGACCATATCACCATCGGAATTAATAATAACGATAATATCCCTCCGCCAAGTGATAATGTCAGGTAACCGGCACCTGCTACGACCATTCCGGACAAGGCTCCGCCGGCAGCTCCGGACAACGCAATCAAAACATCCACAGTACCTTGGGTTTTAGCCCGTGTTGACGTTTCAGCTGAATCAACAATAAGTGCCGTTCCGCTTATTAAACCAAAATTCCATCCTAACCCGAGCAATGACAGAGCAATGACCATAAGAATCATAGAATCTCCCGGTGCAAATGCTGATATGAGCCCTGCCAAAAGCAGCGTTATTCCAGAAGATACAGCCATTACAGTACGGCCTAATTTATCCACAAGCACACCTGTCACCAAAGAAGGGAGATACATGGCGCCTATATGAAAACCGATAACAAGACCTACCGCTCCTAAACCATGGCCGTGATGTCTCATATGGACCGGTGTCATTGTCATAATAGCAGTCATTACAATTTGAGTAAGAATCATAACAACCGCGCCCGCAATAATACCTTTTTTGTTCTCTGTGTGTTCGTCGGCGGTCACTTGTCCTCTATCATCAGGTTTTTGGCCGGCCATTTCTATTGTTCTTGCTATGACTAATGGGTCAGGACGTAACATGATGAAAAGAGTAACACCCGCCAATATATATGCTGCCGCCGCTAAAATGAATGGGCCCGCCAGTGACGGAACACCAATGGAGCGAGCGAAGTTCCCCATTACATTCACTAAATTCGGGCCTGCAACGGCACCGAATGTGGTAAAAACCATAGTCATACTGACAGCAGTCGCCCGCTGTTTATGATTTGCCAAGTCCGTACCCGCATAACGGGCCTGCAGATTTGTCGCTGTTCCCGCACCATAAATAATCAAAGAAGCAAACAGCAGAAACACACTATTTAAAATAGCTGCCATGATGACTCCTGCCGCTCCCAGTCCGCCAATCATAAATCCGGCTGAAAGACCTGTCCGGCGGCCGTAACGCTGAGAAAGCCTCCCCACAAATAATGCGGCGCCCGCTGATCCTAATGTAAATAAAGCAGAAGGCACACCGGCAAACGCATCTGTACCAAGCATTTGCTGTGCAATAAGCGCACCGACAGTCACTCCTGCCGCCAACCCTGCGCCGCCGAAAATTTGTGAAAGACTGACGACAAATAAAGTCCGCTTATATAATCTTTTTTGTTTATCAGGAGAACCTATGAATTGCTGAAATGATGCCGATTGAGTACCCGACCCTTTTGCACTGTCTTTGTGAAGCATAATCCGACCTGCCTTTCTATAATCTCCAACAGATTTGGATTATCATAACACGCACAAAAAAACCATACAATATTATAATTGTATGGCGGACAATATTAGATATGCTCATCCAGCAGGCGTTTAAGAATCAGCAGTCCCTGCTCAAGCTCCCCAAGCGTTTTCGGTGCACAGACAGACACCCTTACAGCCCTTTCCGGACAACTGTTCCCGACGACAAAACGTTCAGCCGCGTACACTTGCACTCCATGCTGTGCGGCTGATTTTTCAAATGCAGCACCTGTCATATTTCCGGGTAACAGCAACCATCGAAAGATTCCCGTCTCAGCACCTGCACACGTATAGCCGGTTAAATATTGATCGACCATTTTGTTTCTTCGAATAGTCTGTTCACGATGACTGTCAATTAAGATTTCAAATTGATTCGATACGATCGTGCGTGCAGTGAGTTCTGCTAACAACGGGGAAACGGTTATATTTAAATTGTAAAGCGCCTTTGAAATCGGCTCCTTATATTGACTCGGGACGGCGACATACGCCATCCTTAACCCTGGTGCCAGTGATTTTGATAGTCCGGCAATGTGAATGACCTGTTCCGGTGCAAATGATGCGATGGCCGGAAGCGGATTCTTGCCAAGAAGATGGTACGAGGCATCTTCAATAATGAATTGGTTATATTTTTTTGCAATTTCCGCGATCATTTTTCGATTCTCAACAGACATAAAGGACGCTGTCGGATTATGATAATCCGGGATGAGGTAGATGCCTTTAATATTTTCATTTTTACACGCATATTCAAATGAGGCAGGGCTCATTTCATTGTTCTCTGATTTGATCGGCACAATCTGCACACTCAGCATTGAAGCGGCCGTTTTCAAGCCTGGGTATGTATGGTGATCAACTCCAATGCGGTCTCCCGGTTTACAAAGACTTGCCAATGCGGCGGCAATCGCATTTTGTCCGCCGTTTGCAAATAAAATGTGATCAACGGATGTTTCAAATCCGCCTCTTCGAATCAGCTTGACAGCCGCATCTTTCAGCCAAAGACTTTCACCCGTCCGGCCATAGCCAAACCACTTTTCATAATCTTCCTCTTGCAGCATACTTTTCAGCTGGAGCAGCAGCGGCTCATAAGAAGCCTGATCCGGAAGCGTCGCCCCCATTTCAATCAGATGCTTCGGCTTTGTATCCTCCAGAAGATACGCATTCGATAATGCATCATAAGCAACAAAAGTCCCGCTCCCGACAGAGGCACTCAGCAGACCCTTTAACTCGCAGACTTTAAAAGCCTTTGAAATGGTGCTTACATTTAAATCTAAAAAATCAGCCAGTTCTCTCTGAGGAGGCAGTTTGGTTCCGGGTAATAAAACTTCTTGTAATATATCCTGTTCTAATTTCTCTGCAATTGCTTTATAAATGGGTTTTTCCGTTTTATCAATCGTCGGCTTCCAGCTCATCGGATAGTTTTCAAAAGAATTGATCGGCATGATATGCATCCTTTTTCATTCAATTATATGATCACACCGTTTATAAAACAATTTTCACTTACCAGACGCAAAAGTTGACATAAAAAAAAGCCAAGGGCGGTTAAACCTTTGGCATGATTGATACGCCGGGAAAAATTGAACTTTCATCAGAGATATCAATGATGAGGAGAGCTTTTCTGTACGACACTCTCTATCTTCACTCTTTATCTCGATTTGTATTCCTTTATGTTCCCGTTTCCTTAGTTAGAAGAAAGATCACGAACGACATCTAATAATACATTGACACCTGCAGCCAAGTCATGATCTTTCGTGTATTCTTCAGGATTATGGCTGATCCCCTCTATACTTGGAACGAAAATCATAGCCGTCGGACAGATGCGGGCCATCATTTGTGCATCGTGCCCGGCACCGGAAGTCATCCGTTTTGATTCCAGTCCCCGTTTATTTGCAGCCCGCTCAATTAATGTAACAATGTTTTTATCAAATACAACGGGATTGAAACGGACTAATTGTTCAGATGTGATAGATACGTTTTCAGCCTCTTCCAAATCTTTCAGGTAATCGGCCAATGCTGATTCTTCTTCTTGAAGTCTCTTTTCGTCCGGATCTCGCAAATCAACTGTAAGTGCTGCCAATGATGGAATGACATTAATAGCATTAGGCTCAAAACTGATTGTTCCGACCGTGGCGACAGTTTGGCCGTTAGACATATTGGCACGTTTGCGCAAATACGTTATGATTTGTGCGGCTGCATGCCCGGCATCCTGACGCATATCAGTCGGAGTTGTCCCGGCATGATTTGGAACGCCTTGAACCGTTATACGCTGCCAGGAAATCCCTTGCAAATTCTCAACGGCACCGACCGGAATGCCTGTTTTGTCTAAAATCGGCCCCTGCTCAACATGAAGCTCAATAAAGGCGTGCGGTGTTAAAAAGCCGGGCTTTTCTGTTCCCTCATATCCTATACGCTTAAGTTCTTCACCCAGTTTCGTCCCATCCGTACCGCAGGTCTGAAGCGCCTTTTCTAAAGAAAGTCCTCCGGCGAATACGAGTGATCCCATCATATCTGGAGTATATCGCACACCTTCCTCATTGGTAAAAGCCGCAATGACAATCGGACGCTCCGGTTTGAAGCCGGACTCCTTTAAAGTGGTTATGACTTCAAGTCCCGAAATAACCCCGTAACATCCATCGTAAATACCCGCGTTGATGACCGTGTCGATATGAGAGCCGATCATAATGGGTGCATTATTATTCTGATCAGAACCGTACCATACCCCGAAAATATTTCCGATTTTATCAATCATAACCTCTAAGCCTGCTTTTTTCATCCATGTTACCAATAAGTCCCGTCCCGCCTTATCTTCATCGGAAGCAGCTAACCTTGTGAGTCTGTCATGGCGGTCACGTCCGATTTCACCAAGCTCCTTAAGACGGCTGAGTAAACGTTCAGAATTAATGTAAAGGTTCACATGTTCAGATGCCATTTTGCATTCCTCCCTGTACTGAGTCAATCGCTTCATTGATATAACAATAATGTTATGATATATAAGAATTCATCATCTTAATACCAATATTGGATTTAAAAATATAAGTATATTGAGGTGTTTAACATGCAAACGCAAAACTTTCTGATGGATGACAGTCTGCAAGATTTGACGAAACACCATACAATTGTTATGCCGGTTGCTTGCTATGAAAAAACCATTAAGAACCATTTGCACGGATATATTCCCCTTCATTGGCATGATGAAATTCAATTCGTGCTTATAATAAAAGGAGAAGCGCTATTCCAAGTAAATGAGGAATGGGTGGTTGTCCGTCAAGGCGACGGTCTGTTTATTAACAGCGGCTGCCTGCATATGACAAAGGAGCATGGCGGTTCAGATTGTCTTTATATCTGTTTAAATGTCTCCCCGCATTTCGTTTTATCACAGGAACTCTGCACGACCTATGTAAAACCTTTGATTCACGCAACGAATGTCCCTTACTTATATATCCACGCAGACGATCCTTTAGAAAAAAACATTCTGAAGGCTGTATTAGAGATCCACAAATGCATCGAGCAAAAATCACCCTTTTATGAAATAGATATCACAATGAAACTTACGTCTGTTTGGAAACACTTAATCGCCAATTGCTTCCACCTTGAATGTATCGAAACAGAATGGTTGAAGAACCAAAGGATGAAGAATATGCTGAGCTGGATCCATCAGCATTATGCTGAAAAAATCACATTGGTGGATATTGCGAAAGCCGGGCAGCTAAGCCGTTCTGAGTGCTGCCGCTATTTCAAGCGCTTTTTAAAATGTTCTCCGTTACACTACGTTATAGATTACAGAATTCAAAAAAGCTTATATTTATTGCAGCAAAGAGATGCGAGTGTGACAGACATTTCTTATCAAGTTGGTTTTAACAGCACAAGTTATTTCATCAGCAGGTTCAGACATGCCATGAAGATGACGCCGCTGGCTTATAAAAAACAAAAAAACAAAGAAAGACAGCACTGACTGATTCAGTAATTGCTGTTTTTCTTTGTTTCATGTGTTTTAGGATAAGCGAATTTTAACTAATTCCGCAAAATACGCTGCACCGGTTAAAAGAATGTCATCATTAAAATCATATGACGGGCTGTGTAATGGAATATGGCCCTTTTGATCATTCTCATCACCATTGCCAAGAAAAACAAATACACCGGGAACCTTCTCTAAAAAAGCCGAGAAATCTTCTGAAATCATCATCTGATTTATATTAGAAGTGACATTCTCTTTTCCCGCTGTGTTGGCAGCAGCTTCAACAGTAAACCCGACATATTCTTCCCAATTCGTCGTTGGAGCAAATTCATGTGTATACTCAAACTGACACTCCGCACCATGCATCTCACAAATCCCGGAACTGATAGTCCTCATTTTTTCTTCGAGAAAACGTCGGGTGTCAGGAGAATAACTCCGCGTATCACCTTTGATTTCCACATAAGTCGGAATCGCATTCCTCACCCCGTCTGTTACGATTTCCGTACAGGATATAACGGCAGGAACGCTTGGATCTAAATTTCTGGACACAATAGTCTGTAAGGCGAGAATAATTTGCGACGCTATGACCAATGGATCAATACTCATATGGGGGCGGGCTGCATGAGCGCCTTTTCCTTTAATCCGGATGACAAAGTTATCTTCACCGGCCATAATTCCCCCGGGGCGGGTTGCAAAAGTACCCGCCGGCAATCCAGGCATATTATGCAATCCGTAAATTTCATCGAGCGGAAATTGTTCAAAAAGTCCATCCTCAATCATAGCCCTCGCACCCTTGCCCGGTTCTTCCGCCGGTTGAAAAATAAAACGCACGGTGCCGTTAAAATGTTGTCTTTCACTCAATATTTTAGCTGCCCCAAGAAGGATTGCCATATGTCCGTCATGACCGCAGGCATGCATTTTTCCTTTATTTTTAGACACATACGAATGATCTGCTGCTTCAGTGAAGTGTAATGCGTCCAGTTCCGCTCTGATTCCTATGACCTTTGAACCTTCTCCCGCTTTTAAGGTGGCGACTATACCTGTGCCGCCCAGACCCGAACAAACACTTACTCCCATTTTTTTGAATTCTTCAGCAATATACGCTGAGGTCATGTGTTCTTCAAAAGCTGTTTCAGGTATCATGTGGAGGTCATGTCTCCATTTTATTAATTGATCTTTCATTGTGATATCATTCATAAAGACCACTCCAATGTAATCATTAAATAGAAAGCGTTTACACAAATAATTAAAATAAAGCAAAAATAATTGCCGAAACAGTGATGACACCAATAATCGTAACAAAAACATTACTGATTTTATTTCGATATATTTTTAATACGGGCAGCTTACGAATGGCATACATAGGGAGCAACAATAGAATAACAGCCCCTATCGGTCCGCTGATGCTTTCAATGATGCCTAGAATACTTGGGTTGATATAAGCTATTAGCCAGCAAGTGACAAACATAAAAAACAGAATGATAAAATCTGTTTTTTTCTTATTATTTCTTGATGGAAAAACCTCAACAATGATATCCCGCATGGCCTCATAGGCTCCTATATAATGTCCTAAAAAGGATTTCGTAATTGCGACAAATGCGATAATCGGGGAAAGACAGGCAATAAACGCTGAATGAAAATGGTTGGCGAGATAAGTGAGAATTGAGATGTTTTGTTTCTTTGCCATAGCAAGATCTGCCGGCGACAAACTGAATACACAGCTGTATACAAAAAATAAAACAGTAAGTATCATCAATATATAACTGTATTTTTGTATTTGGGCACATTTATCATCAGCAAATTTGTCTCCATAACACTGCCTTTGAGCTACAACGAATGGTGAAATCATTGAATAATGATTAAATGAAAGCACCAGGACAGGGAATGTCATCCATACCGTCATGAACATCCCTTGGCCTGATCCGGATAATGATAGGTGTGTGACATCCAAAATGGCTGTATTCCATTTAGGTATCAGATAGATCCCCATCAGACATAACGAACCTATAAATGGATAAACTAACAAACTCATAGTCTTCATGATCGCATCCTGACCAAAACGCACGATAAACAGTAATCCTGCTATTAGAAATCCGGCAGTTAAACCCCTTGGCGGCTCTGACATGTTCATTTGATTCACAATAAAGCTTTGAGCTGTATTTGTAATGGCAACTGAATACATTAACAGGATGCTGTAAATCGCAAGAAAATAAATGACAGTGAATACTCTTCTTGCTTTCGCTCCAAAGTATTCTCCTGTCACCGCTAAAATCCCGTCTGTTGCAGAACCTGCTGATAAAACAAATCTGGCCAAAGCTCTGTGAGAAAAGTACGTAATCGGAAAAGCCAGAACAGTGATGATCATCAGAGGCAGAATGCCCCCTATTCCCGCATTAATTGGCAAAAAAAGCACGCCCGCGCCTATTGCTGTGCCAAACAGGCCTAAGACCCAAATTGTATTTTGCCTGCACCATTTAGCCGGATCTTCATAAGAGGCATTATTCGATGAAGAACTCCGGCACCGCACATCCACATCCTGTTCTATAGACATATTTATCCTCCCGAAAAAAGTATGTCATGCTCTGGAATATCACGAATTACCATGAAGCCGGGCAGCTTTTCACTCGTATATATTTATCCGGAATACGCGATGACTTCAATTTCAATCTTCACATCTTTAGGCAACCGGCTTACTTCAATTGTGGATCTCGCAGGACGATGGTCTCCAAGATATTTACCATATTCCTCGTTAACAGCATAAAAATCACCTAAATTTTCAAGGAAAATAGTCGTTTTCACTATATTTTCGATTTTTAAATCCTCTGATTTCAGAATAGATTCAATGTTTTTTAAGACTTGAATCGTTTGTTCCCTAATATCAGCCGGAACTTCATCCGTGTTTGGATTAACAGGAAGCTGTCCTGATAAAAATAAAAAATCTTGTACTTTAATGCCTTGAGAATAAGGTCCGATCGCTTTTGGTGCTTTTTCTGTGAAAACTGCTTTTAACATAATAATCACCTTCTCCTTATCGATGTAAAATTCAAAATATTCTTCGCAAAAAAACTGAATTGCTTTCAGTTAAGAGTAATATATCACATATCTCATATTAGTCAAACAGAATATTCATACAAAAAAGCCTGACGAGTTGTCAGGCTTTTAATTGGCTGTTTAAAATAATTCGAGTCAGACTGTTTTCCCAATTACTCCTTATGGCATTCAGTCCTTGTTTAAGATCTTTATTCTTTATTGCGTCTAATATTTGATTGTGTTCACTGCAGGATGCATTCATTGCATGATTTTGACTGAAATACCGAATTTCAATTCTCTGTATTTTCGTTTTTTGTCCTTGCAATAATTTCTGCAGTTCAGTATTATTTGAGACTTCAATGATCTTTTGATGAAAGGCATTATCCAATTCCAGCGCTTTTACCTTATCATCCATCTCCATTATTGCATTCATTTGCTTATTTAATTTTTCCATCTCGTCTATATGATCTTGCGTAAATCTTGAAAGTGCCTGCTCAAAAGCGAGACACTCGAGAGACCAAACGACCGAGTAAACCTCTTTCGCATTTTCCAGGTCAATAGGTGCTACCACTGTCCACCGATTAGCTTTCGTTATGACAAGACCTTCATTTTCAAGCTGAAGCAGCGCCTCCCGGACCGGCGTGCGGCTGATTCCGAGTGTCTCAGATAGATCTTGATTTCTCAGTCTTTCTCCCGGCTCAAGCTTACCTGTTATAATCCACTCTCTCAGAAACTGATAAGCTTCAACTTTCATAAATGTTCGTTTTAATTGGTGCTGTTGGTTCATTGTCACGTTTCCACCTCTTTAAAACATCATTTTACATGTAATATACCACATTTTAGTATATCGTTTGCGAAAAAGAAGAGTTGCTTTACATTCCGATCCATGTATAATGTGATATATCACATATTGGAAGGGTGAAGAAATTTGTTTGCGAATATTGATTGGGTTTCGAATCATTTCAGATCTGATACGTTACCTCAGGAATCTTCCTATTTCTCTGCAGAGGAAACAAAAAAAGCGCTTCATTTTCATTCCGGCATTCCCGGCTATCAAGCAACACCGCTTCACTCGTTAAGAGGTCTCGCACAATATCTCGGCATAAACAGTCTTTATGTCAAAGATGAATCTAAACGCTTTAGCCTTAATGCTTTTAAAAGCTTGGGTGCTTCATATGCGATTGCTTCTTACTATAGTGAAAAACTTAAAATCGACCTTAATTCCATTCATTTTAACGAATTGGTTGAACTTGTAAAAAGCGCTCCTTCTGCTACATTTGCTACAGCTACCGACGGTAATCACGGAAAGGGACTGGCATGGGCGGCTTCCCTTTTTGGACAGAAAGCAAAGGTATATATGCCGAAAGGTTCTTCTCCCGCGAGATTGGAAGCCATTAAACATTTAGGTGCTGAGGCGTACATTACAGATTTAAATTATGATGACACTGTTCAAATGGCGGCAGATTTATCTGAGAAACATCATTGGATTTTAGTTCAGGATACGGCTTGGGAAGGATACAAGCAAATTCCTCTCTCTATCATGCAAGGATATACAACAATTATTGCAGAAATATACAAACAAAATGAAGATTTCTTCAATACAATCAGTCATGTTATCCTTCAGGCTGGAGTGGGATCTTTCGCTGCTTCAATGGCAGCTTCCCTATTAAATGCAAAAAGCGGGAATAAGCCCAAAATCTCCATAGTTGAACCCGAAAGCGCAAATTGTCTGTACCGGTCAGCCCAAAGCGCCTCTGGATCACCTGTCCGAGTATACGGTGATCTTTCTACAATGATGGCTGGGCTTGCCTGCGGCGAACCCAACCCATTCGGTTGGAACATTTTGAGAACATGCAGTGATTATTTCTTTTCTTGTAATGACAAGATAAGCGCATTGGGGATGAGAATATTGGGTAATCCTATTGATCCTGATCCAAAGATTATTTCTGGTGAGTCAGGTTCCGTACCATTAGGTTTGCTGCATGAGTTAAGTAGAAATACTTCAATGGAACAGATAAAGAAGAAATTAGAATTAGATCAATCATCTAATGTGTTAATCATTAATACAGAAGGTGATACTGATCCGGAAAATTATCGGAAAGCGGTTTGGGGAACAGATCATTAAAACAACGGCAACATGTTTGTTTTAACAATTTATAAAAAGCCTTAACTTTGGGTGAAGTTAAGGCTTCCGAGTCTTTCGGAGTTTTGATCGTTTTTTGTTACAGGCTAGACCCAGACATCATTTTCAGCTGTTTGATCAGTTATTTCCTGCCCGGTATTCACAACACCTTTAGGTTCTACAAGCAAAATGTTACACTCTGATTCTGCATAAGGTTTATGTTCAACATTTTTCGGAATGACAAACATTTCACCTTCATTTAATGTTACTTCTCCATCACGAAATTCAATGATTAAATTACCCTTAATGACAATGAAGACTTCATCTGTTTCGTCATGCTTATGCCAAACAAAATCCCCTTGTACCTTAACAAGTTTAAATTGATAATCATTCATTTCAGCGATTACTTTTGGAGACCATTGATCTTGGAACGCAGCCAATTTCTCTTGAAAATTAATCGGTTTATATTCCATTCTTTCCCCTTCCCGTGTAAAACTCAATTATTTAACTAGTCCCAAATTAAAGGCCTGTCAACCTCAGCAGTTCTGAGATAGTCTAAAAGCTGACCGGTATGTACGGACTCATGGTAAGCGATTCTTAATAACATGTCTCCTAGTTCGCGAATATATCCAACATCAGACCTGTCAATCTTTATATTTGTTAAATCTGTTTCGTTTAACGATTTGATGAATGTCAAAAACTCGGCCCGATACGGTTTTGCAAATTCTAATTCTTCGTTTACTGTGGTAAACGTTTTTGAATCATAAGGATTAATAGTTTCCTCTGAAAACTCACTCATGTTTTTCATTAAAATTTGATGATAAAGAAATTCCGCTTCTAATATGTGTCTTATCATTTCTTTACACGACATGGCTTCGGAATCCGGGCGCCAGTCCATTTTTTCCTCAGGTATAGCTGTCCATAACTTGATGCTTCGCCGTCTTACCTCTTCAAAATGTAAAATAATAAGGTCAATTGTATTCAAGTGTTTTCCCCCTTTTATTTTTAAATAATTCTCCTTCTTCCCGGAAAAAACCTCTTCAAATAAAAAACATATTCTTTCCCGACTCGCCGGATTGATAATCAAACCATTTTTAAGATAAGAAGAGATTCATTCATCCATACAATAGACTCTGGTTGAACATATACTGAATGATAGTTTTCATCAGAAAGGAGAAATCAGCTTTGGCAAAATATCGGATCATGACCTTTGACGGGGGCGGTACCTTAGGTGCTTTAAGTTTACAGCTATTGAACAGACTGGCTGAAAAAAATCCAGCATTAATAAGCCGAACCCATGTATTTGCGGGAAATTCAATCGGTTCGTTTACTGCCCTTGCATTAGCAAGCGGAAGATCTCCGAAGGAAACACTTCAGTATTTTGAGGATGAAATCCTGCCCGCATTCAGCACTTCCCGGCCGGGCGGACCTGTTTTCAATCAGCAATTACCATACTCCGGTTTTATTAAAGCGGTACGAAACTTTTTCCCGCCAGGCCTTCGTCTTAAAGATGTAAGAAAACGAATTGTTGTCCCTTCATTCAAATTATACTCCCCAGCACTGGATCGTTGGACGCCCGTATTATTTCACAACTTTCCCGGCTCTCCCTATTTAAATGAGAAAGTGAGCGATGTCATACTGCGGAGCAGCGGTGCTCCCGCGACGCAGCGAGCCTATCAAAATTACGTGGACGGATATGTAGTGGCAACCAACCCCAGTACGGCCAGTATCGCGTTTGCGGTTGGTAAAGCCAACGTGCCATTGGATCAAATTGCGGCGCTATCCATCGGTACAGGTGAAGCCCCGACTCGGTTAAGGAGAGATACGAGGGGGTGGGGAATGGTAAGTGCGGATAACATACGTCCCGAAAATCTGAAGAACCTTCCTCCAAATTGGGGAGTCCTTTTGGACAGGTCGCCTAATGAACCTTTACTGCCATTTCTTCAGATGATCTCCGGCGGAAATGGCTACTATGAATCCATGGTCAGCGCGAATCTGCTGGGAGATCGCTTTTTCCGGTTAGATCCGCGGATTCCTAACTTCTCCAAAACAGACCCTTCCGTGGTTCCCGCTGTCATTGAAATTGCGAACAAAACCAACTTACAGCCTGTGAATACATTTATAGAGAAAAACTGGAACAACAACCATTAACTAAGTTAGAAGTTTATAATAATTCAATGAACAAAAAATACCAAGGGACTCAACACCCTTGGTATTTTTAATGCAGCCGAGAGGGTTTGGACCTTTACGGGGTGTTTATACGCTGGGCATTCGATAAAGTGAAAGCTTAGCTTATTACCACCCGGCATTTCAAGCACTGAAGTTAAGCATTACATCCAACAATCGGGCCATTTAATTGAATAGGACTACTCAGTAGTCGCTTCCCATTACGTAAGAAAAGCGACTTTTTAGATTTGATTTTCAAGTTCCTTTGACAAATTTTGAAAAGACCATTGACTATTCAGTTGAACTGTATTAAGTTTAACTATATAGTCAGACTGAATAGAGGATGAGGATATGAAACATAAATTATTACCGCTGTCTGAAACCATGCATTATATTTTATTAGCTCTGCGTGAGCCGCTTCATGGCTATGCCGCCATGCAGAAGATCGAAAAGATGAGTAACGGAACTGTTATTTTAGCAGCCGGCACATTATACGGCGCGATTGAAAACTTGAATAAGCATGGCTGGATTGAACCTGTTGGAGAATCGGGCCGGAGAAAAGTTTATATGATAACTGCGGAAGGAAGCGCCATTTTGAAAATGGAACAAAACAGATTACTTCATATTTTATCCCTGTACGAAGGAAGTGAATCGAATGAAGACATTTAAGATGTTTTTTGATATTGAAAAAGAGGAGCAATGGCTGAACGAGCAATTACAAAAAGGCTATCGCTGTACAAATATCAGCGGATTAGGAATATACACTTTCGAAAAAACCGACAAAAAATATGTGATGCGACTGGATTATCAAGATTATTTATCAAAGAAAAAGTTCAAAGATTACAAAGAGATCTATGAAGACTTCGGCTGGGTTTATATAAATGGCCCTTGGGGGCTTGGAACTCGATATTGGCAAAAAGAAGATGATGATCAAAATGAAATCTTCTCGGATCGCCAATCAAAGAGTAATTATTATAAAAGACTAATGAGTTTTTCATCTTGTTTTGGGTTACTGTGCTTGTTTTATTGTAATATGCTTTACACGAATTCAGGTTTGTATTTAGCTGAAGGTCTGTGGAGTATGGAAGGCGCAATGTTTTGGAAAGCATTTTTATTTGAAACTCCATTTGCCCTTTTGAGGTCGCTTCCCGCCCTTATGGCTGTTCTATTTGGCTGCAGTTTCTATAAAGCGTATCGAAAGTATTCAATGTTAAAAGAACAATAACGCGGGGAAGTTACATTCAAAGAAGTAATCGAGGATCATGTATTTGCCGAAGCCGGGCGCTTTAACGGAAAAAAAGCGCCCTGAATTTGCTGATAAATCAGACGGCTTATTTTGTTAATAATACATACTTATTTACAATGGCTTGAGCGAGACAGGCTGATGAATCAACAAAGGTAAGTTCGCTGCTTTTTTGATCCGTGACCATATTTAAATCCGTACATGCAATGATAACCGTATCAACCTTTTCTGCTAATTCACGGTGTAATTCATCATATAATGTACTAGCCTCATCGATTTGACCTTGTTTAATCTTTTCTATTATGTGATCGACATAGATTTGCCAACTATCTTGATGTAAAAAATCATAACCTTCTCTGTTTAACGCTTTTTGAAATATTCCAGATTGAACCGTAGGAACAGTGGCTAAAAGAGCTGCTTTTTTGGAGCCTTTAGGTATTTTTTTTATGGTTTCATCAATCATGTTTAGTAAAGGGACTGAAAGCGATTTTTTTATTTGGTTAAAATAGATATGTGCGGTATTACATGGGATTGCAATAAAATCAACACCCGTTTTTTCAAGCTTTACAGCCCCCTCAATAATTGCCTTTTCCATGTCCGTATGATTGAGAGGTTTATTCATATAGAAAGGAGTCGGACAAGAATAAATCATCATATGAGGGAAATCCATGTCATGTATTGCTCCATATATTTTTTGGCACTCGTCTACTACCTTTTCTACAAATGGCCCAGTAGATTTTGGCCCCATTCCTGCCAGTATTCCAATCATAACTGTCCTCCTCTGTAAAAATGTGTACGAATACGATCACGATGAGTTATTCTTGTGTTACGCATCTGAATCTGCTCTCATTTCTTTTTGGCTGTCTTCTCCTATTTTTTCATTTCATTAATCGAATTATCATATCTAATTCCGCCGCACGAAGAAGAATGGCAGATACATTAAGGTTATGAAAGCTTGTTTTCATTACACTCTCTATCCTCCACTTTCATCATTTCTATATGTTTTCATGAATTATGGTTAAAAAACGGTGATTAAATTGTGCCCATATAGATTAGTAAAGTGTCATTGATGTCAAGTCATGAACTCCTAAAGGAGATTTAATAACTCATTTTCAACGAAAAACTGATCTCTGTTAATTAGTCGAGATTCCAAGATATACACGGACCAATTGAATTGATCTTTCCTTTTTTGGGAATCCCACAGGTTCCCTCTTGTTTTGATGTTTTTTTCAAAAAAGTTATTGACACAAATAAACGACCATGTTATCATTAAAAATTTGATATCTCACTTCATATATGATAACCTTAAGTTAAGTTCCCATATATGGAGGTGGATTATATGTTTCAAATTGGCGATAACATTGTTTATCCAATGCACGGAGCAGGTACAATTGAAGCCATAGAAGAAAAACAATTCTTAGAGGAAAAACAACAGTATTATGTCATAAGAATGTCAATCAGTAATATGACAGTTATGATTCCAACGCGTAAAATATCGAGTTCAAATATACGGCCAGTTACTGATATACGTGCATTAAAACACATTATACACATTTTTCAGCATGGAGAATCAGATAGGTTACTGCCGTGGAAGCAAAGGTATATAGTAAACACGAACAAAATAAAAACGGGTGAAATACAAGAAGGCGCTGAAGTTGTACGTGATTTAATGCGTATGAAGAAAGAGAAAGCACTTAACTCAAGCGAAAAAAAAATGTTGGATAATGCATATGAATTTTTGATTAGTGAACTGGAAGTCATTAAAGGAATCACTGAAAAACAAATAAAAAGTTTCTGTTAAGGTTAATGATAGATAATTTTTCAGAATATTACGATTAGACATTCAACTTCTTCAACTTACTTTTTAAACATTAACCGCTTTTATTACTCCTCAATCTAATCTGTTTTATTTTTTCTTCAACGAACACTTGAATTCTCGATGAAATAGTCACTTGATTTTTGTAATCCTGATTCACACTGGCACGGACAAGGAGCCGTAAGGATGGAAGAGAGGCAGGGCTTTCATTGTTTTAGGTCTAAGTGATTATTTCCGGAAGAAAAAACAACCACTCCCCTCTTTATCTTTAAGAATTCCTTACATCTCTTGCGACAGTGAATAGCAGTTGTTTATCTTCTTTTCATAAAAGAGATATGCGAATTGTAACAAAGAATAACATACAGTTACCTTGAGAACATAAAAACAAATCATTTATATATATTCCACATATCGTCAATCCGGTATGTTATACTGTAAACAATCCTTTGAGGTTTTAAACCTTTTTCTTACCTTGTAGCATCTGTCCCTACTCGAACGTTGAGTAGGGTTTTTTATTCAGTATGATACAGAGAACATAAAAAAACAGGCCCTATATAAAGAGCCTGTTTGTATAAACGATTGAAGATTAAGCAGTTTTTTGAACGTTAGCAGCTTGAGCTCCACGAGCACCTTGCTCAACGTCAAACGTTACTTTTTGACCTTCGTCTAAAGATTTGAATCCGTCACTTTGGATTGCAGAAAAGTGTACGAATACATCGTCTCCATTTTCACGTTCGATAAATCCAAAACCTTTTTCTGCATTAAACCATTTAACTGTACCTTGTTCCATTTTTGTTGCCTCCTAGTGTATTACACATTGTATTACTATCCTTGCCCAAAGTATCATCAAGACGAAAAGTCGATATTCATACTATCCTTTACACGAACAAAAATAATTCTCCTTTATCATAGCACGAAACGGAAATAACTGCAAATTAATAATATGTTCATTCATGTTTTATTTGTTAAACGTGCGGCAGGTTTTTTAGTGAGAACCTTCATTTGTAATTTAGAAGTTTTGACGGACCCCTTACCGTACTTAATAATAAATATCATGTTGAGAGGTGTATTTTTAAAAAGCCCACTCATGAAAACGAGTGGGTTTACAAAAGCTCTAACTAACCCGCAAAGGTTTTAGCCAGAGCTATTTATACGTATTTTTTTGATCCAACTCACTAAGCACCTGCTCTGTCATCAGCTCGATAATATTCATTGGAACATGATAAATCCCCTTTTTCATAAAAATAATCAGCTACTCTGATTGCAAAGTTTTCAATGTCTGCGTACATTCTTAAAAGGAAAATGCCATTAGCGATGACGCTAATGGCACCCTTTGTTTCTACTCAGTAACTTATTCAGCTTCTCCCACAACTGTAAAGCGTTCATTTATATGTTTTGGATTTTCTATTTCATCCAATACTGCAATTGCATAGTCTGCATAGCTGATATAACTTTCGCCTTTCGAATTCACCAGAAGATGATCTTTTCCTGACTGATAAAATCCAGTTCTTTTCCCGTCTGGGTCAAATAACGCTGAAGGACTGATAAATGTCCAGTTAATATCAGAAGCTTCCTTTAGTTCTTGCAAGTTACGACCTTGCCCTTTAGCTGTTGGAATAAAAATCTCCGGGAAATCAGGTGTATCCATTACACTGACAGTTTTATTTTCGTCTACATAAAGACTCCCTGCTCCGCCTACAATTACGGCTCTTGTACCCATTCCTTTTAATGCCCTAATTAATGCCCGGCCAGCATCTACATGTGCCTGTTCTTCTCCTAATGGAGCTCCGAAGGCATTAACTATTACATCTAACTTTTTTAGATCATCCGATGTAAGATCAATTATATTTTTTTCAATGATTGAAACCTTTTCCTCTTTAAGTTTTGCAGCATCTCTTACAATTGCAGTTACTTCATGTCCCCTGCTTACCGCTTCTTTCAAGATAAGACTTCCAGCTTTTCCGGTTGCACCAATGATTCCAATTTTCAATTTAAAGTCCTCCTAATCATTCAAAATTTTACATGTAACCATATTGATTACATGTAATAATTTTAGTTACACCTTATTTATTTGTCAATACTTTTATCATCTTGTTAATTGAGCATATTAGAGTGAAATAAACTTGTAATACATTCAGTTACAAGTGTACTATAAAGAGTGTAAAGTAATTAGGATGGTGAAGAAATCATGTCTATTAGCAGCCGTTTTGCTGTAGGAATTCATATATTGGCTCTTATTGAAATAAATGAAGACGGAATTAGCACTTCTGAATTTTTAGCTGGAAGTGTAAATACAAATCCCGCCTTAATAAGAAAAATTATGGGGATGCTGAAAAAAGCAGGTTTAGTAAATGTACGGCCAGGTATTGCGGGAGCTGAATTAGCGAAGGATTTAACTGAAATCACCTTACTTGATGTTTATAGAGCAGTTAATGTTGTTCAAGATAAAGAATTGTTTAGTATACATGAAAATCCCAATCCTCAATGTCCTGTAGGCCGGAACATTCAAAGTACAATTGGTCCAATATTTGAAATCGCCCAATCTGCCTTGGAAATAGCTCTTGGACATATAACAATTGAGGATGTGGTAAAGGATATTATCGAAAAAGAAAAATCGGCCGATAATTGTTAAATGATTCACAGAAAATCTTTTATAAGACTGGGGATAAGAAAAATCAATAAAACAAAAAGGGACTGGATCATATTGAATCCAGCCCCGAATTGATATTGATTTTTTGATTAAAAAAAAATGGATTTTTAAGCAGTAAGCTTGCGAGAATTTTCTTCCGGCTGCTAAAACGCAAGCTGAATATACTTCCCGTCATCATATACAAGAATTATGGCGTTATCTCTTTTGTACTCATCTGAATCTGCTCGCATTACTTGACAGTAACAGATAAATTTCTATAAACAAAAAATACCAAAGGTGTCAAAACCCTTGGTATCATAAGGATCAGCCGAGAGGACTTGAACCTCCGCAGGTTATTCATCCGCTGGGCCCGCCATCTATATTCACAAAACTATTGCTCAGTTGTCAGCATGTGAAGTAAATTACGAATTTCCTTGTTATAACTTTTAATTTCTTCTTCATTACAACCGGTTTTATCAAATACTGCATTAGGGATCATTGTGACTTTTTCTTTAAACTCATTCCCTTCAGTTGTTAACGTAATAATTACACTTCGTTCATCCTCTTTTGAACGCTCTCTTATAATAAGACCTCGCTCCTCAAGTCGTTTTAAAACTGGAGTTAATGTTCCGGAGTCCAGATATAATTCTTCGCCTAAACCTTTAACAGATATTTTTTCCTTCTCCCATAAAACAAGAAGAATCAAATACTGTGGATACGTAATTCCTAATTCTTTTAAGAGAGGATGGTATAACTTTATCATTTCACGGGAAGCTGCATAAATCGCAAAACATAGATGATTACTTAACAGTAATTTATCATCATTCTTCATGTTAAATCCCTCACAATATTTATATTCATTACTACACATAATAGCATAAGAATTACATTAAGTAAAATTGAATAACTGACAATTTAATTAATCATAACTTATGCAAAATCAGAAAGAATCTATCACCAATAATATGATCTCCTATTTTCTCAATATGGTTATTATGTACACTAACTTTAAACTGCGGAAAACTGTTCTTTATTTTAGTCTAATCAATCATTTAGAGGATTTTAATTGCTAATTTCAATTGAGAACAATTTAATTTTCAAAAATTTAATTGACAACGCTGATTATATTGATTAAAATTCAATTGTGTTAAATTTAATTTATAGGAGTGTTTGATGATGACAGTATATTTTACAGCAGAAGCTACAACAAAAGGCGGAAGAGAAGGTCATGTAACATCTAATGATCTTATTATTGATTTGGATTTAGCTATGCCAAAACCAAATCAAGTATCCACTGCTACAAATCCAGAACAATTATTTGCGGCAGGCTATTCAGCTTGTTATGACAGTGCTCTTCATTTAGTGGCCCAAAGACAACGATTAAAAATCGAATCAGCTGTTACTGGTAAAGTAAGTTTATTAAAAGATGAAAGTGATAATGGTTATAAAATCGGAGTTGTTCTGGAGGTGGAAATTCAAGGGGTATCTCAAGAGCAAGCGGAAGAATTAACACATGCAGCTCATCAAGTATGTCCATATTCTAAAGCTACTCGCGGAAATATTGATGTACAAATCATTACAACAGCAATGTAAGACGAAAGATGCCAAGATCAATAGGCAATAGAATAAAAAAATTTGATTAAAACATATAGGTGACCAGCCTTCAAATAAGGAGTGAGATTGATGTTAAAGAAAGTACAATTAGAAAAAGCAGCTCAAGAATTTGCAGAAGCAACCGCGAACCCACCCTATCTATTCGACCTTGGACCTGAGAAAGGACGAGAAGCTGTAGATGAGGTTCAATCTGACCCAATTGATAAACTGCCAGTTGATATTGAAGATATTATGATTTCAGGAGGACCGAGCGGACAGGTATCAGTAAGAATAATGCGCCCGCAGAATGCACCTGCGCACCTTCCTGTCATCGTGTACATTCATGGGGCCGGCTGGGTATTTGGTAATGAGCATACACATGATCGGCTCATCCGTGAGCTAGCAGTCGGAGCACAAGCTGCTATTGTCTTTCCAAATTACACCTTATCTCCAGAAGCAAAATATCCGACAGCCATTGAAGAAATCTATGCAGTAGTGAAGTGGGCATCTGAAAATGGCCGTGAGAACGGCATGATTCCCGAGAGTCTAACAATTGCAGGTGATAGTGTTGGAGGCAATATGGCTGCTGCTGTCACGCTAATGGCCAAAGCACGAGGTGACTTGAATATCCGGCAACAATTACTTTTCTATCCGGTAACAGACGCTTCTTTCGATACGGAATCCTATCAACAGTTTGCTGCGGGATACTTTTTACGCAAGGATGCGATGATGTGGTTTTGGGATCAGTACACAACCAATTCGAACGAGCGTGCTGAAATTACAGCATCACCTCTGCGTGCAACTGCTGAGCAGCTTCAAGGGCTTCCACCTGCATTGATTATCACAGCTGAAGCTGATGTACTTCGTGACGAGGGAGAAGCATATGCCAATAAACTTCGTGAAGCTGGTGTTCCGGTCACTGCCGTACGTTTCCAAGGTATCATTCACGATTTCGTGATGCTCAACGCCTTAGCTAAAACTGAAGCTGCGCGCGGAGCAATTGACCTCGCCGCAACCTGGCTGCGTAAAGGGTTTTAATCCATTTATTGTTTCGTCACATAGAGACTGCTGCAAATAAATAAAAAACAAACAGATCCACTCAAATAATTGAGTGGATCGTATATTGGAATAATGGAACTTTTGATGAGCTTTTTAATCGGGCTGGTTATTATTTTGTTGTTGAGATGTCCCCCTAATTGAAAAGCTAACTCCACAACAAACTCCATTTTTTCACCAGTTCACCCTCTTCATATCCAAAAAACCTTTGTTGATAAAAACAATAGGATTATTAGTTAGCGTACAAGTTCTCGTTTTCTGCTTTGGACCCCATACAGAAAATAAAAAGCCAGCTCTCCTTCGGGAGAAGAACTGGCATAACAAAGCTTCTTGCTTCTTATTTTGCTGTATTGCCCGGACCTTTTAATTTCTCTTTGTTCTTGCGTCAATGTTTTATTATTAGGACACAACCAATAAAATAATGACGATCGAGAATAACAACGCTGCTTTTGCAAAGCAGTGAGCCCTCCAGAATATAAAAGAGCTGCAGTCATTGCTGCTCGGATAATCCCAGCTTATTCTGAGTCTGTATTTCGAGTAGTCGGTCAATTAAATGGATGTTTTTTTTCATTCCTTTTCTGTTTGTTCCATTTTCCACCACAGTGAATCTTTTGGATTTTCAACAGCTTCTTGAAATTCAGCTTTAGAAGCAACTGTTGGGTAAGAACCTTTTAAAGATTTACCTGAAGTATCTTTAAATAAGGTTAACACAACTATTAAGCCAATTAAACTGACTGCCAATAAATAAAAACCCGGCGCCAAATTGTTTCTTGTCACATGGGTTAACCAAGAAGCAACTAAAGGTGTTGTTCCGCCAAAAATAGAAACTGATAAGTTGAATGTCCAGGATAATGTACGATATCTAATGTCAGTATGGAACAACGTAGGTAAAGATCCTGGCATAGTACCTTCGTATACAGATAATACAATACCTAACATTAAAAGTCCTATAAATAAGAAAGTTATATTCCCCATATTAAGAAATTGGAAAGAGATAATCGAAAATACAATTCCTAATACTAATCCAATTGCTATAACTTTTTTATTTCCTAATTTATCTCCCAGTTTACCAAAAGTTAAAGCGAACGGTACCATAATAATCAATACAATTGCTGTAACCGGTGTACTTATATTATCACTTATACCAAGGTTCTCATCTAAATAAGAAGGCATATACCCTAACAATAGGTAATTGGTTATATTGAAAAATGCCACAAATACGATACATAAAAAGATATCTTTTTTATATGTTTTAATGACTTCAAATAAACCTGGTTGTTGTTCTTGGTTTTCAGAGATGTCATTTTCAAAGATTGGTGATTCATCTAAATGACTTCTCAAATATAAACCAAATAATCCTATTGGAATACTTAAGAAGAAAGGAATTCTCCATCCCCAACTATTCATTTGAACATCAGATAAAGTCCAGAAAAGTACTGTAACTAAAACAGAAGCTACTATATAACCAGATAATGTGCCGATTTCTAAACCGCTGCCTAACCTTATACGTTTATTATCTGGAGAAGATTCTGCGATATATACCATTGCCCCAGCGTACTCTCCACCCACAGAAAAGCCTTGCAGAATACGGGCAAAGAGTAATAATATAGGGGCCCATACACCAATCTGATCATAGGTAGGAAGCACACCAATTATTAAAGTAGATAAAGCCATCATTAAAATAGTAATTGTTAATACCATTTTCCGACCAAATTTATCACCCATTTTACCAAAAATAATTCCGCCTACCGGTCTAAGTAAGAAGGCAATTGCAAATGTAGCAAAAGTAAATATTAACTTTAATTCATCGTTTTGAACCGGACTGAAAAAGTTTTTACTAATAATAACTGCCAAATAAGAATATAAAGCAAAATCAAACCATTCCATCGCGTTTCCTATCCCTGTAGCAAACACGCTTTTCTTCGCTTTTTGAATGTCTACAACGTTAATTTTTTTCTTGTTAAACTTCATTTAATAATATCGACTCCTTAATTATCAAATCCACATTATACAAGCGTATAAACGGTCCAAGCATGCAGTCCCAGAATGTATAGCGTAAATCTTCTCTAAAGTCTGGGGGTTTCTGTTTCACCTGATGGAGAGCTAACGGCATAGTGGCTGATTGGTTCAACTGTACCTTAAAAGACTAGACTAATATCCATATCAGCGCCAAATAACATTGTAAACCAGGAAAAAGGATGAAATTCAGTGTTTTCGCTGGTTTCCTTAACTTATTTTTGCCGATTGGGCTAAAAATAATACAAGAAGCAACAAAAAGAGAAACAGCCAACAGATAATACCAGCCAAAACGGTTAGTGACATATCCTCGGGCTGCGGTTGGTATTTTCTGCAGACTATTTGGAGAAATGATTCCCCTTCATACAGCTCTATTGTGAATATGATCACAATCGATAAAAAACTTTATTTCTTAAAAGTATCCTAAACCTTTATTTTAGTTCTTCCATTACGTCTTCCAATATGTTTATTATAAGATTGAGGTCGTTCCTAAGAATTATTTACTGATTCTATCTTTATTACCCCACAATCAGGTGAAACAAAACACTATAAACGTAGCATACCTTTTTAAAATCTGACAAGCCCAACAGGGTGGTAGAAACCCGGCTAAAGCCAAGCTAGTCAATGGATAGAAGAAATTTTTTTGTTTTTCCCAAGGAATAACCGTCTGCGTTTAATCTAGCCCAATTAGAAAGAAAAAGAGCAGGAGTAATCCTGCTCTTTCATTCAAAACTTTAATTTGTATGAAGAATTTCGTATACCTTTTCGACTTTCTTTACCTATTAATCAGTATACAGACTACAACAGAAATAAGTAGCACCGGGTATGAAATAATGGATGCATTTAAACAGGCCAATCACCGACAATTGAATTTATTGCATGACACCTAACAAAATTATTTTTTAAATCCAGCTGGAAATAAAGAAACATTTCTTAGGTAATGGTTTTATTTTTGGTAAATCGACATGTATTTGTTTCCCCTTCCCTGTAATCCAAATGTTTCGATATGAACATTTAATCCTTTCATACATTTATCACAATTTTAACAAACTATTAATTGAACTTGGTAAGTTGAACAAGGGTTATACATTGAATTTTTACAATCGCAAACTGTCATATGTGGCCGTCATATCAAAAGAATCTCTTTAAGGTGTTGTTTAGTGCTTTCGTTACGGCGACTATCGACAAATAAGAACCAAGCAAAGTATTGTCCAGATAGTTTGAGTATTTTGATCACTTTGCAAATAAGTTATTGAAAATACACTACCTAAAATCACTGCAGCCAATAGACACCGGCTGATTTTCACCACGGGTTATTCACCCACTAGGCCCTCAACATTGTGAATCCGTATCACTGATTATGAAAGCTTATTTTCATTACACTTTCTAACATCGCCTTACATCATTTCTATAGGTTTGAATGAATAATGGTTAATAATTGGTGAGTAAAAACCCCCTTAATTACCCACTTCTAGAAATCTCATTACGTTCAATTCATTACCTCTTATTCAACAATTTTTTCGAACTTCACATCCTATCCATGGTAATATTTAGATATAAACTTACTGAAAGGATTGTCCAATGAAAGTATTTGAAGCAAGGTCTTTGTTATCTGAAGCTGAAAACCGAGCAAACGATTATAAAGAATTGAAAAATCAAATGATTAATTTGAAAAAAGCATTTAAGGCTGTTGCTGATCTTGATGATAGTGAGTTCTCTGGGAAGGGAGCAAACAATATTAAAGCATTTTTTCACGATCACTCCGGGGTAGCTGATCAATGGATTGATTTCATTGATATGAAAATCGCTTTCCTTACTAGTATCTCCGGTATTCTGGAAGATGCCAGCTTATCCGATGCATATGTCGAAGAATCCTTCTTAGAACACGAACTGACAAACGCATATAGAAAATCACAAGCAATGATGTGCGAGCAGAAGAAAGCAATGAAAGATATACTGAGTGATATTGATGACATTCTTCCACTTGATTTATTTTCAACAGAGGCTTTTAAGGATGAGCTCTCGTCCGCCGAAAACAAACGAAAAAAAATTATTGAGAAAATAGGCGATACAGACGAGAACTTAAAAACTGAATATGCAATGACTGAACCTAACGAACAATTTATTAAAGCAGACTTTCAAAAGTTACAGGAATCAACAGGTAAGGGCAAAAACGCTTCACCCATACATTATAATGCCAAGGCTTATCGCGAGAGTGACATACATAAGAAAAAAGGCGATATCGAAAAGCGGTCTGAAGCTTATTTAAAGATCAAAAAAGAGGAAGCTAAAAAACGCGAAATTAAAGATTTGAAAAAACAGCTTGTAAATGTAACAGATCCTGACGAGTATTTAAAAATGGCTAAAAAAATTGGATACGAGAATTTGGAGCCTGACCAAAAAGTTTATTTCCGCCAGCTCGAAGAACTTCAACAAAAAGCCGATATCGGAAAAGGTATTGCAGTTGGAATGTATGAAGCCGGTAAAGATACCGTGATGGGTCTCTATCAGCTTGCAATGCACCCTATTGAAACGCTTTCTGGAACGGTGAACGCAGTCTTACATCCAATCGATACTTATAAGATCATAGCAAAAGACATAGAAGACACTTTCCAACGTGATATGATTAATGGAGATAGCTACAGCAGGGCAAAATGGGTGTCCTATGTCGGAAGCACTGTTGTTCTTGCAATAGTTGGTCCGAAGGGTATTGATAAAGTATCCAAAGTTGCAAAAGCCGGTTCAAAATTTGCTGCAATTAAGACACTTGAAGTTTCAAAAACAGGAATAAAAAAAGGGATTGAATACGTTAAAATACCAAATGTTTTTGAACAACAATATGCAATAGCTGGCGGTTCAGGAACTTTTCCTTTCAACACAATTGACGGGGTGAGTTATAAAAACTCTGCACTTGAAGTTTTTAAGAACCAGTCTGCTACACATGGTATAAAAAAAGCAAAGCCGCATGAAGTTGTAAACGAATTAGAGACTTTTCAAAGCAGGAAATACATTTTTGGAGGACAATCATTTCTCATTGATAAACGTGGAATGAAGCATATTTTAGAGCGCCATCATCCTAGTTTATGGGATGGTTCAGTTAAGTCTCGTCAATCTTTTCTCAATAAAGAGATGACTGTTAGCGATGTTGCAGATGCGATAGAATCAATCATGAAACAAAACCGTGAAGAGTTAGTACAAAAAGGAACAAAATTCAGTTATCAAATTAGAGGAACGTATAAGGGTCAGCAATATGTTGTAGGCTTTCAAAAAGGAAGAGTAGGTCAATTCTATCCGGAAAAATAGGAGAGGTAAGAATGTTTTATATACAATCATTAATTCTCAAGCCAAATAAGAAGATAAAGGATCTTTCAGTCTTAAAAAATAATGTTGACGATTACTTTGTCCCACTTAACAATATAGGGGAACTTAAGAACATGAAATCACAGTTAGATCCCTACTATTTATCTGGGGCGATTATTTTAAAATATGGTGAACAAGATTTGCTTGATGTCACCATGTGGGACTTGGTTGATCAATTGTGGGCTTATTTTTTGAATTTAAGTGAAGAAACAATCGAAAAAGGAGAAGGCGAAACTTTTTTTCCAGATCAACCCCTTCTGTTGAAAATGAAATTAATATCGAATGATATGCTGTTATTTGAAATTGACCAAAAACAAAAAGTAATACTGCCGAAACTTGATTTTTTTGAAATACTCTTAAAAAATGCAAAAGATTTCTTTGAAACTATGATTTCTGTTTTAGAAGAAAACTGTGATTATGACTACGAACTCAATAAGATCGATGAATTGCAAACCAAAATTAAATGTGTGTGAGGCTAAATGTGAATTAATCTGGAGTGAAAAAATTCGTTGTTGAGAATAAAAAATATTCAATTCTTACTGGAGGCGTCACTGACAAACAAATCTTTTTCATAGTGAGCATCCACGCATTTTCTTATTTTATCCATCAAAACAAAAAATATCTCTTGAAAAATCCCTTTAGGGCATTGTTCAGCTGCCTTTTCTTACGGTTATTTATTCTCTCACAAATAGCACAAGATAGTGGATAAAAAGATGAAGAGTAGCAACTTGTCTACTCTTCTTTTTAAATGGGAAATATTTAAGATAGAGGTTGGGTTCTCCGCCCCACTCACCAATATAAATTACATCCAAATAGCTTGCCCAACAACACTTTTTATCCGACCTAACCAGTGGTCTCCAATTCTCTCTAATTCTAGTATTTGATCATCATTCGCGTCAGCTAAATCCCCAACTGTTTTGAAGTTACTACTCTCTAAAATTTCTATTCTTCTAGAAGTCAAGCCATACGGATATGCATTTGATTTTTTAAGCACAGAGATTGGTTTTTCTAAAATCCCTAGAGACCCATTTCCTTTTAATTCAGGAAGAATTATATTATCTAATACACCTCGTTTATATATTTGAGGATATTCCTTTTCTATACTATTCCATTTCTTGAACAAATCCGTCGTGAGTCTATTCCCCGGGATAACTTCCAACAAACTTGATAAATTCAAAATATATCTAGTTCCTCTTCCACCACTTTTCATTGCTCTGGATGAATCTCGTTTTACAATAAAACCAGCATACTCCATTATTTCGAAAAGTTTTTTTAGCCGTTCAATTACATCTCGATGAATTAAACAAGAAGGACCATACCCTGGCCTGTCCACAAAGTAACTAACTTCTTTATATAGCGTCTCTGTAAGCTCTCTAGTAGGCCTTATTAAGGGTTCATATTTTCCAAGCTTCGGTTCTAATTCTTCAAGTAAGGGCCAGTAGTATTCTGTTGCTAAATGTTTTAATGTTGCTTCAATTTCACGGAGTCCAATTACTTCATGTTCTTCCGATATTTCAATAATGTGATTAATTGCATAAATAAATGCTCTTACATTACCCGTAACTGCTCTACCAACAAATCCCGAAAAATCCTCAATAGAAACTTTTAAGAACTCTTGAAGCGAGGAATTTGAATACCGCCTTTCTAATATTTCCTTAAAGAATGACGTAAAAGATGGGTTTTCCTCATTTCGTGAAATATCTATTACTGTTGCATCATTAAGCAAATCAAATCTAGAACCGAACTCTGTAACACCTGGATAAATAGTCGCTTTACATGAAATAGTATTGCTTGATAAAGTTCTGAAGATATCAAAAAATTCTTTTAAAGATGTTTCTCTACCTATATGTGCAGCATCATCAAAAAACAGTATTATACGTTTTTCAATTTTCTCAGATAGATTCGTAAGTTCACTTTGAATAGTCCCGATTTCTGAAGCAGGACTGAAATCATCAACAGGAATATCTATATACTTGTCGATAGCAATTCTTATTTTATCTATTAGTAACTTACAAAATATATCTTCATAATCTTTCCCTTCTGCCCTAAGTAAGGGCAGGTGCCTAACGCTCACATAAACTCCCAGAACATTTTCAGAGAGATCTCCTTCATTCGATCTAAAATAAGCTTCTTTTAATAATGCACTTTTTCCACTTCCTCGCCCTCCCCTTATAAGTACCGGTCCATGAGCTATTAATTTTCTTATAATTTTATTTTCATACTTAGAAAAAGTATGATATTTACGAAACTCTTCATCTGGAAAATCTTCTGCTGCCAATATTAATTTGCTATCAAATAAATCACTCATAATGATTCTCCACCCAATCATATAATTTTTGATAGATTACAAAAGCGTTATCATAAGGCAAACGACAAATACAAGAGTCTATATAATGACTAACAAGTCCAATAATAGAACAAAATTTCACAGCATCTAATAATAATTCGACTACAGTTGATTTATCATATATTATTTCTGGTTTAATCAAAAATTCACTATGTACCCCCTTGGAAAGGGATGAATAAATTTTAGACGAGCGTGTTCTTAAATACTCTGTGAATTTATCTGGGTCAACTGAACTTCGGTAATAATTTAATGATTCATCATCTTGAATGGTCTCATCATCAATCAACATCTGATAAGCAGGATTCCAAAATGTATCACCATATGCATCTCCAAAGAGGCCTCGCCCTACCTTTTGAAATTCTTTATCTGGGTTCCATATAGCACCGTTTGATTTTTTTTCAAAAACATCACCATTCCAATTTATCGCTCCACTTGATTTCTTACCAATACTATAGCTATCTAAAGATTGAATTTTGTGCACGTAAATCAATCTAAAAGGATCAAATCTTCCTATTAAAGCTGAACATGAAGATTCCAATATGTTTCTTGCATAAAAAGGGCCTAATAAGGTCAAATCATCACTATCATTAGTTAGTAAAACATTAATTCTTGTTTCCATGTTTTTTATATTATTAAAGAGTACATCATACAGACTTTCAATTGATTTATGTTGAGCATAGTCACCACAAATCAATCTTGCTAGATCATCCATAATTTCATAAATCCTCCATGTTATTTTAGATCAATTCTACCACAATTGAGGTTAAATGAGGATGACCTTCATTTCTAATTTATCTCTTCTTGTTTCTAATCGTCTATTACAAAATAACCGAATTCCAAAGGAAGCTTACTATGTGGTTAATGATAAAATTTTCTACAGGGTTGCATTTTCTGCATAAAAAAATAATACCAAAGGTGATTAAACCCTTGGTATCATTGGGATGCGGCCGAGAGGACTTGAACCTCCACGGGTTATTCACCCACTAGGCCCTCAACCTAGCGCGTCTGCCATTCCGCCACGACCGCGTGCTATGAAGCTGTCTTTCCACTAAGCATATAAGCTAGTGATGATGATCAGCACTTTGAAAAGAAAGTGCGGGTGAAGGGACTCGAACCCCCACGTCATAAGACACTAGATCCTAAGTCTAGCGCGTCTGCCAATTCCGCCACACCCGCGTGACAAGTGGTGAGCCATGAAGGACTCGAACCTTCGACCCTCTGATTAAAAGTCAGATGCTCTACCAACTGAGCTAATGGC
>NZ_JAAMNL010000014.1:0-60015 GCF_011066015.1 Bacillus sp. EKM206B
TGGAGCTGACAGATACTAATCGATCGAGGACTTAACCAATTTGAATGTATGCTTACTGTTATCTAGTTTTGAGAGAACACTCTCAATGGTTTGGTGGCGATAGCGAAGAGGTCACACCCGTTCCCATGCCGAACACGGAAGTTAAGCTCTTCAGCGCCGATGGTAGTCGGGGGTTTCCCCCTGTGAGAGTAGGACGCCGCCAAGCTATCATTATGGTAAAGGCAGCTCATCATGAGCTGCCTTTTTTGTGTTTTTCTGCATACATTATATAATATGAGAAACGTAACGATATGCCTTTTTGCAAAAGCAGGTTTTATGCTTGTGCAAAGTGGAAATAATAGAGATAGAGCGATACAGTTGAAAAATTTTGCGAAACACCTTTATGCTTGTGCAAAGTGGAAATAATAGAGATAGAGCGATACAGTTGAAAAATTTTGCGAAACACCTTATAGTAAGGTTAAAGTCAAATATAGTCAAAGTCAATGAAGGAGGGGGTTGAGTGGGACATAATATTTCTGACATCATTGAACAGTACTTGAAACAAGTATTAGATCAAAATGGCAAAGAAATTTTAGAGATCAAACGCAGTGAAATCGCTGATAAATTTCAATGTGTTCCTTCCCAAATAAATTATGTCATCAACACCAGATTTACAAGTGAAAGAGGATATATTGTTGAAAGTAAACGGGGAGGCGGCGGTTATATTCGTATTATCAAAATTAAAATGAATAACGAAGTCGTCCTCATCAATAATATTATTTCGCAGATTCATACCCACTTGTCCCAGGCAGCCTCTGATGACATTATTCTCAGACTGTTAGAGGACGGAGTTATTTCGGAAAGAGAAGCTAAAATGATGGTGAGTGTAATGGATCGTTCAGTTCTATATATTGATTTGCCCGAACGGGATGAACTAAGAGCCAGAATGATGAAAGCAATGCTCACATCTTTAAAACTAAAGTAAGCGGGTGAAAAGATTGATTTGTCAAGAATGCAATGAGAGACCGGCCACTTTTCACTTTACGAAAGTTGTTAATGGAGAAAAACAAGAAGTTCATATTTGTGAACAATGTGCAAAAGAAAATAGCGATTCATACAGTATAAGTGGAAACCAAGGGTTCTCGATCCATAATTTATTATCAGGGCTGCTGAATATGGAGTCTTCATTTCAAAACACCGGTTCTCAAATGTTCGGCTACTCAGAGCAAGGCACAGCTTGTAAGAAATGCGGTATGACGTTTCAGCAGCTGAGAAAAACAGGGCGTTTCGGCTGTGCGGAATGTTACGATACGTTCTACAGCCAAATTACGCCGATCTTGCGAAAAGTTCACAGCGGGAATACGGTGCATGCCGGGAAAATTCCAAAACGAATAGGCGGAAACCTGCATGTAAGACGGCAAATGGAAATGTTAAAAAAAGAACTTGAATCTTTAATACAACACGAAGAGTTTGAAAGAGCAGCGGAGGTCAGGGATCAGATCCGATCGTTAGAGCAGAAGTTAAAAAGTAAAGACAGTGAGGGGGAACAAGGGTAATGTCGCTCAAGCATTTTATTCAGGACGCACTAAGCAATTGGATGAAGCAAAAGGGACCTGAAAGTGACATTGTACTCAGCAGCCGTATACGGTTGGCCCGAAACTTTGAAAATATAAAGTTTCCTGCCAGGTATACGAATGAAGAAGCCTCATCCATCATTCAGCAATTCGAAGATCACTTTTCAGGAAAAGAACTGCCTGATATCGGTCAATTTCATTTAATCAGAATGAGTGAAGCTCAGCCTTTGGAAAAACGGGTGCTGATGGAGAAACATCTGATCAGTCCTAATTTAACGGAATCTCCTTTTGGCGGCTGTCTGCTTTCTGAAAATGAAGAAGTCAGCATTATGTTAAATGAAGAAGATCATATCAGAATTCAATGCCTCTTCCCCGGCTTCCAGCTTCTCAACGCTATAAAAGCGGCGAACCAGGTTGATGACTGGATTGAGGAGAAAGTGGATTACGCCTTTGGAGAGAAGAGAGGGTACTTAACAAGCTGTCCTACAAATGTAGGGACGGGACTAAGGGCTTCAGTCATGATGCATTTGCCGGGCCTTGTATTAACTAGGCAAATGAATCGAATTATACCGGCAATTAACCAATTAGGTTTAGTTGTTAGAGGAATTTACGGTGAAGGCAGCGAAGCATTAGGAAATATCTTTCAAATTTCAAATCAAATCACACTCGGAAAATCAGAACAGGACATTGTAGATGATTTAAACAGTGTGGCTGCCCAGCTGATTGAGCAGGAACGTTCAGCCCGAGAAGCGCTTTACCAAACCTCGAAAATTGAATTGGAGGACCGGGTATTCAGGTCTTACGGTGTTTTATCCAACTGCCGTATGATTGAATCAAAGGAAACGGCGAAATGCCTTTCTGACGTTCGGCTGGGGATAGACCTGGGGATCATTAAAGGGCTATCAAGCAATATACTTAATGAACTGATGATTTTGACACAGCCGGGTTTTCTCCAGCAATATTCGGGCGGTGCATTACGGCCGAACGAAAGAGACGCGAGAAGAGCGGCGCTTATCAGGGAAAGGCTGCATTTAGAAATGAGTGCAAATAGACAGGAGGATGATTCGATATGATGTTTGGAAGGTTTACAGAGCGAGCTCAAAAGGTATTGGCACTGGCACAGGAAGAAGCACTGCGCTTAGGCCATAACAATATTGGAACTGAACATATCTTATTAGGTCTGGTTCGTGAAGGAGAAGGGATTGCGGCTAAAGCACTCCAAGCACTCGGACTCGGTTCGGATAAAATTCAGAAAGAAGTGGAGAGCTTAATCGGACGGGGACAGGAAATGTCTCAAACGATTCATTATACGCCAAGAGCAAAAAAAGTCATTGAGCTCAGCATGGATGAAGCCAGAAAGCTAGGACATTCTTATGTGGGAACAGAACACATACTTCTCGGACTGATTCGTGAAGGAGAAGGCGTGGCGGCGAGAGTTCTGAATAATCTCGGTGTCAGCTTGAATAAGGCGAGACAGCAAGTGCTGCAGCTTCTGGGAAGCAATGAGACGGGATCTTCTGCATCCGGTACGAACAGCAATGCAAACACGCCGACGCTGGACAGTCTGGCGCGTGATTTAACTGCGATTGCGAAGGAAGACAGTCTTGATCCGGTTATCGGCCGAAGCAAAGAAATTCAGCGTGTTATTGAGGTATTAAGCCGCAGAACGAAGAATAACCCCGTTCTTATCGGAGAACCGGGTGTAGGTAAAACTGCGATTGCTGAAGGCCTCGCACAGCAGATCATCAATAATGAAGTGCCGGAAATTTTACGTGATAAACGCGTAATGACATTAGACATGGGTACGGTTGTAGCCGGGACGAAATACCGCGGAGAATTTGAAGACCGCTTGAAAAAAGTAATGGATGAAATACGTCAGGCCGGCAATATTATTTTATTCATTGACGAACTGCATACACTGATCGGAGCGGGGGGAGCAGAAGGTGCGATTGACGCGTCGAATATCTTAAAACCTTCACTGGCCCGCGGAGAGCTTCAATGCATCGGTGCGACAACGCTTGATGAATACCGTAAATATATCGAAAAAGACGCCGCTCTCGAGCGCCGTTTCCAGCCGATTCAGGTCGATCAGCCCTCAGCCGATGAAAGCATTCAAATTTTAAAAGGACTCCGTGACCGCTATGAAGCGCATCACCGCGTATCCATTACCGATGAAGCGATTGAAGCGGCGGTAAAATTGTCCGACCGTTATATTTCTGACCGCTTCCTTCCGGATAAAGCGATCGATTTAATTGATGAAGCCGGTTCAAAAGTGCGTCTCCGTTCGTTCACAACGCCTCCGAACTTAAAAGAGCTTGAGCAGAAACTCGATGAAGTTCGCAAGGAAAAAGACGCTGCCGTTCAGAG
Source organism: Bacillus sp. EKM206B (assembly GCF_011066015.1). NCBI lineage: Bacteria > Bacillati > Bacillota > Bacilli > Caryophanales > Bacillaceae > Bacillus > Bacillus sp. EKM206B. The sequence goes on from NZ_JAAMNL010000014.1 coordinate 3,921, forward strand.
CCAGGAGTTTGAAAAAGCGGCTTCCCTTCGTGATACGGAGCAGCGTTTGAGAGAACAGGTGGAAGACACGAAAAAAACGTGGAAAGAAAAACAAGGCCAGGAGAACTCCGAAGTTTCTGTAGAGGATATCGCGATGGTTGTATCCAGCTGGACCGGGGTGCCTGTATCTAAAATTGCCCAAACGGAAACAGATAAGCTTCTCAATATGGAAAACATTCTGCACTCCCGCGTCATCGGCCAGGATGAAGCCGTTGTAGCCGTTGCAAAGGCTGTCAGACGTGCAAGAGCCGGTCTGAAGGACCCGAAACGCCCGATTGGTTCATTCATCTTCTTAGGCCCTACAGGCGTTGGGAAGACAGAGCTGGCACGAGCGCTGGCGGAATCCATTTTCGGTGATGAAGAAGCGATGATCAGAGTGGATATGTCCGAATACATGGAGAAACATTCGACTTCACGTCTTGTCGGTTCTCCTCCGGGGTATGTCGGCTATGATGAAGGCGGCCAGCTGACAGAAAAAGTGAGAAGAAAACCTTACTCTGTCGTACTGCTTGATGAAATTGAAAAAGCGCATCCTGATGTGTTTAACATTCTCCTGCAAGTGCTTGAAGACGGACGCTTGACTGATTCAAAAGGACGCACTGTGGATTTCCGCAACACGATCCTGATTATGACGTCAAACGTCGGAGCGAGCGAGCTGAAACGCAACAAATATGTGGGCTTCAATGTGCAGGATGAATCACAAAACCATAAAGACATGAAAGACAAAGTCATGGGAGAGCTGAAGCGTGCCTTCAGACCTGAGTTTATCAACCGGATTGACGAAATTATCGTCTTCCACTCCCTTGAGAAAAAACATCTTACAGACATCGTGTCGCTTATGTCTGATCAGTTAACAAAACGTCTGAAAGAACAAGATCTCTCTATCGAGCTGACGAATGCTGCAAAAGCAAAAGTGGCAGAAGAGGGCGTCGATTTGGAATACGGCGCACGTCCGTTAAGAAGAGCGATTCAAAAGCATGTGGAGGACCGGTTATCAGAAGAACTTCTCAGAGGCAATATTGATAAAGGCCAGCACATTGTTCTTGATGTTGAGGACGGCGAATTTGTCGTAAAAACAACTGCTAAAACGAACTAATATAGTGACAAACATGAGGCATACGTAAGCAAGTGTATGCCTCACTTTGTTATATAGAGAAATATTCGATAAGGAAGAGGTCTTACAACATATATGGCTAAATCAAAAACAAAATTCATCTGCCACTCATGCGGTTATGAATCCGCAAAATGGATGGGAAAGTGCCCGGGCTGCGGGGCTTGGAATACAATGGTGGAAGAAACCATAAAAAAAGCGCCGGCGAATCGGCGGGCGGCTTTCTCCCACTCCGTTCAAACCGTCCAGAAACCATCACCCATTACATCAATTGAAACATCGGAAGAACCCCGCGTTCACACAAAGCTTGAAGAATTCAACAGAGTGCTTGGCGGCGGCGTTGTGAAGGGCTCGTTAGTATTAATCGGCGGCGATCCCGGGATCGGAAAATCAACGCTCCTTCTCCAAGTATCCGCACAATTAGCAGATACGGCCGGCAGTGTGCTTTACATTTCAGGGGAAGAATCCGTGAAGCAAACGAAGCTGCGCGCCGACAGACTTGGAATCAACAGCCAAATGTTACATGTTTTATCTGAAACCGATATGGAGTATATTTCGTCTGCTATACAAGAGATGAAACCCGCATTTGTTGTCGTAGACTCCATTCAGACCGTTTATCAAAGTGATATCACCTCGGCTCCCGGCAGTGTATCACAAGTAAGAGAATGTACGGCTGAATTGATGAAAATCGCGAAAACAAACGGCATACCTATTTTTATCGTCGGGCACGTCACAAAAGAAGGATCGATCGCGGGTCCGAGATTGCTTGAGCACATGGTCGATACCGTTCTATACTTTGAAGGAGAGCGGCACCATACATTCCGTATTTTGCGGGCCGTAAAAAACCGTTTTGGCTCAACAAATGAAATGGGTATCTTTGAAATGCGGGAAGAGGGGCTTACGGAAGTGCTGAACCCTTCTGAAATTTTCTTGGAAGAGCGTTCTGCCGGGGCATCGGGTTCGAGTATCGTTGCGTCAATGGAAGGAACGAGACCGATCCTGGTTGAAATTCAGGCGCTCATATCACCGACCAGTTTTGGAAACCCGCGCCGCATGGCTACAGGCATTGACCACAACAGGGTATCGTTAATTATGGCTGTGCTTGAGAAGCGGGTGGGTCTTTTGCTTCAAAATCAAGATGCGTATTTAAAGGTCGCCGGCGGGGTCAAACTGGATGAACCGGCGATTGATTTGGCAGTAGCCGTCAGCATTGCCTCAAGCTTCAGAGATACACCGCCGAATCCCGCAGATTGCTTTATCGGTGAAGTGGGTCTGACAGGAGAAGTCCGCAGGGTGTCAAGAATCGAACAGCGCGTAAAAGAAGCGGCAAAACTCGGCTTCAAGCGCATGATCATACCTGAGGCGAATGCAGATGGGTGGACAATACCAAAAGGGATTGAGGTTGTCGGAGTAGCAAATGTTGCAGAAGCGCTTCGTACTTCATTAGGAGGATCATAATAGATGGAAAAAGAGAAAAAAGGGGCGAAACAAGAGCTTGACCTGTCTGCAATTCTGCAGTTCGTTGCACCGGGCACCCCGCTCAGAGCCGGGATAGAGAATGTACTTCGGGCAAATACAGGCGGCCTGATTGTTGTCGGATACAATGATAAGGTAAAGCAAGTCGTGGATGGCGGTTTTCATATTAATACATCATTTGCGCCCGCTCACTTATACGAGCTGGCCAAAATGGACGGTGCCATTATTTTAAGTGATTCCGGCCAGAAAATTCTTTATGCGAATACGCAGCTTATGCCGGAGGCGACCATTTCTTCTTCAGAAACGGGAATGAGGCACCGTACGGCGGAACGGGTGGCGAAGCAGACCGGCTGTCTCGTCATCGCCATTTCTGAGCGCAGAAATGTCATTACGTTATATCAGGACAGCATGAAGTACACACTAAAGGACATAGGATTTATTTTAACAAAGGCAAATCAGGCCATTCAAACGCTTGAGAAGTATAAAACCATTTTAGACAAAACGATTACGGCTTTAAACGCATTAGAGTTTGAGGAGCTTGTGACATTCAGTGACGTGCTGTCCGTCATGCATCGATATGAAATGGTGCTCCGAATAAAAAATGAAATCAATATGTATATTAAAGAACTCGGAACGGAAGGCCACTTAATCCGTCTGCAGGTGATTGAACTGATTACGGACATGGAAGAAGAGGCGGCACTTTTCATCAAAGACTATGTCAAAGAAAAAATCAAAGATCCGTTCGTGCTGTTAAAAGAGCTTCAGGATATGTCCAGCTATGATCTGCTTGATGATTCCATTCTGTTTAAGCTGCTTGGATATCCGGCTTCTACCAATATTGATGATTATGTGCTCCCGAGAGGATACAGGCTGCTGAACAAAATTCCGCGTCTGCCGATGCCGATTGTTGAAAATGTGGTTGAGGCGTTCGGATTTTTGCCAAGCATAACGGAAGCCACTGTAGAAGAGCTTGATGATGTTGAGGGTATCGGCGAAGTGCGCGCCAAAAAAATCAAAAAAGGCTTAAAACGCCTTCAGGAAAAACACTATATAGATAGACAGCTTTAAGAATCGCTTAAACCTGTCGGAATCCGGGTATATTATTGTTAGTTTTTGTTTATTCTGAATTTGTAGGCTCTGACCCAGTCTGCTGAAAAAATGCTACTTAAAAGGAGGTGGAGGTATGTTAAAACGAATAGTTCAGGCGTTCTTCATTATTGTGGGCGGCGTTGTCGGTATCTTTTTAATACCTGAATTGTTTGTGCTGTCAAATATACAGGACATACCTTTAATAACAAACGCATATACGTCTGCTGCAATTGGTGCTATTATCTTTTTTCTCATCAGTATATGGACGACAGAATATGTGATTAATTGGGTAAAATGGATTGAAGATTCTTTGCTGAGAGCTCCGGTGCCGGATCTGTTATTCGGGAGTCTCGGATTGGTTTTTGGACTTATCATCGCATATCTCATTGTAAACGTGATTCCGCTGGACAATATTCCGTACCGTATATTCAGCACCATCATTCCGGTCTTTCTGGCTTTCTTTCTCGGTTATCTGGGCTTCCAAGTCGGATTTAAGAAAAAGGATGAACTGATCAGTCTTTTCTCCATTTCTGCAAGAATGCAGAAGAAAAAGGGAAGTGCTGATGAGGAGCAGGAGGAACAGGATAAAAGGCTGAAAATCTTGGATACAAGTGTTATTATTGATGGGAGAATTGCAGATATTTGTCAGACGGGCTTTTTAGAAGGCGTCATTGTCATTCCTCAATTTGTGCTGGAGGAATTACAGCATATCGCTGATTCTTCAGATGTTTTAAAACGTAACAGAGGGCGCCGCGGACTGGATATCTTGAATCGCATTCAAAAGGAACTGGATATTACGGTTGAAATTTATGAAGGCGACTTCGAAGACATTCAGGAGGTTGACAGCAAGCTTGTCAAACTTGCGAAGCTGACATCCGGTGTCGTTGTGACGAATGATTTTAATTTAAATAAAGTATGTGAGCTTCAGAAGGTTGCGGTACTGAATATTAATGACCTTGCAAACGCGGTGAAGCCGGTTGTGCTTCCGGGCGAAGAGATGAATGTGCAGGTGATTAAGGACGGGAAAGAGCATAATCAAGGTGTGGCTTACTTGGATGACGGGACGATGATTGTTGTGGAAGAAGGCCGCAATTATATAGGGAAACATATTGATGTGCTCGTAACCAGCGTACTGCAGACAGCGGCGGGACGAATGATTTTTGCCAAGCCCAAGCTGCTTGAGAAAGCTCTTTAAGAGGGAGTTCATATGGAGTATGTTGTCGTTATTCCGGCTGCCGGACAAGGAAAACGGATGAAGGCCGGGAAAAATAAGCTGTTCATCAGCTTAAAAGGTGCGCCTGTTATTATACACACACTGCGGGTTTTTGAAAGCCACGCACCCTGTCAGAAAATAATCCTGGTGATAAACGAGAGTGAACGGGAAGATTTTCGCCAGCTGCTGGCCCAATTTCCGATTCAGACGGAAATTGAGCTTGTTACCGGGGGGGCGGAGCGTCAGCACAGTGTATACGAAGGACTGAAAGTGATTGATAAGGAATCGGTCGTACTTGTTCATGACGGAGCGCGCCCGTTTGTCACACATCAGCATATCGATAAGCTCGTTGAAACAGCAGAGGAGGCGGGAGCGGCTGTCCTGGCTGTTCCTGTGAAAGACACGATAAAACGGGCGGAAGGCTCCCGGGTTGCGGAGACCTTTGATCGTTCAAGCTTGTGGGCCGTTCAAACGCCGCAGGCTTTTCGTCTTTCTTTATTGAAGACGGCGCATATGGAAGCGGAAAACAAAGGCTTCTTAGGGACGGATGACGCCAGCCTCGTCGAGCGTCTTGATGGATATCAGGTGAGTATCGTTGAAGGCAGCTATACCAATATTAAGCTGACAACGCCGGATGACCTTATATTTGCGGAAGCAATCATGAAAGCGGAAAGTGGGAATCATAATGTTTAGAATCGGACAAGGATTTGATGTGCATCAATTAACGGAAGGCCGTCCTCTCATCATCGGCGGAATTGAAATTCCTTATGAAAAGGGGCTGCTCGGACATTCAGATGCTGATGTATTGCTGCATACAGTCGCAGACGCGTGTCTCGGAGCGGCAGGTGAAGGAGATATCGGCAAGCATTTCCCGGATACTGATCCGGAATTCAAGGATGCGGATTCTTTTAAGCTGCTTCAGCATGTCTGGAACATTGTAAAAGAAAAAGGGTACGTACTCGGAAATATAGACTGCACGATTATTGCGCAAAAGCCGAAAATGGCGCCGCATATTGATGCTATGAGAAAACGGATAGCGGAAGGTCTTGAGGCGGACGTCTCTCAAGTAAACGTAAAAGCGACGACGACAGAAAAGCTCGGGTTTACCGGAAGAGCCGAAGGAATTGCCGCTCAGGCGACCGTTCTGATCCAAAAAGCCTGATCATTGTTTTGATGCCCGGTCTATTTGGTGGTAGAATAGATACATATATTCGGCTAGAGGCTACAGACGAGATGAAAGGAAGTATTTGAACATGGGAAATGAAGTACGCGTTCGTTATGCACCGAGTCCGACCGGACATTTGCATATCGGTAACGCCAGAACGGCGCTTTTTAACTATTTATTTGCCCGCAGCCAAGGCGGAAAGTTTATTATCCGGATTGAGGATACGGACAAAAAGCGAAATATTGAAGGCGGAGAGCAAAGCCAGCTCAACTATTTGAAATGGCTCGGCATGGACTGGGATGAAAGTGTGGATATCGGCGGAGAATACGGCCCGTACCGCCAGTCTGAGCGTAACGACATTTACAAAAAGTACTATGAAGAGCTTCTTGAAAAAGGGCTTGCTTATAAATGTTTCTGTACGGAAGAAGAACTTGAGAAAGAGCGTGAAGAGCAAATCGCCCGCGGGGAAATGCCGCGCTATTCCGGCAAACACAGAAACCTGACTCAGGAAGAGCAGGAGCAGTTTTTAGCCGAAGGCAGACAGCCGAGCATCCGTTTCCGCGTGCCGGAAGGGAAAATCATCGCATTTAACGATATCGTAAAAGGTGAGATTTCTTTTGAATCAGACGGCATCGGCGACTTTGTCATCGTCAAAAAAGACGGAACACCGACGTATAACTTTGCCGTCGCGATTGACGATTACTTAATGAAAATGACGCACGTGCTCCGCGGTGAGGATCACATTTCAAATACACCGAAACAGATCATGATTTTCCAGGCATTCGGCTGGGATGTTCCTGTCTTCGGACATATGACGCTTATCGTAAACGAAAGCCGCAAAAAATTAAGTAAACGTGATGAATCAATTATCCAGTTTATTGAGCAGTATGATGAGCTGGGTTACCTGCCTGAAGCGCTGTTTAACTTTATCGGACTTCTCGGCTGGTCTCCCGTCGGTGAAGAAGAGCTTTTCACAAGAGAACAATTCATTGAAATTTTTGATGTAAATCGTTTGTCTAAGTCACCGGCTCTGTTTGATATGCATAAACTGAAATGGGTCAACAACCAATACGTCAAAGCGCTGGATCTTGATCAAGTGGTTGAGCTGACCCTGCCGCACCTGCAAAAAGCAGGAAAAGTCGGCACTGAGCTGTCTGCCGAGGAGCAGGAATGGGTTCGTAAATTAATATCTCTTTACCATGAGCAATTGAGCTACGGCGCTGAAATTGTCGAGCTGACTGATTTGTTCTTTAAAGATGAGATCGAGTATAATCAAGAGGCAAAAGCCGTTCTGGAAGAGGAACAGGTGCCTGAAGTGCTCAGCGTATTTGCTGCGAAGCTTGAAGAGCTTGAAGAATTTACGCCTGAGCTGATCAAAGCCTCAATCAAAGCTGTTCAGAAAGAAACAGGCCATAAAGGCAAAAAGCTGTTCATGCCGATTCGTGTAGCGGTTACCGGTCAGACACACGGTCCTGAGCTTCCGCAGGCCATTGAGCTGATCGGCAGAGAAACAGCCGTCAGACGCCTGAAAAGCATTTAAATATACGATTGTTGACAGGGAAGAGTATAAAACAATGACCATTACAGAAAGAATCTTCATCGGCTGAGAGAGATTCATGCGTCATGTTTTAGAAGTGCGCCCTTAAGACCTTTGAAGAACATTTCTGCGGAAATCAGTATTTAAAGGCGGCCGCCGCCGTTACCGGCTTTTGAGTTGGGAAAACAGTGACTTGTTTTTCAAACAGAGTGGAACCGCGCGGTAAAAGCGTCTCTGTCATGTTTACATGCAGAGACGCTTTTTTTATAGGCGGAAAAACAGACTGGAGCGGGGAGAGAATGGGGGGAAGCATGTGTTTTTTAAAATGCTAAAAGAAGACATAGATACAGTGTTCGATCAAGATCCGGCAGCAAGAAGCTATTTCGAAGTTGTTTTAACTTATTCTGGTTTACATGCTATATGGGCGCATCGGATTGCACATGCTTTATATAAACGGAGGTTTTTCTTCCTGGCGCGCCTGATATCACAGATTGCCCGTTTCTTTACCGGAATTGAAATCCATCCCGGCGCGACCATCGGGAGAAGGTTTTTCATTGACCACGGTATGGGGGTCGTCATAGGGGAAACATGTGAAATCGGCAATAACGTGACGGTATTCCAAGGTGTCACTCTCGGGGGAACGGGAAAAGAAAAGGGGAAGCGGCATCCGACCATAAAAGATGATGCTTTAATTGCAACCGGAGCGAAGGTGCTCGGCTCTATTACGGTCGGGCAGGGTTCTAAAGTAGGGGCCGGTTCCGTTGTGCTTCGTGATGTTCCCGACTTTTCAACCGTTGTCGGCATACCTGGAAAAGTCGTCATTCAGAACGGAAGAAAAATCAAACGCGATCTCAATCACCAAGACTTGCCCGATCCGGTTGCTGACCGGTTTAGAGCATTGGAGCAGCAGATTTTTGAACTGCAGGCTGAACTGGAAGATAAAAAAGAAAGGATCAACCAAAAATGACCATTACACTTTATAATACATTGACACGGAAAAAGGAAACATTCGTTCCTCTTGAGGAAGGAAAAGTAAAAATGTACGTGTGCGGACCGACTGTATACAACTATATTCATATCGGCAACGCCCGTCCGGCGATTGTGTATGATACCGTACGCAACTATTTAGAGTATAAAGGATACGATGTTCAATACGTATCGAATTTCACCGATGTTGACGACAAACTGATTAAGGCGGCCAACGAGCTCGGCGAAGACGTCCCGACCGTTTCTGAACGGTTCATTAAAGCGTATTTTGAAGACGTGGGCGCCCTCGGATGCCGGAAAGCGGATCTTCACCCCCGGGTCATGGAAAACATGGACGCCATTATTGAATTTATCAGCGAGCTGATTAAAAAAGGCTACGCTTATGAATCAGAAGGCGACGTCTATTTCAAAACAAGAGCCTTCGAAGGCTACGGAAAGCTATCTCAGCAATCAATTGATGAACTCAGATCAGGCGCGCGTATCCGTGTCGGCGAGAAGAAAGAGGATGCGCTGGACTTTGCTCTTTGGAAAGCTGCTAAGGACGGAGAAATTTCATGGGATAGCCCTTGGGGAAAAGGCCGCCCGGGCTGGCATATTGAATGCTCCGCAATGGTGAAAAAGTATTTGGGTGACGAAATCGATATTCATGCCGGCGGTCAGGACCTGACATTCCCGCACCATGAAAACGAAATCGCCCAATCTGAAGCATTAACAGGCAAGACATTCGCAAAATACTGGCTTCACAACGGATATATCAATATCGATAATGAGAAAATGTCAAAATCGCTCGGCAACTTTGTTTTGGTGCACGATATCATTAAGCAATATGACCCGCAGCTTTTGAGATTTTTCATGCTGTCCGTTCATTACCGCCACCCGATCAACTATTCGGAAGAGCTGCTTGAGAAAACAAAAAACGCGTTTAACCGCCTGAAGACGGCCTACAGTAATTTAAACCATCGTTTGATTAGCAGCACGAATCTGACTGACAATGATGAGGAATGGCTCGCTAAAATCGAAGAGCACCGCACTGCGTTTGAAGAAGCAATGGATGATGATTTTAATACGGCGAATGCAATTTCCGTTTGGTTTGATCTGGCGAAGCTCGCTAATTACTACATGCAGGAAGACAATACGGCGGATCACGTCATTAAAGCCTTTATCAGCATGTTTGACAGAATCGGATCTGTTCTCGGACTTACGCTCGGCGAAGAAGAGCTTGTCGACGAAGAGATTGAAGAGTTGATTGAGAAGAGAAATGAAGCCCGCCGCAATCGCGATTTTGCTTTGTCAGACCAGATTCGCGATCAGCTGAAAAGCATGAATATCATTCTTGAAGATACGGCCCAGGGAACTCGCTGGAAGCGGGGAGAGTAAGCGGATGCTTCAATTTGAACAAATCAAAGATTCAAAGCAGTTAAACGGTCTTGCGCTTGCTTATATGGGTGATGCCATTTTTGAAATATACGTCCGGCATCACCTGCTTAAGCAGGGCTTTACGAAACCGAATGACCTTCATAAGAAGGCGAGCCGGATTGTATCGGCAAAATCACAGGCAGACATATTGTTCCGCCTTCAGGACGAATCCTTTTTCACGGAGGAAGAGGAAGCCGTGCTGAGAAGAGGCAGAAACGCGAAATCAGGGACGACGCCTAAAAACACAGATGTACAGACGTACCGCCATAGTACAGCTTTTGAGGCTTTACTCGGATACCTTTTTCTTGAGAAAAGAGAAGAAAGACTGAATCAGCTGATTGCTGAGGCTATACAAGTCGGGACGTCAGGGAGGAAAACAAATGAGTCAGCAACATGATTACGTCATAGGAAAAAACGCGGTGATTGAGACGTTGAAGTCAGATCGCATGCTGTATAAGTTATGGATGGCGGAAAACACAGTAAAAGGACAGGCGCAGCAAGTTATGGAGCTTGCTAAAAAGCGCGGCGTCACCATTCAATTTGTACCGAGGAAAAAACTCGATCAGATGGTGGAGGGGCAGCATCAGGGTGTTGTCGCCCAGGTGGCGGCATATGAATATGCACAATTAGACGAATTATATAAAAGAGCGGAAGAGAGAAACGAACAGCCTTTCTTTCTCATATTGGACGAGCTGGAAGACCCTCATAATCTCGGTTCCATCATGAGAACGGCTGACGCTGTCGGTGCACACGGCATCGTGATTCCGAAACGCAGAGCGGTCGGACTGACTTCGACGGTCGCAAAAGCTTCGACCGGTGCGATTGAACACATTCCCGTCGTGAAGGTGACCAACCTTGCCCGGACACTTGATGAAATGAAGGAGCGGGGGATTTGGGTCGTCGGAACGGATGCATCCGCCCGGGAAGACTACCGCTCTATGGACGGCAAGATGCCTTTGGCGCTCGTTATCGGAAGCGAAGGCAGAGGAATGGGCCGGCTTGTGAAAGAGAAATGTGATTTTCTCATTAAGCTTCCGATGGCCGGAAAAGTCACGTCTCTGAATGCGTCGGTAGCGGCCGGCCTTCTCATGTATGAAGTCTACCGGAAGCGCAATCCTTTAGGGGAATGAAGACAGATGGACATCCTGTTAGTAGACGGATACAACATGATTGGAGCTTGGCCGCAGCTAAAGGATTTAAAAGCGAACAGTTTTGAAGAAGCGAGAGATGTACTGATCCAGAAGATGGCGGAATATCAGTCCTACACGGGAATCAGAGTCATTGTGGTGTTTGATGCACACCTGGTAAAAGGCATAGAGAAAAAACAAACGAATCACAGAGTCGAAGTGATTTTCACACGGGAGAATGAAACGGCGGATGAGCGGATCGAGAAGCTTGCCCAGGCGCTGAATAATATTGCGACACAGATTCATGTCGCAACCTCCGATTATACGGAGCAGTGGGCGATTTTCGGACAAGGGGCTCTCCGTAAATCCGCCCGGGAGCTCCTGAGGGAAGTGGATACGATAGAACGCCGGATTCAAAGGCGGGTTTCAAAGATCACTTCTGAAAAACCACCGGGTAAAATCGAGCTGTCCGAAGAGGTTTTGAAAACGTTTGAAAAGTGGCGCCGAGGCGGTCTGGATTAGGTTGACGCTTTTTCGCCCATTAATGTATAATATTTCTATCTACGTGCGCCGGGGGGATCGCAGTGAATCTACAGAACAGCAAGGGAAAGTTCAACAAAGTGCAATTTTGCCAGTTGGAGGACGAGCAGGTCATTGAAAAGGTTCATGTTGGGGATAGTGATGCGTTAGATTACTTGATTACGAAGTACCGTAATTTTGTACGGGCGAAAGCAAGGTCTTATTTTTTAATAGGGGCCGACAGAGAAGATATTGTACAGGAAGGGATGATAGGCTTATATAAGTCTATCCGAGACTTTAGAGAGGACAAGCTTACTTCATTTAAAGCTTTTGCAGAATTATGCATTACCCGCCAGATTATTACCGCAATAAAGACAGCTACCCGTCAGAAACACATTCCTTTAAATTCCTATGTTTCTTTAGACAAACCTATTTTTGATGAAGAATCTGACAGAACACTGCTTGATGTCATTTCAGGCGCTAAAACGTTAAATCCTGAAGAGATGATTATTAATCAGGAAGAATTTGATGATATCGAAATGAAAATGGGAGAACTGCTGAGCGATCTGGAGAGAAAGGTGCTTGTTTTGTACTTGGACGGAAGAAGTTACCAAGAGATTTCAGATGATTTAAACCGACACGTAAAATCAATCGATAATGCCCTGCAGCGCGTAAAGCGCAAGCTTGAAAAGTATTTAGAAATAAGAGAGATCAGCCTGTAGCAGGTTTCTGTGTCATATTGACAGAATTTTTCTGACTGTGCTATTTTATTAAGATAAATGAATGTTTAGGAAAAGGTGTAACGACATGAGAAAAAAGATTACGCTGGCATGCAAAACATGCGGAAATCGTAATTATACGACAATGAAAAGCTCTGCATCAGCGGCTGAGCGGTTAGAAGTTAAGAAGTACTGCAGCACTTGCAATTCACATACAGCTCATTTAGAAACAAAATAGTGTTCGCTTTTTAAATTGTGGAGGTCTTTTACATGCGCATGATGAGTTTCTTTAAAGATGTTGGGAAAGAAATGAAAAAGGTTAGCTGGCCTAAAGGCAAAGAGTTAACGCGCTATACGATCACGGTGATTTCAACGGTTATCTTTTTTGTTATCTTTTTTGCCCTCCTTGATACAGGAATTTCTCAATTAATTCGTTTAATAGTTGAATAATGATCAGCAATACGTGCTATAATAGATCATAATATCGTTTGCCAAAACCCGTTCAGCGGGTTTTTTATTGTGTTGTTGAAAAAAGGATTCATAGGCCCTGAGCCTATTTTTTGTTTTACACTTCATTTTTAAATGCGGGGAGGGAAGGACTGCAGAGTCCTGATAGAATGGAAAAGAATTGGTATGTTGTTCATACGTATTCCGGTTATGAAAACAAAGTAAAAGCGAACCTTGAAAAACGTGTGGAATCAATGGGAATGCAGGATAAAATTTTCCGCGTTGTCGTCCCTGAAGAAGAAGAGACTGATATTAAGAACGGCAAGAAAAAAGTAGTCAAAAAGAAAGTGTTCCCGGGTTATGTGCTTGTTGAAATCGTCATGACTGATGATTCCTGGTATGTGGTCCGCAACACGCCGGGCGTTACCGGATTCGTCGGATCAGCCGGTTCAGGCTCAAAGCCGACTCCGCTTCTTCCTGGCGAAGCGGAAACCATCTTAAAACGCATGGGCATGGATGAGCGGAAAACCGACATTGATTTTGAATTGAATGAGACAGTCAAAGTCATAGACGGACCTTTCGCCAACTTTACAGGATCAATTGAAGAGATTGATTATGATAAGAGCAAAGTGAAAGTATTCGTTAACATGTTCGGCCGTGAAACGCCGGTTGAACTGGAATTTACCCAGATCGACAAATTGTAATGTGAAAAAACTTGAAATTGCTATATATTAATGATAATATAGCAAAGGTACGTCTTGGACTAATCCAAGGCAGCTAGCTTGATATTTCGTCATTCATATAAAGAATGAAACCTTGAGTGGGAGGGTTTACCCTATTACCACATCACGGACTTAAGGAGGTGTGTCTCGTGGCTAAAAAAGTAGTAAAAGTTGTAAAATTGCAAATTCCTGCTGGAAAAGCTAACCCAGCGCCGCCAGTTGGACCTGCACTAGGTCAAGCCGGTGTAAATATCATGGGATTCTGTAAGGAGTTTAACGCTCGTACAGCTGACCAAGCTGGTTTAATCATTCCTGTTGAAATTTCGGTTTACGAAGACCGTTCATTTACATTTATTACAAAAACTCCGCCTGCTGCAGTATTGCTTAAAAAAGCAGCTGGAATTGAGTCTGGTTCTGGTGAACCAAACCGTAATAAAGTGGCAACCGTTAAGCGCGATAAGGTTCGCGAAATCGCTGAAACGAAAATGCCTGACTTAAACGCAGCAGACGTTGAAGCGGCAATGCGCATGGTTGAAGGTACTGCCCGCAGTATGGGTATCGTTATCGAGGATTAATTTGTTTCTTGTCGGGTTGCGAGTTTTCACAAGTTCGCAACCCTTATTCGTGGGAGGTTATTCCGCTATAACCACATAAGGAGGAAATTTTAAAATGGCTAAAAAAGGTAAAAAGTACGTTGAAGCTGCGAAGCTTGTAGACCGTGCGAAAGCTTACGACGTCGCTGAAGCAGTGGCGCTTACTAAAAAAACAAACACAGCTAAATTCGACGCTACAGTTGAAGTTGCTTTTCGTTTAGGGGTTGACCCTCGTAAAAACGATCAGCAAATCCGCGGTGCAGTTGTACTTCCTAACGGAACTGGTAAAACTCAGCGCGTGCTTGTATTCGCTAAAGGCGAAAAAGCAAAAGAAGCTGAAGCTGCCGGTGCAGACTACGTTGGCGATTCTGATTACATCGCGAAAATCCAGCAAGGCTGGTTCGAATTCGATGTAATCGTTGCGACTCCTGACATGATGGGTGAAGTCGGTAAAATCGGCCGTGTGCTTGGACCAAAAGGTCTTATGCCGAACCCTAAAACAGGAACTGTTACATTCGAAGTAGAAAAAGCAATCGGCGAAATCAAAGCTGGTAAAGTAGAATACCGCGTTGACAAAGCTGGTAACATCCATGTTCCGATCGGAAAAGTTTCTTTCGAGGATGAAAAACTTGTTGAGAACTTCACAACAATGTATGATACAATCCTGAAAGCAAAACCGGCTGCGGCTAAAGGTGTTTACGTGAAAAACGTTGCCGTTACTTCTACTATGGGCCCTGGTGTCAAAGTAGACGCTTCTACTTTCAACGTAAAATAATATTTGACTTTAGATCAGCATTCTGATATGATTCAAAATGTTGTAAAATATAATATGTCATTTATACCGTAGACAGCAGGGGCCGTTGAGGCTTAATATCCTGCCGAGGTGTATATATATCACAGCTATTACGTTACGTATGCTTGTATATACAGCCTCCATGTCCACATGGAGGCTTTTTATATGAAATCGTCGTCACAGTCGTGATCACCTAGCGGTATAAGTGTTACACAAAATCTACAGGAGGTGTAACCATGAGCAGCGCAATTGATACAAAAAAAGTTGTTGTTGAAGAGATTGCTTCTAAACTGAAAGAAAGCAAATCAACGATCATCGTTGACTACCGCGGACTTAACGTTTCTGAAGTAACTGAACTCCGTAAACAGCTTCGCGAAGCTAACGTAGAGTTCAAAGTGTACAAAAACACAATGACTCGCCGTGCGGTTGAACAAGCTGAACTTGATGGTTTGAATGATGTCTTAACTGGACCGAATGCGATCGCATTCAGTACTGAAGATGTTATCGCTCCGGCAAAAGTTCTTAACGAGTTCGCGAAAAATCACGAAGCTCTGGAAATCAAAGCGGGCGTTATCGAAGGAAAAGTATCTTCTGTTGAAGAAGTGAAAGCTCTTGCTGAACTTCCTTCACGCGATGGCTTACTTTCTATGTTGCTTAGCGTACTTCAAGCTCCAGTTCGCAACCTTGCACTTGCAGCTAAAGCAGTTGCAGACCAAAAGGAAGAACAAGGCGCTTAATCTGATTTTGCCCTAAAATAAAACAAATGGAGGAATTTCAAATGGCTTTAAATATCGAAGAAATCATTGCTTCCGTTAAAGAAGCAACTGTACTTGAATTGAACGACCTAGTAAAAGCAATCGAAGAAGAATTTGGCGTAACTGCTGCTGCTCCTGTAGCTGTAGCTGGCGGAGCTGCTGCTGGCGGCGCTGCTGAAGAGCAAAGCGAATTCGACCTTATCCTTGCTGGTGCAGGTTCTCAGAAAATCAAAGTTATCAAAGTTGTTCGTGAAATCACTGGTCTTGGCTTGAAAGAAGCTAAAGAACTTGTTGACAACACTCCAAAACCACTTAAAGAAGGTATTGCGAAAGAAGAAGCTGAAGAGCTTAAAGCTAAACTTGAAGAAGTTGGCGCTTCTGTAGAAGTTAAGTAATCTTCACTTGCCTGTAGGGGAAGCTCGCTTTTATGAGGCGGGCTTTTTCTTTGCTTTTCTTTAAGTGCAATTAAAAAAGGAGGTTCTAATAATGAGTGAACACTATTATTCAGAAAAACCTTCAGTTAAAAGCGATAAACAGACATGGTCATTTACACTGCGGAACAGATCTTATACATTCACAAGTGACAGCGGCGTTTTCTCGAAAAAGGAAGTTGATTTCGGTTCGCGTGTCTTAATTGAAGCGTTTGAAGAGCCGGAGATCGATGGTGACTTCCTGGATGCAGGCTGCGGTTACGGCCCGATCGGTCTGTCGCTCGCCGGTGCATTTACAGACCGGACCGTGCACATGATTGACGTGAATGAAAGAGCCGTAGAGCTGTCAAATGAAAATGCAGAAAAAAACGGAATAAAAAACGTTCGGATTTATCAGAGTGATTTATTTTCAAATATTGATTCTGCTCAAACATTTGCTTCTATTATTACAAACCCCCCAATCCGCGCCGGAAAAAAAGTTGTCCATGCCATTTTTGAAAAAAGCGCTGAGCATTTAAGGGCTTCAGGTGAATTGTGGATCGTTATACAGAAAAAACAGGGCGGGCCTTCTGCCATTGAAAAACTGAAGGAGCTTTTTGACGAAGTTTCTGTAGTTCAAAAAAAGAAAGGCTATTATATCATAAAAGCAAAAAAAGTTTGACTTGAATTTTCAGCTATGTTAATATTGTAAAATGCCAATGTATATATTTTGCATGATATGCTCAAATAATCATAGTGCATGTATAAATTATACAAACATGGAAATGCTAATAAAATCGGTATTTGTTTTTGGATGTGGTTTTCTTAATTAGAAACCCTTTTTTCTTTTGTCTTGTAAAAGTATTTCTTTATCGTAAGAGATGCTTATTACACATATAATACGCATGATTTGAGGGGTGAATCAGTTGACAGGTCAACTAGTTCAGTATGGACGACACCGCCAGCGCAGAAGCTATGCTCGCATTAGCGAAGTGTTAGAATTACCAAATCTCATTGAAATTCAAACCTCTTCTTATCAGTGGTTTCTTGATGAGGGTCTTAGAGAGATGTTTCAAGACATATCACCAATTGAGGATTTCACTGGTAACCTCTCTCTAGAGTTCATTGACTACAGTTTAGGAGATCCTAAGTATCCCGTTGAAGAGTCAAAAGAACGTGATGTGACTTACTCAGCTCCGCTAAGAGTGAAGGTTCGTTTAATTAACAAAGAAACTGGAGAGGTAAAAGACCAGGATGTCTTCATGGGTGATTTCCCTATTATGACAGATACCGGTACTTTTATCATCAACGGTGCAGAACGTGTTATCGTATCTCAGCTTGTTCGGTCTCCAAGTGTATATTTCAGTGGTAAAGTAGACAAAAACGGTAAAAAAGGTTTTACCGCGACTGTCATTCCAAACCGTGGCGCATGGTTAGAATACGAAACTGATGCGAAAGATGTTGTGTATGTCCGCATTGATCGCACACGTAAGTTGCCGGTTACGGTTCTTTTGCGTGCTCTCGGCTTCGGTTCCGACCAAGAGATTCTCGATCTCATTGGTGAGAACGAATATCTCCGCAATACACTGGATAAGGATAACACCGAAAACAGTGACAAAGCGCTTCTTGAAATCTATGAGCGCCTTCGTCCCGGAGAGCCGCCTACAGTAGAAAACGCAAAAAGCTTGCTGGATTCCCGTTTCTTCGATCCGAAGCGATACGACCTTGCGAATGTAGGACGCTATAAAATTAATAAAAAGCTTCATATCAAGAACCGCCTGTTTAACCAGCGCCTTGCAGAAACACTGGTGGATCCGGAAACCGGTGAAATTCTCGCTGAAAAAGGGCAGATTCTTGACAGAAGAACACTTGATAAAGTATTGCCATACTTAGAAAATGGAATCGGCTTCAGAAAACTTTATCCTAACGGCGGCGTTGTCGAGGATGAAGTGATGCTTCAATCCATTAAAATCTATGCTCCTACTGATGCAGAAGGAGAGCAGACGATCAATGTGATCGGCAATGCTTACATCGAAGAGGCGATTAAAAACATTACGCCTGCTGATATTATTTCTTCTATCAGCTACTTCTTCAACCTCCTGCACGGAGTGGGCGACACTGATGATATCGACCATCTCGGAAACCGCCGTCTGCGTTCTGTAGGTGAGCTCCTGCAAAACCAATTCCGTATCGGTTTAAGCCGGATGGAACGTGTCGTACGTGAAAGAATGTCTATTCAAGACACGAATACAATTACGCCGCAGCAGCTGATTAACATCAGACCTGTTATTGCGTCTATTAAAGAGTTCTTCGGAAGCTCACAGCTTTCTCAATTCATGGATCAGACGAACCCGCTTGCTGAATTGACGCACAAACGCCGTCTGTCAGCTCTCGGACCGGGCGGTTTGACACGTGAGCGCGCAGGGATGGAAGTACGTGACGTTCACTACTCTCACTACGGCCGTATGTGTCCGATTGAAACGCCTGAGGGCCCTAACATCGGTTTGATCAACTCATTGTCATCATTTGCGAAAGTAAACCGCTTTGGTTTCATTGAGACGCCATACCGCCGCGTTGATCCTGAAACAGGAAAAGTAACGCCTAGAATCGACTACCTGACTGCTGATGAAGAGGATAACTATGTCGTAGCCCAAGCGAATGCTAAGCTGAGCGATGACGGCTCTTTCTTGGATGACAGCATCGTAGCGCGTTTCAGAGGGGAAAACACCGTTGTAGCCCGCAACCGCGTGGATTACATGGACGTATCTCCTAAACAGGTTGTTTCTGCTGCGACAGCATGTATTCCGTTCTTGGAAAACGATGACTCGAACCGCGCCCTCATGGGAGCGAACATGCAGCGTCAGGCTGTGCCTTTGATGCAGCCGGAAGCGCCGATCGTCGGAACGGGTATGGAATACGTATCCGGTAAAGACTCCGGTGCAGCCGTTATTTGTAAACACCCTGGTATCGTAGAACGGGTGGAAGCGAAAAACGTATGGGTGCGCCGCTATGAAGAAATTGACGGTCAAAAAGTAAAAGGCAACCTGGATAAGTACAGCTTGCTGAAATTCGTCCGCTCCAACCAAGGTACGTGCTACAACCAGCGTCCGATTGTAAGTGTCGGCGATGAAGTAGTCAAAGGAGAAATCCTTGCTGACGGACCTTCAATGGAGCTTGGTGAACTTGCTCTCGGCCGCAACGTAATGGTCGGCTTCATGACATGGGACGGTTACAACTATGAGGATGCCATCATCATGAGTGAACGCCTTGTGAAAGATGATGTATACACATCTATTCACATTGAAGAATATGAATCAGAAGCACGTGATACAAAGCTTGGACCGGAAGAGATCACCCGCGATATTCCAAACGTAGGGGAAGACGCGCTTCGCAACCTTGATGACCGCGGAATTATCCGTATCGGTGCGGAAGTCAACGACGGAGACCTTCTCGTAGGTAAAGTAACGCCTAAAGGTGTAACTGAGCTTACGGCTGAAGAACGCCTTCTTCATGCGATCTTTGGAGAAAAAGCGCGTGAGGTCCGTGATACTTCTCTCCGTGTGCCTCACGGCGGCGGCGGAATTATCCACGACGTAAAAGTCTTCAACCGTGAAGACGGCGACGAACTTCCTCCGGGAGTGAACCAGCTTGTACGCGTATATATCGTTCAGAAACGTAAGATTTCTGAAGGTGATAAAATGGCCGGACGTCACGGAAACAAAGGGGTTATCTCGAAGATTCTTCCTGAAGAAGATATGCCTTACCTTCCTGACGGCACGCCGATCGATATCATGCTTAACCCGCTGGGTGTACCATCACGTATGAATATCGGTCAGGTATTAGAACTTCACATGGGTATGGCTGCCCGCTACCTCGGCATTCACATCGCGTCACCTGTATTTGACGGCGCGCGTGAAGAAGATGTGTGGGAAACACTTGAAGAAGCAGGCATGTCAAGAGACGCAAAAACAGTTCTTTATGACGGCCGTACGGGAGAACCGTTCGACAACCGTGTATCAGTCGGAATCATGTACATGATCAAACTGGCGCACATGGTTGATGATAAACTTCATGCCCGTTCTACAGGTCCTTACTCACTTGTTACGCAGCAGCCTCTCGGCGGTAAAGCCCAATTCGGCGGACAGCGTTTCGGTGAGATGGAGGTTTGGGCGCTTGAAGCTTACGGCGCAGCTTACACGCTTCAAGAAATCCTGACTGTGAAGTCCGATGACGTGGTCGGACGTGTGAAAACATATGAAGCCATCGTCAAAGGCGACAATGTTCCAGAGCCTGGTGTTCCGGAATCATTCAAAGTATTGATCAAAGAGCTTCAAAGCTTAGGTATGGACGTAAAAATCCTCTCAGGCGATGAAGAAGAAATAGAAATGAGAGATCTAGAAGACGAGGAAGATGCGAAACAGGCTGACGGCCTTGCATTATCAGGTGATGAAGCGCCGGAAGAAACAGCATCTCCAGACGTTGAACGTGACGCAGTAACGAAAGAATAGTCTCTGATTGATAAAGGCAAGTGACATCGGTTAATCCGAAGATAAAAAGGGAGGTAGGCCCCTTGCTAGATGTGAACAATTTTGAGTATATGAACATCGGTCTTGCTTCACCGGATAAAATCCGTTCATGGTCTTTTGGTGAAGTGAAAAAGCCTGAAACGATAAACTATCGTACATTGAAACCTGAAAAGGACGGCCTGTTCTGCGAACGCATTTTCGGACCGACTAAGGACTGGGAATGTCATTGCGGCAAGTACAAGCGGGTTCGTTATAAAGGCGTAGTTTGTGACCGTTGCGGAGTTGAAGTAACGCGGGCTAAGGTCCGTCGTGAGAGAATGGGGCATATTGAACTGGCTGCCCCGGTTTCTCACATTTGGTATTTCAAAGGTATTCCGAGCCGTATGGGTCTTGTATTGGATATGTCACCGCGTGCGCTGGAAGAAGTTATTTACTTTGCTTCTTACGTCGTAACTGACCCGGCCAATACACCGCTCGAAAAGAAACAGCTTTTATCTGAAAAGGAATACCGTGCGTATCTGGATAAGTACGGAAACAAATTCCAAGCCTCTATGGGTGCGGAAGCCATTAATAAACTTCTGCAGGACATCGACCTTGTCAAAGAAGTTGATATGTTAAAAGAAGAGCTGAAGACTTCTCAAGGACAGCGCCGTACACGTGCGATCAAACGCCTTGAAGTGCTTGAAGCCTTCCGTAATTCAGGAAACAAGCCGTCTTGGATGATCCTCGACGTGCTTCCGGTTATTCCGCCTGAATTAAGACCGATGGTTCAGCTTGACGGCGGACGTTTCGCAACGTCTGACCTGAACGACCTTTACCGTCGTGTCATCAACCGTAATAACCGTTTAAAACGTCTGTTAGACCTCGGCGCGCCAAGCATCATCGTTCAGAACGAAAAACGTATGCTTCAGGAAGCAGTCGATGCTCTGATTGACAACGGACGCCGCGGCCGTCCGGTTACCGGACCGGGTAACCGTCCGCTTAAATCTCTTTCTCACATGCTGAAAGGGAAACAAGGGCGCTTCCGTCAGAACCTTCTCGGTAAACGTGTAGACTACTCAGGACGTTCCGTTATCGTCGTAGGTCCGCATCTGAAAATGTATCAGTGCGGTTTGCCGAAGGAAATGGCGCTTGAGCTCTTCAAGCCTTTCGTCATGAAAGAGCTTGTTGAAAAAGGCCTTGCTCACAATATCAAGAGCGCAAAACGCAAAATCGAACGCGTGCAGCCTGAAGTATGGGATGTACTTGAATCTGTCATTAAGGAGCATCCGGTCTTACTGAACCGTGCCCCTACTCTTCACAGATTAGGTATCCAGGCTTTCGAACCGACGCTTGTTGAAGGACGCGCCATCCGTCTTCACCCGTTAGTATGTACAGCTTATAACGCTGACTTTGACGGTGACCAAATGGCGGTTCACGTACCTTTATCAGCTGAGGCTCAAGCTGAGGCGCGCATTCTGATGCTTGCGGCCCAAAACATCTTGAACCCTAAAGATGGTAAACCGGTTGTTACGCCGTCTCAGGATATGGTATTAGGAAACTACTACCTGACGCTTGAGCGCGCCGGAGCAGTCGGCGAGGGTATGGTTTTCAAAAATACGGACGAAGCGCTTCTTGCTTATCAAAACGGTTATGTTCACCTTCATACGAGAGTTGCTGTTGCAGCGAACTCCCTTAAGAATGTGACATTTACTGAAGAACAGCGTTCAAAATTGTTAATTACAACTGTCGGTAAGCTCGTCTTCAATGAAATTCTTCCGGAATCATTCCCTTACATGAATGAACCAACGAAGAGCAACATTGAAGAGAAGACACCTGACCGTTTCTTCTTAGATAAAGGTGCTGACGTAAAAGCTGTGATTGCTGAGCAGCCGATCAACGCACCGTTTAAAAAAGGTATTCTCGGTAAAATCATCGCGGAAATCTTTAAACGATTCCATATCACGGAAACGTCTAAAATGCTTGACCGCATGAAAAACCTCGGTTTCAGATATTCAACGAAAGCCGGCATCACAGTAGGGGTTTCTGATATCGTCGTTCTCGATGACAAACAGGAAATCCTTGAAGAAGCACAAAGCAAAGTTGATAATGTCCTGAAACAGTTCAGACGCGGTTTAATCACCGAAGAAGAACGTTATGAAAGAGTCATTTCAATTTGGAGTTCAGCGAAAGATGTTATCCAAGGCAAACTGATGAAATCATTAGACGAAGTCAACCCGATCTACATGATGAGTGACTCAGGAGCCCGTGGTAACGCATCTAACTTTACACAGCTTGCGGGTATGCGCGGTCTGATGGCCAACCCGGCTGGACGAATCATTGAATTGCCGATTAAATCAAGTTTCCGTGAAGGTCTGACAGTATTGGAGTACTTTATCTCCACTCACGGTGCGCGTAAAGGTCTTGCCGATACCGCCCTGAAAACAGCTGACTCAGGTTACCTTACACGCCGTCTTGTTGATGTTGCGCAGGATGTTATCATTCGTGAAACTGATTGCGGAACAGACCGCGGTATTCTTGCAAAACCGCTCAAAGAAGGCACGGAAATCATCGAGCGTCTGGAAGAGCGTCTGATCGGACGTTTCGCCAGAAAACAGATCAAACATCCTGAAACGGGTGCTGTGCTCATTAAAGAAAATGAATTGATCGATGAAGATAAAGCGCTGGAAATCGTTGAAGCCGGAATCGAAGAAGTGTGGATCCGTTCCGCGTTCACATGTAACACTCCTCATGGTGTATGTAAACGATGCTACGGACGTAACCTTGCAACCGGAACTGATGTTGAAGTCGGCGAAGCAGTAGGTATTATCGCCGCTCAATCTATCGGTGAGCCTGGAACACAGTTAACAATGCGTACGTTCCACACAGGCGGGGTTGCCGGAGACGATATCACACAAGGTCTTCCGCGTATCCAAGAGCTTTTCGAAGCGCGTAATCCGAAAGGTCAAGCGACGATTTCTGAGATTGACGGTACAATTGCCGAAATCAATGAAGTCCGCGACAAACAGCAGGAGATTGTTGTTCAGGGCGCTGTTGAGACACGTTCATACACGGCACCTTACAACTCACGCCTGAAAGTGGCTGAGGGTGATCAGATTACCCGCGGTCAAGTGCTGACAGAAGGTTCAATCGATCCGAAAGAACTTCTTAAAGTCACTGACCTGACAACGGTTCAGGAATATCTTCTGCATGAGGTTCAGAAAGTTTACCGTATGCAGGGGGTTGAAATCGGCGATAAACACGTAGAAGTAATGGTTCGCCAGATGCTTCGCAAAGTCCGTGTGATCGATGCCGGAGATACTGATGTTCTCCCTGGCACATTGCTTGATATTCACCAATTCACAGAAGCGAACAAAAAAGTGCTGCTTGAAGGCAATCGACCTGCTACAGGACGTCCTGTTCTTCTCGGTATCACAAAAGCTTCACTCGAGACGGATTCATTCTTGTCTGCCGCATCATTCCAAGAAACAACACGCGTTCTTACAGATGCTGCGATTAAAGGCAAGCGCGATGAACTTCTCGGCCTGAAAGAGAATGTTATCATCGGTAAGCTGGTTCCGGCCGGTACCGGTATGATGAATTACAGAAAAGTAAAACCTGTTTCAAACGTTCAGCCTTCGGAAGATATGGTTCCGGCTGAATAATAGAAACTGCTGCAGGAAAGGCTGTTTCGACAGCTTTTCCTCAGTATTAGAATTATTCTGGCGGTGGCCTGCACTAAAAAATGTCATACGTTGTTGACATCCGTCCCGCAGAGTGATAATATAACCAAGGTGCTCGAAATAAAACCTGTTACTTTGGAGGATATGTTTATGTCTTATGATAAAGTATCACAGGCCAAATCAATTATTATTGGTACGAAGCAAACAGTGAAAGCTCTAAAACGAGGTTCAGTGAAGGAAGTCGTCGTGGCAAAAGACGCGGATTCAGTTCTTACAGCTGGCGTTATCCAGCTTGCAAAGAACCAAAATACCGCTGTCTGTATGGTGGATTCCATGAAAAAGCTCGGCAAAGCCTGCGGAATTGAAGTGGGAGCAGCAGCTGTTGCCATTATGTTATAGCGTACTTTTTGTTTTTATATAAGATATCAATCTTGTGTAAAGACATTGTTTTTTGCCTAATGATGAACCACCTGGGTATGTGGGTTATAAAACGTAATGAAGGGAGGAACACAACATGCCTACAATTAATCAGCTAATTCGCAAGGGACGCGTGAGCAAAGTTGAAAACTCTAAGTCACCTGCACTAAACAAAGGATACAACAGCTTTAAAAAAGAGCACACTAACGTATCTTCTCCACAAAAACGCGGGGTATGTACTCGTGTGGGTACAATGACACCGAAAAAACCGAACTCAGCACTTCGTAAATATGCTCGTGTTCGTTTGACTAACGGAATCGAGGTTACTGCCTACATTCCTGGTATCGGTCACAACCTGCAAGAGCACAGCGTTGTACTGATCCGCGGCGGACGCGTAAAAGACTTACCGGGGGTACGCTACCACATCGTTCGTGGCGCGCTTGATACTGCCGGAGTTGAAAACCGTGCGCAAGGCCGTTCTAAATACGGTACGAAACGTCCTAAAGCAAAGTAATCAAATAAATCATTAAAACTATGAAGGGAGGATATTCAGATGCCACGTAAAGGTCCTGTAGCAAAAAGAGATGTTTTACCTGATCCGCTTTACAACTCTAAGCTGGTATCCCGCCTGATCAACAAAATGATGATCGACGGTAAAAAAGGTAAATCTCAAACAATCCTATACAAGTCATTCGATATCATTAAAGAACGCACTGGCAATGATGCAATGGAGGTTTTCGAACAAGCATTGAAAAACATCATGCCTGTACTTGAAGTAAAAGCACGCCGTGTAGGTGGAGCTAACTACCAAGTGCCTGTAGAAGTTCGTCCTGAACGCCGTACAACTCTTGGTCTTCGCTGGTTGGTTAACTATGCGCGTCTTCGCGGAGAAAAAACAATGGAAGAGCGCCTGGCTAACGAAATTCTTGATGCAGCTAACAACACTGGTGCTGCCGTTAAGAAACGTGAAGACACTCACAAGATGGCAGAAGCGAACAAAGCATTTGCTCACTACCGCTGGTAGGATTCATATAATCAAAATAATAATTCCCTAATAAGGAAGGAGAAATTACCCAATGGCAAGAGAGTTCTCCTTAGAAAAAACTCG
This sequence comes from Bacillus sp. EKM206B, assembly GCF_011066015.1. Classification (NCBI taxonomy): domain Bacteria; kingdom Bacillati; phylum Bacillota; class Bacilli; order Caryophanales; family Bacillaceae; genus Bacillus; species Bacillus sp. EKM206B. The sequence goes on from NZ_JAAMNL010000014.1 coordinate 29,752, forward strand.
TAATATCGGGATCATGGCTCACATCGATGCCGGTAAAACGACTACTACAGAACGGATCTTGTTCTACACAGGCCGTATCCACAAAATTGGCGAAACTCACGAAGGTGCTTCGCAAATGGACTGGATGGAGCAGGAACAAGAACGCGGTATCACAATCACTTCTGCAGCAACGACTGCACAGTGGAAAGGTTACCGTGTAAACATCATCGATACACCGGGACACGTAGACTTCACAGTTGAAGTTGAACGTTCACTCCGTGTACTTGATGGTGCGGTTGCCGTACTTGATGCTCAATCAGGTGTTGAGCCTCAGACAGAAACAGTATGGCGCCAAGCAACAACTTACGGAGTGCCGCGCGTTGTATTTGTCAACAAAATGGACAAAATCGGCGCAGACTTCCTTTACTCTGTAGGCACTTTAAGAGACCGTCTTCAAGCTAACGCTCACGCAATTCAATTGCCGATCGGCGCTGAAGACAACTTCGAAGGTATCATCGACTTAGTAGAAAACGTTGCGTATTTCTACGAAGATGACCTTGGAACTCGTTCAGATGCGAAAGAAATCCCTGAAGAGTACAAAGAGCAAGCTGAAGAGCTTCGCAGCAGCCTGATTGAAGCTGTAGCTGAGCTTGATGAAGAGCTTATGGAAAAGTACCTTGAAGGTGAAGAAATCACTATCCCTGAACTGAAAGCTGCTATCCGTAAAGGTACACTGAATGTTGAATTCTACCCTGTACTTGTTGGATCTGCTTTCAAAAACAAAGGTGTTCAGCTTGTACTTGATGCTGTTCTTGACTACCTTCCTGCGCCAACTGATGTTGCTGCAATCAAAGGTGTACGTCCTGACACAGATGAAGAGATTGTTCGTCATTCTTCTGATGAAGAGCCGTTCTCTGCACTTGCATTTAAAGTTATGACTGACCCTTATGTCGGTAAGCTGACATTCTTCCGCGTATATTCCGGTACACTTGATTCCGGTTCATATGTAAAGAACTCTACAAAAGGCAAGCGTGAGCGCGTAGGACGTATCCTTCAAATGCACGCTAACAGCCGTGAAGAGATCTCTACTGTTTACGCTGGAGACATCGCAGCTGCTGTAGGTCTAAAAGATACTTCTACTGGAGATACTCTATGTGATGAGAAGGATCTTGTAATCCTTGAATCAATGGAATTCCCAGAGCCTGTTATCGACGTAGCGATTGAGCCTAAATCAAAAGCTGACCAAGATAAAATGGGTATCGCTTTAGCGAAACTTGCTGAAGAAGATCCTACATTCCGTACACAAACAAACCCTGAAACGGGTCAAACAATCATCTCTGGTATGGGTGAGCTTCACCTTGATATCATTGTTGATCGTATGAAGCGTGAGTTCAAAGTTGAAGCTAACGTTGGTGCTCCTCAAGTTGCGTACCGTGAGACATTCCGTACCGGTGCAAAAGTTGAAGGTAAATTCGTACGTCAATCAGGCGGACGCGGTCAGTTCGGTCACGTTTGGATCGAATTTGAACCGAACGAAGAAGGCGCTGGCTTTGAATTCGAAAACGCAATCGTCGGTGGTGTTGTTCCTCGTGAATACATCCCAGCCGTACAAGCAGGTCTTGAAGACTCGCTTGAAAATGGTGTCCTAGCCGGATTCCCGCTAATCGACATCAAGGCGAAACTTTTTGATGGATCTTACCATGATGTTGACTCAAACGAAATGGCGTTTAAAGTCGCTGCTTCTATGGCATTGAAAAATGCAGTCAGCAAATGTAACCCAGTTCTTCTTGAACCAATCATGAAAGTTGAAGTTGTTATTCCTGAAGAATACATGGGAGACATCATGGGTGATGTTACTTCTCGTCGCGGACGCGTAGAAGGTATGGAAGCTCGCGGTAACGCTCAAGTTGTGCGTGCGATGGTACCTCTTGCTGAAATGTTCGGTTACGCTACTGCCCTTCGTTCTAACACGCAAGGACGCGGTACGTTCACAATGTTCATGGATCACTACGAAGAAGTGCCGAAGAGCATCGCTGAAGAAATTATCAAAAAAAATAAAGGCGAATAATTGATTTTGCCACTTAACTCAAGTATAACTACTATTGTAAGATGAGGAAGTGAGAGCTTGCTTTCACTTTCTATCACTCTATACATTACTAATTAAAAGCTCTTAAGGAGGATTTTAGAATGGCTAAAGAAAAATTCGACCGTTCCAAATCACATGCCAATATCGGTACAATTGGACACGTTGACCATGGTAAAACAACATTAACTGCTGCTATCTCAACAGTACTTCATAAGAAATCTGGTAAAGGTACAGCTATGGCGTACGATCAAATTGATGGTGCTCCAGAAGAACGTGAGCGCGGTATCACAATCTCTACTGCACACGTTGAGTACGAAACTGACACTCGTCACTATGCACACGTTGACTGCCCAGGACACGCTGACTATGTTAAAAACATGATCACTGGTGCTGCGCAAATGGACGGAGCTATCCTTGTAGTATCTGCTGCTGATGGCCCAATGCCACAAACTCGTGAGCACATCCTTCTTTCTAAAAACGTTGGTGTACCATACATCGTAGTATTCCTTAACAAATGCGACATGGTAGACGACGAAGAGCTTCTTGAGCTTGTTGAAATGGAAGTTCGCGATCTTCTTAGCGAATACGACTTCCCTGGTGATGATGTACCAGTTGTTAAAGGTTCTGCTCTTAAAGCTCTTGAAGGTGACGCTGAGTACGAAGAAAAAATTCTTGAACTTATGGCTGCAGTTGACGAGTACATCCCAACTCCAGAACGCGACACTGACAAACCATTCATGATGCCAGTTGAGGACGTATTCTCAATCACTGGTCGTGGTACAGTTGCTACTGGCCGTGTAGAACGCGGACAAGTTAAAGTCGGTGACGAAGTTGAAATCATCGGTCTTCAAGAAGAAAACAGCAAAACAACTGTTACAGGTGTTGAAATGTTCCGTAAGCTTCTTGACTACGCTGAAGCTGGAGACAACATCGGTGCACTTCTTCGCGGTGTAGCTCGTGAAGACATCCAACGTGGACAAGTACTTGCTAAACCAGGTACAATCACTCCACACAGCAAATTCAAAGCTGAAGTTTACGTTCTTTCTAAAGAAGAGGGTGGACGTCATACTCCATTCTTCTCTAACTACCGTCCTCAGTTCTACTTCCGTACAACTGACGTAACTGGTATCATCAATCTTCCAGAAGGCGTAGAAATGGTTATGCCTGGAGATAACACTGAAATGATCGTTGAACTTATCTCTACAATCGCTATCGAAGAAGGAACTCGTTTCTCTATTCGTGAAGGCGGACGTACAGTTGGTTCAGGCGTTGTTTCTACAATCACTGAGTAATCGACTCGTTCATTAATGCGGGGTCCCTTATGGGGCCTCGTTTTTTTGTTTCCCCGCTGATTCCATGTATAATAGAACGTATACAAATTTTAGGAGCAGAGCGATGAACGATAACTTCAAGAAAACCAATCGTATTTCAATGCTTCAGCAATTGCTGATTAATGGCAGTGAACAAACCATTATGATTAATGGTGATGACAGGAGTAATCCGCTGCTTTTGTTTTTGCACGGCGGTCCCGGCACGCCTCAAATCGGGTATGCGAGAAAATACCAGAATAAGCTGGAAAAGCATTTCACCGTTGTGAACTGGGATCAGAGAGGGGCAGGTCTCTCTTATTCAAAGGAAATTCCGGGTTCATCTATGACCTTGGATCAGCTGACAGCCGATACCATTCATTTGACCGAACGCTTATGCAAGCAATTCACCAGGCAAAAAATATATATCGCCGGCTATTCGTGGGGTTCAGTTCTGGCGCTTCATGTTCTTCAAGAGAGACCTGATTTGTATTATGCGTATATCGGTATCAGTCAGGTGGTTAATATTCAAAAGGAAGAAACGGAAGCTTACCGGCTGATGATGGAATGGAGCAGGCAACGCAAACATTTCCTGCTGGAAAAGACGCTGAGCTTTATCGGAGCGCCTCCATGGGAGAAACAGCTGCAGCGAACGTTGTTTCTGCTTTGTATCGAGATGAGGGGAGGGGGGTTTACCCATCATCCGATCGGCGCTCTTAAAGCAGGGGGGCGAATGCTGTTTGGTGAACCGTACGGTGTGAGAGGGAGTTTCTTAGCCGCGCGGGGACAAATGTTCAGCCTGAAACACCTGTGGGAGGATCTCATTTTCTTTGATGCCGGAGAATCAGTTTCTTCTATTATAATACCGTGCTGTTTTATGTCAGGGAGATACGATTTGACGGTCCCGGGGACGACGTCTCATGAATATTATCAGAAGGTTGATGCGCCGTATAAAGAATGGCATTGGTTTGAGAACTCAGCCCATTCGCCTCACTTGGAGGAGCCGGATCGCTTTGCCGAAGTTGTCAGCCGGTTCGCATCGTTCCATCTCTGAAAGAAAACAGGCATATCCTTGATTAATCATGGTATCACCTGTATAATAATCAAAGTGTGAAAACCACAAGGTTCTTTAAATAAACCTTGCAACATGCGTCTATTTTCTGTATAATAGTGTATGTTGGTCTTTGACTGCGATGAAGTGAGAGGTTGCTGACACACCCGGCCGCTTTGCCATGGCAAGGTGATCAGGTTTTTCTCACGGAGAACTGTCTAACGTGATGTAGGCGAAAAGGAGGGAAAATAATGGCAAAACAAAAAATTCGTATTCGTTTAAAAGCATATGATCATAGAATCCTTGATCAATCTGCAGAGAAGATTGTTGAAACGGCAAAACGTTCTGGTGCCAGCGTATCTGGTCCGATTCCGTTGCCAACTGAAAAATCAGTTTACACAATCCTTCGTGCGGTGCACAAATACAAAGATTCTCGTGAGCAATTTGAAATGCGTACACATAAACGTTTAATCGACATTGTGAACCCAACACCACAAACTGTTGATGCTCTCATGCGATTAGACTTACCATCTGGTGTCGATATCGAAATCAAACTTTAATTCTAAAATATAGAATGATCTTAATAGGAGGTGTGACGAATGACCAAAGGAATCTTAGGAAGAAAAATTGGTATGACGCAAGTATTCGCAGAGAACGGTGATCTTATCCCGGTAACTGTTATTGAAGCAGCTCCAAACGTTGTTCTTCAAAAGAAAACAGCTGAAAATGATGGCTATGAAGCGATCCAGCTTGGTTTTGACGATAAGCGTGAAAAGCTTTCAAACAAACCGGAAAAAGGACACGTTGCAAAAGCGGAAACTGCTCCTAAGCGCTTCGTTAAAGAATTACGCGGCGTGGATATGGATGCGTATGAAATTGGTCAGGAAGTCAAGGTTGAAATTTTCTCTGCAGGAGAAATCGTAGATGTAACAGGAGTATCTAAAGGTAAAGGTTTCCAAGGTGCAATCAAGCGCCACGGACAATCTCGCGGACCTATGTCTCACGGTTCACGCTACCACCGTCGTCCTGGTTCAATGGGACCTGTAGATCCTAACCGTGTATTCAAAGGTAAACTATTACCTGGACGCATGGGCGGAGATCAAATCACTGTCCAAAACCTTGAAATCGTAAAAGTAGATGCTGAGCGCAATCTTCTTTTGATTAAAGGTAACGTACCTGGTGCGAGAAAAACTTTAATCACTGTTAAAAGTGCTGTTAAATCTAAATAAGTCTCTTAGGAAAGGAGGAAATTGATCATGCCAAAAGTAGCATTATACAACCAAAACGGTTCTACTGCTGGTGATATCGAATTAAACGCGTCTGTATTTGGAATTGAGCCAAATGAGAGCGTAGTATTCGACGCTATTCTTATGCAAAGAGCTTCCTTACGTCAAGGATCTCACAAAGTAAAAAATCGTTCTGAAGTACGCGGCGGAGGTCGCAAACCATGGCGTCAAAAAGGTACAGGTCGTGCCCGTCAAGGTTCAATCCGTTCACCGCAATGGCGCGGAGGTGGTGTCGTATTCGGCCCAACACCACGCAGCTATTCTTACAAATTACCTAAAAAAGTTCGCCGCTTGGCAATCAAATCAGTATTGTCTTCTAAAGTGAACGACAACAACATTATTGTTCTTGAAGATCTTACTCTTGATACGGTTAAAACAAAAGAAATGGCAGCTATCCTTAAAGGATTATCTGTTGAGAAAAAAGCTTTAATCGTAACTGCGGATGCAAACGAAGCAGTATCTCTTTCTGCACGCAACATCCCTGGAGTTACAGTTGTTCAAGCTAACGGAATCAACGTGTTAGACGTTGTCAACCACGAGAAGCTTCTGATTACAAAAGCTGCGGTTGAAAAAGTAGAGGAGGTGCTTGCATAATGAAAGATCCTCGTGATGTTCTTAAGCGCCCCGTCATTACTGAACGTTCTGCTGATTTAATGACTGAAAAGAAATATACTTTTGAAGTTGATGTAAGAGCTAATAAAACAGAAGTGAAAGATGCAGTTGAAAGTATCTTTGGAGTGAAAGTTGACAAAGTCAACATCATGAACTACAAAGGGAAATCAAAACGTGTCGGCCGCTACACTGGTATGACTAGCCGTCGCAGAAAAGCGATCGTAAAACTTACTGCAGACAGCAAAGAAATCGAAATTTTTGAAGCTTAATTATCTGTAAAAAGAAGGAGGGAAATTCAAAATGGCGATTAAAAAGTATAAACCGACCTCTAACGGACGTCGTGGCATGACAACTTCAGATTTTGCTGAAATCACGACTGACCAGCCGGAAAAATCCTTGCTTGCGCCCCTTCACAAAAAAGGCGGACGTAACAACCAAGGTAAATTGACTGTACGTCACCAAGGTGGCGGACACAAACGCCAATACCGTGTTATCGACTTCAAACGCGATAAAGATGGTATACCTGGACGCGTTGCTACAGTTGAGTACGATCCAAACCGTTCAGCTAACATTGCACTAATCAACTATGTAGACGGAGAAAAACGTTACATTCTTGCACCAAAAGGAATTCAAGTAGGTACTGAAATCATGTCCGGCCCTGAAGCTGACATCAAAGTAGGTAACGCACTTCCGCTTATCAACATCCCTGTTGGTACAGTTGTGCATAACATTGAATTAAAACCTGGTAAAGGCGGACAGCTTGTACGTTCAGCTGGTACATCTGCTCAGGTTCTTGGTAAAGAAGGCAAATACGTTCTTGTACGTCTTAACTCTGGTGAAGTTCGCATGATCCTTTCTGCTTGCCGCGCTTCTATCGGTCAAGTAGGTAACGAGCAGCACGAACTTATCAACGTTGGTAAAGCAGGACGCTCTCGCTGGAAAGGCATCCGCCCTACAGTCCGCGGTTCTGTAATGAACCCTAACGATCACCCGCACGGTGGTGGTGAAGGTCGCGCGCCAATCGGACGTAAATCACCAATGTCTCCTTGGGGCAAACCGACTCTTGGATTCAAGACACGTAAGAAAAAGAACAAATCTGATAAATTTATCGTACGTCGTCGTAAAAATAAATAACGGGGTTGTCTACGGTTCATTTCGGACCGTAGTGCAATCACGAAGGGAGGTTCCAAAATGGCTCGCAGCTTGAAAAAAGGACCATTTGTCGATGGACACTTGATGACAAAAATCGAGAAATTAAATGAAACGGACAAGAAACAAGTTGTAAAAACTTGGTCTCGCCGTTCAACTATTTTCCCACAATTTATCGGTCACACTATCGCAGTATATGACGGACGTAAACACGTGCCTGTATTCATTTCTGAAGACATGGTAGGCCACAAGTTGGGCGAATTCGCACCGACTCGTACTTACAAAGGCCACGCCAGTGACGATAAAAAAACAAGACGCTAAGAGAGGAGGCTTTTAAATGCAAGCTAAAGCTGTTGCAAGAACAGTCCGTATTGCTCCTCGTAAAGCACGTCTAGTAATGGACCTGATTCGAGGTAAGCAAGTAGGCGAAGCAGTATCTATCCTGAACTTAACTCCGAGAGCTGCTTCTCCGATCATCGAAAAAGTTTTAAAATCTGCTATCGCAAATGCTGAGCACAACTACGAGATGGACGCTAACAATCTGGTTATTTCTCAGGCATTTGTTGACGAAGGCCCAACGTTAAAAAGATTCCGCCCGCGTGCTATGGGACGTGCGAGCCAAATCAACAAACGTACGAGCCACATTACAATCGTTGTATCAGAAAAGAAGGAGGGATAAGTAGTGGGTCAAAAGGTAAATCCAGTCGGTCTTCGTATCGGAGTCATTCGTGATTGGGAATCTAAGTGGTACGCTGGTAAAGATTACGCTGACTTCCTGCACGAAGATTTAAAAATTCGTGAATTCATTAGCAAACGCCTTTCTGACGCTTCTGTTTCTAAAGTAGAAATCGAGCGCGCAGCAAACCGCGTTAACATTACGATCCACACTGCTAAGCCTGGTATGGTAATCGGTAAAGGCGGATCTGAAGTTGAAGCACTTCGTAAAGCCCTTAACAGCCTTACTGGCAAGCGTGTACACATTAACATTCTTGAAATCAAAAGAGCAGATCTTGATGCTCAGCTTGTAGCTGACAACATCGCTCGTCAACTAGAAAACCGTATTTCTTTCCGCCGTGCGCAGAAACAACAAATCCAACGCACTATGCGTGCTGGAGCACAAGGTGTGAAAACGATGGTTTCCGGCCGTCTTGGCGGAGCTGACATTGCTCGTTCTGAATACTACAGTGAAGGAACTGTTCCATTGCACACTTTACGTGCTGACATCGACTATGCAACATCTGAAGCTGACACAACTTACGGTAAGCTTGGTGTAAAAGTCTGGATCTATCGTGGAGAGGTTCTTCCTACTAAGAAGAAAACTGAGGAAGGAGGAAAATAATATGTTATTACCAAAACGCGTTAAATATCGCAGAGAGCATCGCGGAAAAATGCGCGGTCGCGCTAAAGGCGGTACTGAAGTACATTTTGGTGAGTACGGTATCCAGGCTCTTGAAGCTTCTTGGATCACAAACCGCCAAATCGAAGCTGCACGTATTGCGATGACTCGTTACATGAAACGTGGCGGTAAAGTTTGGATTAAAATTTTCCCTTCAAAACCTTACACTGCTAAACCGCTTGAGGTACGGATGGGTTCCGGTAAAGGGGCTCCTGAAGGCTGGGTAGCTGTTGTAAAACCGGGCAAAGTTTTATTTGAAATTTCTGGTGTGTCTGAAGAGGTAGCTCGTGAAGCTCTTCGTCTTGCATCTCACAAATTGCCAATTAAAACGAAGTTCGTAAAACGTGAAGAAATTGGTGGTGAATCAAATGAAAGCTAATGAAATTCGTGACCTTACCACTGCTGAAATTGAACAAAAAGTAAAGTCTCTTAAAGAAGAACTTTTCAATCTTCGCTTTCAATTAGCGACAGGACAACTTGAAAATACTGCTCGCATTCGTGAAGTGCGCAAAGCTATCGCGCGCATGAAAACTGTGATTCGTGAAAGAGAAATTGCTGCCAACAAATAATCACTGAGGGGAGGTCGTGAGCATGAGCGAACGTAACCAACGCAAAGTTTACCAAGGCCGTGTTGTTTCTGACAAAATGGATAAAACCATCACTGTTGTTGTTGAAACATACAAAAAGGATCCTATTTACGGTAAACGCGTAAAATACTCAAAGAAATTCAAAGCACATGATGAAAATAACCAAGCTAAAATCGGAGACATCGTAAAGATCATGGAAACTCGTCCATTATCTGCAACTAAGCGTTTTCGTCTAGTAGAAGTTGTCGAAGAAGCTGTTATTATCTAATAAAGTTCGGAATTCTTTTTCCGAAGGGAGGTAACAAATAATGATTCAACAAGAGACTCGTTTAAAAGTTGCTGACAACTCCGGTGCGCGTGAGGTACTTACTATTAAAGTTCTTGGCGGTTCTGGACGTAAAACGGCTAACATTGGTGATGTAATTGTTTGCACGGTTAAACAAGCAACACCAGGAGGCGTTGTCAAAAAAGGTGAAGTCGTAAGAGCTGTTATCGTTCGCACAAAAAGCGGTGCACGCAGATCTGACGGATCATACATCAGCTTCGATGAGAATGCATGTGTTATCATCCGTGACGACAAGAGCCCGCGTGGAACTCGTATCTTCGGACCGGTTGCCCGTGAATTACGTGAAAACAACTTCATGAAAATTGTTTCTCTGGCTCCAGAAGTTATCTAATGAAATAAATGCCTTACTCAAGGAGGTGCGATCAGGATGCATGTGAAAAAAGGCGATAAAGTAATGGTTATCTCTGGTAAAGATAAAGGCAAACAAGGTACGATCCTTGCTGCTTTCCCTAAAAAGGACCGCGTTCTAGTTGAGGGCGTAAACATGGTGAAGAAGCACTCTAAACCAACTCAAGCAAACCCTCAAGGCGGTATTTCTAATCAAGAGGCGCCAATTCATGTATCAAACGTTATGCCGCTCGATCCTAAAACAGGTGAAGTGACTCGCGTAGGATACAAAGTGGAAGATGGCAAAAAAGTTCGTGTTGCAAAAAAATCTGGGCAAGTCTTAGATAAATAGTATTTAAAGGAAGGGAGGTCTATCTCATGAACCGCCTTAAAGAAAAGTACAATAAAGAAATTTCACCTGCTTTAATGACGAAGTTCAACTACGACTCTGTTATGCAGGTGCCAAAAATCGAAAAAATCGTAATCAACATGGGTGTCGGTGATGCTGTTCAAAACGCAAAAGCAATCGACAGTGCTGTTGAAGAATTAACGTTTATCGCAGGTCAAAAACCTGTCGTTACTCGTGCGAAGAAATCAATTGCTGGATTCCGTCTTCGTGAGGGAATGCCTATCGGTGCGAAAGTAACTCTTCGCGGAGAGCGCATGTATGATTTCCTTGATAAACTTATTTCTGTATCTTTACCGCGTGTACGTGACTTCCGCGGGATTTCTAAGAAATCTTTCGACGGTCGCGGAAACTACACTCTTGGTATCAAAGAACAGTTAATCTTCCCTGAAATTGACTACGATAAAGTAACAAAGGTTCGCGGAATGGACATCGTTATCGTAACGACTGCTAACTCTGACGAAGAGGCTCGTGAGCTATTAACTCAAGTAGGTATGCCGTTCCAGAAATAATCAATGAAAGGGAGGCGAAATCGTGGCTAAAAAGTCAATGATTGCGAAACAACAACGTACACCAAAGTTTAAAGTGCAAGAGTACACTCGCTGTGAACGCTGCGGACGTCCGCACTCAGTCATTCGTAAATTTAAACTTTGCCGTATTTGTTTCCGTGAGCTTGCATATAAAGGACAAATTCCTGGCGTGAAAAAAGCCAGCTGGTAATCCCCAAGAATGGGAAGGAGGTAATTATATAATGGTTATGACAGATCCAATTGCAGATATGCTGACTCGTATTCGCAATGCAAACATGGTACGTCATGAGAAGCTTGAAATTCCTGCTTCTAAATTGAAAAGAGAAATTGCTGACATTTTAAAGCGTGAAGGTTTCATTCGTGACGTTGAGTTCGTAGAAGACAGCAAACAAGGTATCATCCGCGTTTTCTTGAAATACGGACAAAACAACGAGCGCGTTATCACTGGTCTTAAAAGAATCAGCAAACCAGGTTTGCGTGTATACGCTAAATCAAATGAAGTACCTCGCGTACTTAACGGTCTTGGAATCGCGATTATTTCTACATCACAAGGTGTTTTAACGGACAAAGAAGCCCGTGCAAAACAAGCTGGTGGAGAAGTTCTAGCATACGTTTGGTAAGAAGTTTAACAAGAATGGAGGTGTTTTAGTATGTCTCGTGTAGGTAAAAAACTGCTTGAGATCCCTTCTGGAGTTACAGTAACGCTGAACGAAGGCAACACTGTAGCTGTAAAAGGACCAAAAGGAGAATTAACTCGTACTTTCCATCCTGATATGGAAATCAAAATTGAGGACAACGTGCTTACAGTTACTCGTCCTTCTGATCACAAAGAGCACCGTGCGCTGCATGGTACGACTCGCAGTCTGCTTGGAAACATGGTTGAAGGCGTATCTAAAGGATTTGAAAGAGGTTTGGAATTAGTCGGTGTCGGTTATCGTGCGGCTAAATCCGGAAACAAACTTGTTTTAAACGTTGGATACTCTCACCCTGTTGAGATCGTTCCTGAAGAGGGCATCGAAATCGAAGTTCCTTCTCAAACTAAAGTAGTTGTAAAAGGTACAGACAAAGAGCGTGTAGGAGCTATCGCTGCTAACATCCGCGCTGTACGTTCTCCAGAGCCTTACAAAGGTAAAGGAATCCGCTACGAAGGTGAAGTTGTTCGCCGTAAAGAAGGTAAATCTGCTAAGTAAGACCGCTTAAAGTGAAGAAAGGAGTGACCTAAGGATGATTACGAAAACTAGCAAAAATGCTGCTCGTCAAAAAAGACATGCCCGTGTTCGTGCTAAACTTTCAGGCACAGCTGAAAGACCTCGTCTGAATGTGTTCCGTTCAAACAAACACATTTATGCTCAAATCATCGATGATGTAAATGGTGTTACACTTGCTAGTGCCTCTACTCTCGATAAAGATTTGAACGTGGAAAGCACTGGTGACAGCGCTGCTGCTGCTAAAGTCGGTGAACTCGTTGCGAAACGCGCTTCTGAGAAAGGTGTTTCTGACGTAGTATTTGACCGCGGCGGATACTTATACCATGGACGTGTAAAAGCTCTGGCCGATGCAGCTCGTGAAGCCGGACTGAAATTTTAATAAAAAAAGGAGGGACACATGATTATGCGTCGTATTGACCCAAGCAAATTAGAGTTAGAAGAACGCTTAGTTACGGTTAACCGCGTAGCGAAAGTTGTTAAAGGTGGTCGTCGTTTCCGTTTCGCAGCTCTAGTCGTTGTCGGTGACAAAAACGGTCACGTAGGTTTCGGTACTGGTAAAGCACAAGAAGTACCTGAAGCAATCCGCAAAGCTGTTGAAGATGCGAAAAAGAATTTGATTGAAGTACCAATGGTTGGAACTACGATTCCACACGAAATCATCGGACGTTTCGGTGCAGGCAATATCTTGTTGAAACCTGCTTCTGAAGGTACTGGAGTTATCGCTGGAGGCCCTGTACGTGCGGTACTTGAGCTTGCTGGCGTTGCTGATATCCTTTCTAAGTCTTTAGGTTCTAACACACCGATTAACATGATCCGTGCAACACTTCAAGGTTTAAGTGAGCTTAAACGTGCCGAAGACGTTGCGAAGCTTCGTGGAAAATCTGTAGAAGAACTGTTAGGATAAGGAGGGAACATTAATGGCTAAATTAGAAATTACCCTCAAACGCAGTGTAATCGGTCGCCCGGAAGATCAGCGCGTTACTGTAAGAACACTTGGTTTAAAGAAAACAAACCAAACTGTCGTTCATGAAGATAACGCTGCGATCCGCGGTATGATTAATAAAGTATCTCATCTAGTTTCTGTTAAAGAACAATAAAAATAAATTATAGGCTAAGGAGGTGTCCTAATGAAACTTCATGAATTAAAGCCTTCAGAAGGTTCACGTAAAGTACGCAATCGCGTAGGTCGTGGTATTGGTTCTGGTAACGGTAAAACAGCTGGTAAAGGTCACAAAGGTCAAAACGCTCGTTCTGGCGGCGGTGTACGCCCTGGATTCGAGGGGGGACAAATGCCTTTATTCCAACGTCTTCCTAAGCGCGGTTTTACAAACATCAACCGTAAGGAATACGCTATTGTGAACGTAGACAAATTGAACGGTTTTGCGGAAGGAACGGAAGTCACTCCTGAACTTCTTCTTGAGACTGGTGTTATTAGCAAACTTAATGCAGGAGTAAAGATTCTTGGCAACGGTAAATTAGAGAAAAAATTAACTGTAAAAGCCAATAAATTCTCTGCTTCTGCGAAAGAAGCTGTTGAAGCTGCTGGCGGTACAGCTGAGGTGATCTAACTTGTTTAAGACAATCTCCAACTTTATGCGTGTGAGTGATATTCGGAATAAAATCATTTTTACATTACTCATGCTTATCGTCTTTCGCATAGGTGCGTTTATCCCTGTGCCATATGTAAATGCTCAGGCGTTGCAGACACAAAGTTCGATGGGGGTTTTTGATCTCCTTAACACATTTGGCGGCGGTGCGCTTTATCAGTTTTCCATTTTTGCGATGGGAATTACGCCTTACATCACTGCTTCGATCATCATTCAGCTGCTTCAGATGGATGTTGTGCCGAAGTTTACCGAGTGGTCTAAGCAAGGTGAAGTCGGCCGCCGTAAATTAGCTCAGTTCACGAGATATTTTACGATTGTGCTTGGTTTTATCCAGGCATTAGGTATGTCTTACGGGTTTAACAACCTGGCAAACGGTATGCTGATTGAAAAATCCGGCATATCGACATATCTGATTATTGCTTTAGTACTCACTGGAGGAACTGCTTTTTTAATGTGGCTGGGAGAACAAATTACTTCCAATGGAGTAGGTAACGGAATTTCGATCATCATCTTCGCGGGGATTGTGGCTAGTATTCCGAAAACTGTTGGGCAGATTTATGAGACTCAATTTGTCGGCAGCAGCGATCAGCTGTTTATTCATATTGTAAAAATCGCTTTACTGGTGATTGCGATTTTGGCTGTTATTGTTGGTGTTATTTTCATTCAGCAGGCCGTACGCAAAATCGCGATTCAATATGCAAAAGGGCAAGGTCGTTCACCTGTTGGCGGAGGCCAGTCAACTCACCTTCCGCTTAAAGTGAATCCGGCAGGGGTTATTCCGGTAATCTTTGCGGTTGCGTTCCTTATTACGCCGCGTACTATCGCGTCATTTTTCGGAGAAAACGATGTGACAAAGTGGATTCAAGCCAACTTTGACAATACACATCCGGTGGGCATGACGGTTTATGTCGCATTAATTATCGCCTTTACGTACTTCTATGCTTTTGTGCAGGTAAACCCTGAACAAATGGCTGATAACCTTAAAAAACAGGGTGGCTATATCCCGGGGGTTCGTCCAGGGAAAATGACTCAAGATAGAATTACGAGCATTTTGTATCGACTTACGTTTGTGGGTTCTATATTCTTAGCCGTGATTTCCATTCTTCCTATCTTTTTCATTCAATTCGCTGGATTGCCTCAAAGTGCACAGATTGGCGGAACATCATTGTTAATTGTCGTCGGGGTAGCCTTGGAGACAATGAAGCAGCTGGAGAGCCAGTTAGTGAAACGTAATTACCGAGGATTTATGAAAAATTAGAGGACTGGTTTTAACCATTCCTCTTAATAAGAGAGGACGGGGGAAATCCGAATGAACTTAGTCTTAATGGGACTTCCTGGAGCCGGTAAAGGCACACAGGGAGAACGAATTGTTGAGGATTATGGGATACCTCATATCTCAACGGGAGATATGTTCCGTGCTGCTATGAAAGAAGAAACACCACTCGGACTCGAAGCAAAGTCTTATATTGATAAAGGCGAGCTCGTACCGGACGAAGTCACAATCGGCATTGTCAAAGAAAGACTCGGCAAAGATGATTGTGAAAGAGGTTTTCTTCTGGACGGATTTCCGCGAACAGTCGCTCAGGCTGAAGCTCTTGAAAACATTCTTGAGGAATACGGCAAGCCGATTGATTATGTCATTAACATTAAAGTAGACAAAGACTCTTTAATGGAACGTTTGACTGGACGCAGAATTTGCAGTGTTTGCGGCACAACCTATCATTTGGTTTTCAATCCGCCGAAAACGCCGGGTGTTTGTGATAAAGACGGAGGAGACCTTTATCAACGGGCAGATGATAATGAGGAAACCGTCTCAAAACGGCTTGAGGTCAACATGAAGCAGACTCAGCCTTTACTCGATTTTTATTCTGAGAAAGGGTATCTTGTCAACGTCAATGGCCAGCAGGACATTAACGACGTGTACAAAGATGTGAAAGAGCTTCTTGGAGGATTGAGCAAATGATTATCTGTAAGACCCCTCGTGAGCTTAGCATCATGCGGGAAGCAGGGCGAATCGTGGCTTTGACTCATGAAGAGATGAAAAAGCACATTAAACCAGGAATCTCGACAAAAGAATTGGATCAAATTGCCGAACGTTTTATTGAGAAGCAGGGTGCAATCCCATCTTTTAAGGGGTATAATGGGTTTCGCGGGAGCATCTGTGTATCAGTTAATGAAGAACTCGTTCACGGAATTCCCGGTAAAAGGGTTTTGCGTGACGGTGACATTATCAGCATTGATATCGGTGCTAAATTAAATGGTTATCATGGTGACTCTGCTTGGACATATCCGGTAGGAAACATCAGTGATGATGATAAACGACTGCTGGAAGTGACAGAGGAGTCTTTATATAAAGGCTTGAAGGAAGCAAAACCAGGTGAACGTTTGTCGAATATTTCCCACGCAATACAAACGTATGTCGAAAATGAGCAGTTTTCAGTTGTTAGGGAGTATGTCGGACATGGTGTTGGTCAAGACTTGCATGAGGATCCGCAAATTCCTCATTACGGTCCGCCAAACAAAGGACCTAGGCTGAAGCCTGGTATGGTTCTCGCTATAGAACCGATGGTTAACGCTGGCAGCCGATATGTGAAAACATTGGCTGATAACTGGACGGTTGTAACGGTAGATGGGAAAAAGTGTGCTCATTTTGAACATACGATTGCGATTACGGAAACGGGTTTTGATATACTGACAAAAGTCTAGATGATGAAATGAATTCCATGACACATGTTTTTCATTCCGCACCTGGGCAGATTGTAGGTTTACAATTGGTCGGAAGAAAAACCGGCTAGCTGCTGTCATAGGAATGAAGATTCATCATCGTGTACTAAAGCAGACGGAGAAAAGCGTACATTTCATTCTCCTTAGAAAAAGAATATCAATCATTCACCCTTTATGATTGCGTATCTCCGGAAGTTCAGAACAGTATAAACGAAACAGGGCGTGTGACAAACGGATAACTGAGATTTTCTCTTTTGAAATTTGTCAGAGAGCAAGTTACTGATTTGAAGAAGGGAGAACACTTGAATGGCGAAAGACGATGTAATTGAAGTGGAAGGTACGATTGTCGAAACACTGCCAAACGCGATGTTCAAAGTTGAACTCGAAAATGGCCATACGGTTTTGGCTCACGTATCTGGTAAAATCCGCATGCACTTCATTCGCATTTTACCTGGAGACAAAGTTACGGTAGAATTATCTCCATATGACTTAACTCGTGGCAGGATTACGTACCGTTACAAATAAAGCACTCCGGAAACTGAAGGAGGTTGGAAACACATGAAAGTGAGACCATCAGTTAAACCAATCTGCGAGAAATGTAAAGTTATTCGCAGAAAAGGAAAAGTAATGGTGATCTGTGAAAATCCAAAGCATAAACAAAAACAAGGATAATTAATAAGGAGGTGCCCAGAGAATGGCTCGTATTGCTGGTGTAGATATCCCACGTGACAAACGTGTTGTTATTTCTTTAACATATGTCTTCGGAATTGGCCGCACAACGGCTCAGCAAGTCTTGAAAGAGGCTGGTGTTTCTGAAGATACTCGTGTGCGTGATCTTACTGAAGAAGAACTTGGTAAAATCCGTGATGTTATTGACAAACTGAAAGTAGAAGGTGACCTTCGCCGTGAAGTTTCTCTTAACATCAAGCGTCTGATCGAAATCGGAAGCTACCGCGGAATCCGCCATCGCAGAGGTTTGCCTGTTCGCGGACAAAACTCTAAAAACAATGCGCGTACTCGTAAAGGTCCGCGTCGTACTGTAGCTAACAAGAAAAAATAAGTAAGGGAGGTACCTAAACAATGGCTGCTGCTCGTAAACAAAACACGCGTAAACGTCGCGTGAAAAAGAATATTGAGTCAGGAATCGCTCATATTCGTTCAACTTTCAACAACACGATCGTTACGATCACTGATACTCATGGTAATGCTATTTCTTGGTCAAGTGCCGGAGCTCTAGGATTCAGAGGTTCTCGTAAATCGACTCCTTTTGCTGCGCAAATGGCTGCTGAAACAGCTGCTAAAGGTTCAATCGAACACGGACTTAAAACTCTTGAAGTAACTGTTAAAGGACCAGGTTCTGGCCGTGAAGCTGCAATCCGTGCTTTACAAGCTGCCGGACTTGAAGTTACAGCTATCAGAGACGTAACTCCTGTTCCTCATAATGGATGCCGTCCACCAAAACGTCGCCGCGTGTAATTTGTTTGTATAGATTTTGTGTCCCTGTCAATAATGGGTTATGATACAGTTATTTATGAAACGAATGCACCGACTCGTTGCCTGAGCACATACGGGACTAAACAATGGGGAATTTCGGATGGAATCTCATATGATTCTATTCGAGGTTTCGACGTTTTGAAGGAGGGTTTTAAGTAATGATCGAGATTGAAAAACCAAAAATCGAAACGGTTGAAATCAGCGACGATGCCAAATTTGGTAAGTTTGTCGTAGAGCCGCTTGAGCGTGGATATGGTACAACTCTGGGTAACTCCTTACGTCGTATCCTCTTATCCTCACTCCCTGGTGCCGCTGTAACATCGATCCAGATAGATGGTGTACTGCACGAATTCTCGACAATCGAAGGCGTTGTGGAAGATGTTACAACGATAATCTTGCACATTAAAAAGCTTGCATTGAAAATCTACTCTGATGAAGAGAAGACGCTTGAAATTGATGTACAGGGCGAAGGAACTGTCACAGCAGCTGATATTACACACGACAGCGATGTTGAAATCCTTAATCCGGATCTTCATATCGCGACTCTTGGTGAGAATGCGAGTTTCCGAGTTCGCCTTACTGCACAAAGAGGACGTGGGTATACACCTGCTGATTCGAACAAAAGAGACGATCAGCCAATCGGCGTGATTCCGATCGATTCAATCTTTACGCCAGTTTCTCGTTTATCTTATCAGGTAGAAAACACTCGTGTAGGCCAGGTTGCAAACTATGACAAACTTACACTTGATGTTTGGACTGACGGAAGCACTGGACCGAAGGAAGCAATTGCTCTCGGTTCAAAGATTTTAACTGAACACCTTAATATATTCGTCGGTTTAACTGACGAAGCTCAGCATGCTGAAATCATGGTTGAAAAAGAAGAGGATCAAAAAGAAAAAGTTCTTGAAATGACGATTGAGGAACTTGATCTTTCTGTCCGTTCTTACAACTGCCTGAAGCGTGCGGGCATTAACACGGTTCAAGAACTTGCGAACAAGACGGAAGAAGATATGATGAAAGTTCGCAACCTGGGACGCAAATCACTTGAAGAAGTGAAAGCGAAACTAGAAGAACTTGGACTCGGCCTTCGCAAAGACGATTGATCTAGTTTCCATGTGAACTAGGATTTTCGTGTGTTTTTTATTTAGAAACAGCATTCCATTAAAGGAGGGGACATCACATGTCATACAGAAAACTAGGACGTACGAGTTCACAGCGTAAAGCTATGCTTCGTGATCTTACAACAGATTTGATCATCAACGAAAGAATTGAAACAACTGAAACACGTGCGAAAGAACTTCGCTCTGTTGTTGAAAAGATGATCACTCTTGGTAAGCGCGGTGACTTGCATGCTCGTCGTCAAGCAGCTGCATACATTCGCAACGAGGTTGCTAATGAAGAAAATAACCAAGATGCACTTCAAAAATTATTCTCTGACATTGCAACTCGTTACGAGGAGCGCCAAGGCGGATACACACGTATTATGAAGCTTGGTCCTCGCCGTGGTGACGGTGCACCAATGGCAATCATCGAATTGGTTTAATCACATATTTTTGTGTATCTAAAGAAGGGCGGGACAGTTTCTAACTGGATCTATGCCCTTTTTTTAGATATCAGAACTTTTTATCATGAGACAGAAAAGCAGAGCTATAGCTGAGAGGAGGTCAGGCGCCCGTGGATCAAAAACAGCTTATATCCGTAAAAGACATTCTATTCCGCTACCGCAAAGATGCAGAAAGACCGGCGCTGGACGGTGTGAGTCTGGAGGTATACGAAGGAGAATGGCTTGCTATCGTAGGCCACAACGGTTCAGGGAAGTCGACTTTGGCCAGAGCACTGAACGGGCTGATTTTGCCTGAGGCCGGAGAAATTGAAGTAGGCGGCATCAAGCTGACTGAGGATACCGTGTGGGATGTGAGAAAAAAAATAGGGATGGTCTTTCAGAATCCCGATAACCAATTTGTCGGAACGACTGTTCGCGATGATGTGGCTTTTGGTTTAGAAAACAATGGTGTTCCGCGCGAAGAAATGATTGAGAGAGTAGATTGGGCTGTCACACAAGTCAATATGCAGGATTTTCTTGATCAAGAGCCGCACCATCTCTCCGGAGGTCAAAAACAAAGAGTGGCGATCGCGGGAATTATTGCCGCGCGTCCTGATATTATGATTTTGGATGAAGCGACATCCATGCTTGACCCGATTGGGAGAGAAGAAGTCCTTGATACTGTCAGACGCTTAAAAGATCAGGGCATGGCCACCGTCATTTCGATAACACATGACCTGGAAGAAGCCGCAAGGGCGGACAGGATCATTGTGATGAACGGCGGCAGGAAATATGCAGAGGGCACGCCTGAAGAGATTTTTAAATTAAACGAAGACTTGGTTCGCATCGGTCTTGATTTGCCTTTCTCATTCCAGCTCAGCCTGCTTTTGAAAGAAAGCGGACTGGCGTTAACGAAAAACCATCTGACTCAGGAAGGGCTGGTGAATGAGCTGTGGACATTAAAATCAAAGATGTAGAACACCGCTATCAAATGAAGACACCGTTTGAACGGCTGGCTCTGTATGATATCAATGCCGTGATAAAAGAGGGCAGCTACGTTGCTGTCATCGGGCATACAGGGTCAGGCAAATCGACGCTCCTGCAGCATTTAAACGGTTTGCTGAAACCGACTAAAGGACAGCTTGAACTCGGGAGCACGATTCTGGCAGCCGGTAAAAAGAATAAAGACCTTAAGACTTTGCGAAAAAAAGTCGGAATCGTTTTCCAATTCCCCGAACATCAGCTGTTTGAAGAGACTGTGCTGAAGGACATCGCATTCGGACCGATGAATTTCGGTGTAAAAAAAGAAGACGCTGAACGGAAAGCAAAAGAAATGCTGGGGCTTGTGGGCCTTCCGGAAGACATTTTGGATCGTTCACCATTTGAGCTCAGCGGCGGCCAGATGCGCAGAGTGGCGATTGCCGGCGTTCTCGCGATGGAGCCGGAAGTGCTGGTTTTGGATGAACCGACGGCCGGTCTTGATCCGAGAGGGCGCCAGGACATTATGGACATGTTCTATGCGCTTCATCAGCGGGGAAACCTGACTACCGTTCTCGTCACCCACAGCATGGAGGACGCCGCCCGTTATGCCGACGAAATGATCGTCATGCACAAAGGAACCATTAAGTCGACGGGGAGTCCGCGTGACTTGTTTGTAAAAGGTGAAGAGATGTCCGAAATGGGACTGGATCTTCCTGAATCGGTGAAGTTTCAGAGACGGCTTGAGAAGGCTCTCGGAGTCAAGTATGAAAAACCCATGCTGACCCTGCAGGATGCGGCCAGTGAAATTAAGGCTTTCTTTCAGGAGGAAAAGGACCAATGATGGACAGCATGATTATCGGAAAGTATGTTCCCGGATCATCGCTTATTCACCGATTGGACCCGCGAACAAAACTTGTCAGCATCTTTCTTTTTGTATGTATCGTTTTTTTGGCAAACAACGTACAGACGTACGCTTTGCTGGGTTTGTTTACATTCGGGGTGATCGCCTTGACTCGCGTGCCGTTCAGCTTTTTGCTGAAGGGGCTTAAGCCGATTATCTGGATTGTGGCGTTTACCTTTTTATTACACATTTTCATGACGCATGAAGGATCTGTCATTTTTCAGCTTGGCTGGTTTAAAGTGTATGAGGGCGGACTTATACAGGGGATTTTTATCTCCCTCCGTTTCGTTTACCTTATCTTTATGACGACGCTGCTGACGCTGACAACAACGCCGATTGAAATAACGGATGGAATGGAGCAGCTCCTGAATCCTTTTAAAAAGGTGAAGCTGCCCGTACACGAACTCGCATTGATGATGTCGATATCATTGCGATTTATCCCGACATTGATGGAAGAGACAGATAAAATCATGAAGGCGCAAATGGCGAGGGGTGCGGACTTTACAAGCGGCCCGGTGAAAGACAGAATCAAAGCGGTTGTTCCGCTGCTTGTCCCGCTGTTTGTCAGCGCCTTTAAACGCGCGGAAGAGCTCGCGGTCGCCATGGAGGCGAGAGGCTACCAGGGCGGTGAGGGGAGAACGAAATACAGAAAGCTCGTCTGGACCGGAAAGGATACCGGAGCTATTCTGCTCATCATCGTATTAGCCGTGTTATTGTTTTTCTTAAGAAGTTAGAGGTGCTGCTGAATGAGAGTGAAATGTACCATTGCTTATGACGGGCATTTATTTAACGGATATCAGGTTCAGCCTGGAAAACGGACCGTTCAAAGTGAATTGGAAAAAGCGCTGGCCGTCATCCATAAAACGGACGGCAGAGTGCCTGTGTACTCATCCGGCCGCACGGACAGCGATGTTCATGCTGCCGGGCAGGTCATTCATTTTGATACGCCGCTGTCCATCCCGGCTGAGAAATGGCCGTTTGCGCTTAATGCCCTGCTGCCTGATGATATTGCCGTCAAAACAGCAGAGATTGCGGATGATGGGTTCCATGCACGATTTAGCGCGGTCCAAAAGGAATATCGCTACTTTGTATATACGGAGAAACACCCGGACGTATTTAAACGACATTACGCTTACCATTTTGCATATCAGCTTAATGTGCAGAAAATGAGGGAAGCTTCAAGGCACCTCGTCGGGACACATGATTTCACAAGCTTTTGCGCGGCTGATACCGCGGTTCAGGATAAAGTCAGAACGATTTACGAGCTGGATTGGACTGAGACCGGAGACGGCCTGCAGATGCGGATCACCGGAAACGGTTTTCTCTATAATATGGTCAGAATCATTGCCGGAACGTTATTGGATACCGGAGCTGGAAAATTTTCTCCCGATGATGTAAAAGCAATGCTCGAAGCGAAGGATCGCGAAGCCGCGGGGCGTACCGCACCGGGGCACGGGCTGTATTTATGGAGCGTTTGCTATGACAACTAAACCAGGTGTAACATTTTCTTGACAGAGTCTGCATAAAGTTATAAGATATCATATGGTATGTATTTCAACCCCACGATAAGCCCCGGAACTTATTGTGTTGTGAAATAGAACGTAATCGAAGATTATTGAAAATGACAGATCATTTAGGAGGGAAATTCAATGCGTACAACACCTATGGCTAACGCAAGTACTATTGAACGCAAGTGGTTAGTTGTTGATGCAGCAGGCAAGACTTTAGGACGTCTTTCTACAGAAGTTGCATCTATCCTTCGCGGAAAACACAAACCGACTTACACACCGCACGTTGATACTGGAGATCATGTGATCATCATCAACGCTGAAAAAATCGAGTTAACTGGTAAAAAGTTAACTGACAAAATCTACTACCGTCACACTCAACATCCAGGCGGATTAAAATCAAGAACTGCTCTTGAAATGCGTACAAACTACCCTGAGAAAATGCTTGAGCTTGCTATCAAAGGCATGCTTCCAAAAGGTTCTCTAGGTCGTCAAATGTTCAAGAAATTGAACGTATACCGTGGTTCTGAGCATCCACATGAAGCACAAAAACCTGAAGTTTACGAACTTCGCGGTTAATTAAAAAGGAGGTTACCAATTTGGCACAGGTTCAATATTACGGTACTGGCCGTCGTAAAAGTTCTGTAGCGCGTGTGCGCTTAGTTCCAGGTGAAGGTCGTATCGTCGTTAATAATCGTGAAATCAGCGAGCACATTCCATCTCCAGCTCTAATCGAAGATATCAAACAACCATTAACTTTAACTGAAACAGCTGGTACTTATGATGTTTTAGTAAACGTACATGGAGGCGGCTTATCTGGTCAAGCTGGAGCAATCCGTCATGGTATCGCTCGTGCTTTGCTTGAAGCAGATCCAGAATACCGTGCAACACTTAAACGTGCTGGTCTTCTGACTCGTGATGCTCGTATGAAAGAACGTAAAAAATACGGTCTTAAAGGCGCTCGTCGTGCACCTCAGTTCTCAAAACGTTAATCGTTTTGGATGGCAAAAACCACAACTTCTTGGTTGTGGTTTTTTTGTATTTTTTCTCATATTCAAGAGGTTATCCGATGTTTTTCTAGAATTGTTTGTTATACTCTATTCATTACCAATAAGGAGCGCAGTTATAATGAATAAGTTAGTCATACATAACAGCAAGGCATGGGATAAAAAAGTCGAAACAGGCAATGAATGGACGATTGCGGTTGATTCTCATACGATTGGTGAAGCGAAAAAAGGCAATTGGAGCATCAGAATGACCCCCGGAAAAGATGTGCCGGCGGATTGGTTTCCGCCCATAGACGGTCTGAAGGTTCTTTGTCTTGCTTCAGGAGGAGGACAGCAAGGGCCGGTCCTTGCTGCTGCAGGAGCGGACGTCACCATCTTTGACAATTCGGAAAAACAGCTTGCGCAAGACAGAATGGTTGCCGGGCGGGAC
Source organism: Bacillus sp. EKM206B (assembly GCF_011066015.1). NCBI lineage: Bacteria > Bacillati > Bacillota > Bacilli > Caryophanales > Bacillaceae > Bacillus > Bacillus sp. EKM206B. Next base: position 54,217 of record NZ_JAAMNL010000014.1, read on the forward strand.
GGTCTTACGCTTCGGACTGTCAAAGGCAGCATGAATGATCTGAGCTGTTTTGATGATGAGTCATTTGATTTTATCGTGCACCCGGTATCGAATTGCTTTGTTGATACGGTTCTTCCGGTATGGAAAGAAGCTCATCGCGTATTGAAAAAAGGCGGATCTTTAGTCTCCGGTTTTGTAAATCCCGTCGTGTTCTTATTTGATATGGATTTAGAGCAGGAAGGCGTACTAAAAGTAAAGTATTCCATTCCGTTTTCGGATGAAAAAGATCTGAGTAAGAAAAAGGTAAAGGAACTTATTGATAATCATGAAGCGCTTGAATTCGGCCATACGCTGGAGGATCAAATTAAAGGTCAGATTGACGCAGGCTTTATGGTTGCCGGTTTTTACGAGGACAAAGGCGGCCTCGTGCTGGATGAATACATTAATACATACTCCGTAACAAGAAGCATTAAAATATAAAAACGGCATCCCGTCAGAGGTGCTGTTTTTTTGCGGCTTTTTCCTGCGGACGGCTGATCACATTAGCCGAAACCGGTTCTATTCCAATTTCTCTGGCCCAAACCGACAGTTGTCCCATATGGTGAATCTCATGCGCAAGGATGTGGCGGAGAATATCTTCTTTAGGAAAGGTTTGGTCCATCCAGCCCGGCTTAACAAGATCCGGTCCTTTGAGGGAGACCGCATGAATGACATCCTCCCGATACTGTTCAGACAGTTTTCTGAGATCCTGAATGCTCGTATAGTCAGACTCAGCAGGTAAAACATCATCTTTACCTAAAATGGCACGAGCCCAGCTGATCTCGACATCAATGATATGAAATAAAGTCCGCAAGATGCTCTTCATTCCGCCCGTCCGGGTTTTCGCCAGTTCCTCCCGGCTCAGCTTTTCACATATCATAAACCACTCGTCACGCACCGTCCAATTGTATTGAAACAGCTTTTTCATAACGTCACCTCAGCTCTTTATTCTTCCAGTTAACATAAAACTCCTTCATTTGGGAGGATTTCCACTATCAACAAAGCATGCTTTTTCCCTTTTCCTTTCAAAATAACAGTAAAAAGGAGCGTGGCTGGCAATGGCAGAAGTATTATCTTTTTCAGACGTGAAACGGCAGAAGGATTTTGAGCTTGAGAAGAGTTTACTAAAGGAGCTGTCACTGACGCAGATCATTCAGTCCGTAAAAGCATGTCTTACCCCTTTGTTTCCCTTTCTTCAAGACGAAAACGGCATTCTGAGTGAAGGATGCATAGATTTTGCAATTGAAGCGTATTTATTAGGCGGCCGGTTCGGCGTCTTTGGCTATTATGGTGAGTCTTTGCAGAGGGCAAACGCCCGTTCGGCAGAAGAAGAGGAAGAACTGACGGTCGATTTTTTTGAATATCTTTGCAATTGGACGCATGAGCAATATTCTTCCGTTAAACAAAAAGAAATCTATGAAGCGTCCTGCCGGTTTATCAACAGCTGGTGGACGGAAGGATTTCTGCAAAGAGAAAAACAATGTAAGCTCCGCATGAGGTAATCATAATTTCTTCCCTTGTCCCATACTTATTAATAACGGGGACAAGCGGGAGGGAAAGGTATGACAAAAAAGCTGAAATGGCTCGGTTTTTTACTTGGCTTTATCATATTATTGTGTTTATTCCGGTTTCAATTCCATAATGATGATTCCTGGCGGCCGTGGAGTCTGCCGCTGAGCGGGAAAATCATCTATCTCGATCCGGGACACGGCGGGCCGGACGGAGGCGCTACGGGAGGCAGTCACCTTGAAAAGGACATTACTCTCGAAGTGGCCTCCAGGGTAAGAGACTATTTGCAGGAGCAGGGAGCTTTGGTCATTATGACGCGGGAGACGGATACTGATTTAGCTCCTGAAGGTACAAAAGGCTACAGCAGACGCAAAGCGGAAGATCTGAGAAAGCGCGTGGAAATCATCAACCGTTCAGAGGCGGAGCTTTATATCAGCATTCATCTGAACGCCATACCGTCACCGAGATGGAGCGGCGCCCAAAGCTTCTACTATGGAAAATACGAAGAAAATGAAAAAGTGGCAAAATATATACAGGACGAATTGAGAATCAATTTGGAGAATACAACGAGAAAGGCGAAACGGATACACGGCATTTACTTAATGCAGAATGTAACCAAACCGGGCGCGCTGGTGGAAATCGGTTTTCTGTCCAATCCCGCGGAAGCGAAAAGGCTCGGCCAGCCCAAATATCAGGACAAAATCGCTTCTTCCGTGTATAAGGGCGTATTGAGATACTTCACAGAGAAAGGAGACCCTCCCGAGTAAGGAGGGTTTTTCGCCGATTCTATGTTTAATATATGGTATAATACCATTTGTAAACGAATACACAAAGGGTGAGGGTTCGATGATAAGAGAAGATGAAGTAAGAAATATAGTCGGAAACATGCGCGAACCTTTTCTTCATAGACCGCTGGGAGAATTGGATGCCATTAAAGAAGTAAAGATCAAGCCGGAAAAACGGCATGTCAGTGTGAAAATTGCATTGGCAAAAACGGGGACGGCTGAACAGATGGGTATTCAGCAGGAAATCGTATCCGTTCTGAAAGAAGCGGGTGCGGAAACTGTGGGACTGCGGTTTGAAGAGCTGCCGGAAGAAACATTGGCGAAATTCAGCCGGCCGGCTGCTGAAAGCGAAACCCTGCTGAATAGGAAACATCCGCCGGTCTTTCTTGCGGTGGCAAGCGGAAAAGGCGGTGTCGGCAAATCAACGGTTTCCGTCAACCTGGCCATTTCTCTTGCGCGGCTCGGAAAAAAAGTCGGCTTGATCGACGCGGATATATACGGATTCAGCGTGCCGGACATGATGGGTATTACAGTTCGCCCGACAGTAGAAGGAGAAAAACTGCTTCCTGTCGAAAGATTTGGAGTAAAGGTTATGTCGATGGGCTTTTTCGTCGAAGAAAACGCTCCGGTTGTGTGGAGAGGGCCGATGCTGGGCAAGATGCTGAATAACTTCTTCCATGAGGTTGACTGGGGAGAGGTTGACTATATCGTTCTTGATCTGCCGCCCGGCACGGGTGATGTGGCGCTCGATGTACACACGATGCTTCCGAGCTGCAAAGAGATTATCGTATCAACGCCGCACCCTACAGCCGCATTTGTAGCGGCGAGAGCGGGTTCTATGGCGATTAAGACCGATCATGAAGTTGTAGGGGTCATTGAAAATATGGCTTACTATGAAAGTGCAAAAACCGGCGAGAGAGAATATGTGTTCGGTCAAGGCGGGGGAGATAAGCTTGCAGAGGAATTGCAAGTGCCGCTGCTTGGCAGAATTCCTTTAAAACAGCCTGATTGGGACAAGGATCAGTTTGCGCCTTCTGTCTATGACAGAAGTCATCCGATCGGGGAAATTTATATGGGGATCGCCCAGAAAGTCATTGAAAAAACAGCTGAATAAAAAAGGGGCCGGGATCAACACGGCCCGGCCTTTTATTGGCTTTCTTTTTCAGAGCTTGAAGCTGCTTTTTTCAATTCATCCTCGAATTGCTTTTTGAAAAGCGGGCTGGAAAGTGTCTCTGTAATTACATCCTCTAAGTAACTGCGGAACTTTTGGCTTTTCACCAGCTCATAGTATTTTTTATCCATGCCGGGGTCCTGCATGATCTGCATAAAACTTTTCTGATAATCAGGGTCTTTCATCAGTTTTTTTATGATTTTTTCATGCTCGGGCTGAAGAGTTTTTGCAAAGCTCTCGGCGAATTTTGAGTCTTCAAAGATGGTTTTCCAGAACTCCGCCCCTTTTTTAGAGGTGAGGGTTTTCTCTATTGTGCCTTTAATGGCATTTTGATCAATCACCAATGCCTCATTCATCGCATCATCATTTAATATTTCCTTAATTGCCTTTTTTCCATCATCGGTCTTTAATATATCAACAACCATTTTTTTAGTCTGGTCATAATCCATATCCGCTGCTTGGTCTTTTGGAGCACAAGCTGTTACAGATAATAAAACAAAACAGCTTATCAATAGCGTTTTGGCTTTTGACATGCATAAGCTCCTTCCTTACTTGTACTTATTTTTAATATGATTCATCGGAATGGATTTATACATAACAAAATATCGCTGAACGCGATTGTCAGGGGGATGAATAAGAGATGAAAAGCCGCGGGCTTGTTCGATTTTTCTTTTCGATTTTAGCTGTGGGCGCTCTTATTACAAGCGTCGTGGGATTTGCTCTGAAGTGGGGGGAGTACAAGGGGTTCTTTCTGAATTTTGAGGCCGGTCAGATTTTCTCCGTTCTGATCTGGTTTATCGGGGTAGGCATGATTTTCAGTGTGATCAGCCAGATGGGATTCTTCGTTTTTCTGACGGTGCACCGGTTTGCCCTTGAAATTCTCAGATCAAGCTCGCTTTGGAATCTGCTTCAGCTGTTTATCATTCTGTTTGTCGCTTTTGATTTAATGTACGTCAGATTTTTGTTTTTCGGAGAGCGGGATGACTCGATTGCAGGGTTTGTCTGGCTGCCGCTGGCTCTGCTTGCCGTCGGCCTGTTGACGGCGTATATAAAACAAAAGCAGTCCTCAAAAAATACGTTCGTTTCATCATTATTTTTAATGGTCGTTATTACAGCGCTTGAATGGGTTCCTGCGCTACGAGTGAATAATGAGGACTGGCTTTATTTGATGCTGATTCCGCTGATGGGCTGCAATGCGTTTCAGCTGTTAATGCTGCCGAAGTTTGCCCAGAGGTAATTATTTCACTTCTGATGACTTGACGTCAGTATTTGCGATCAGGTCGCCGACGGTCACGTTTTTCAGTCCTTTTTGCTTTAAATTGTGAATGATGGCGGGGAGCGCTTCTTCAGTCTGTGTTGCTGAATCAGATGCGTGCAGCAGGACAATGTCGCCGCCTTTTATATGACTGTTTACATTTTCAATGATTTTATCAGGGCCGGGATTTGTCCAATCCTGCGAGTTAACGCTGTAATGAACCACTGAATAGTGGTACTGCTGTGCAATGGTAAGAACCTTTTTATTAAATTGTCCGGTCGGCGGGCGGAGTAAATGAACATTCTTCACACCCAGCTTTTTAAATGCGGTCTGGGCCCGGAGGATATCTTTTTTTATTTCATTGTCCTCTAGGTTGGTATAATTCTTATACGCATATCCCATGCTGCCGATTTGATGTCCGTCTTTTACCATACGTTCAACTGTGTCCGGGTGCCGTTCCGCCCAAGAAGCTGACAGAAAAAAAGTAGCGTTTTTAATACCGTTTGCTTTTAGCGCGTTCAGAATCGGAACCGCCTTTTCATCGCCCCAGCTGATATCGAATGTTAATGCGACTTCGCCCGCTTTCGTCTCCCCTTTTGAAATAGCCTTCGGGCCGCTATCAGTTAAAAATACAGGAAGGGGGACGGCTCTCTGTATATAAAAAAAGCTGGCTGCTGCAAATGCGGCAATGATAATAATAAGCAGCTGTTTTATCCTTCTGATGTGCCACACGTAGAAGTGATTCACTGATGACGCCTCCTTATCTTGTCCATGCTTGATTACATCGTATGCCGCGGCGGAGATGAATATAACGAAATACGTTTTAAAAAAAACGAAAAAAACACTTGCTAAATTCATCGAATGCATGGTATATTATTAAACGTCGCTGATGAACAGCAGACAACAACAAAAAGCTTCGGAAACAACTTGAAAAAAGTTGTTGACATAAAAGAAGCTGAGTGGTAAGATAATAAAGCTGCTTCAACAAGCGGTAATGATCTTTGAAAACTAAACAAGACAAAACGTACCTGTTAATTCAAAGTTTTAAATAAATCGCACAG
>NZ_JAAMNL010000015.1:0-55365 GCF_011066015.1 Bacillus sp. EKM206B
CCAACTAGCTAATGCGCCGCGGGTCCATCTGTAAGTGGTAGCCGAAGCCACCTTTTATGTCTGAACCATGCGGTTCAAACAACCATCCGGTATTAGCCCCGGTTTCCCGGAGTTATCCCAGTCTTACAGGCAGGTTACCCACGTGTTACTCACCCGTCCGCCGCTAACATCAGGGAGCAAGCTCCCATCTGTCCGCTCGACTTGCATGTATTAGGCACGCCGCCAGCGTTCGTCCTGAGCCAGGATCAAACTCTCCGATAAAGTAGTTTGACTGACTACGCACATCACTGTGCGATTTATTTAAAACTTTGAATTAACAGGTACGTTTTGTCTTGTTTAGTTTTCAAAGATCATTTTGTCTTTCGTTCAAGCGACTTTATTATTATATCTTATCAATCTCTTGAAGTCAACAACTTTTTAAATTTCTTTTTTTCGTCAGCGCCTTGTTTAGCGGCAACGAATAATAATATACCACCTCACAAATAATAGTGCAATAGTTTTTTAAAAGAAAATCAAAAAAGTTTTACGAGCGGCTTGTTTCTAAAAAAGCGCCGTACTGCGATAAGCAGAAACGGCGCCTTCCCTTTTATTAGCGTTGTCTCATTTGAGGGAATAATAAAACGTCTCTGATAGACGGAGCATTTGTTAACAGCATGACAAGGCGGTCGATACCGATACCCAATCCCCCGGTCGGCGGCATGCCGTATTCAAGAGCTTCAACGAAGTCTTCATCCATCATATGCGCTTCATCGTTTCCTTCTTCTCTTTCTTTTAACTGCGCTTCAAAACGTTCCCTCTGGTCGATAGGGTCATTCAGCTCCGTAAACGCATTAGCGTGCTCACGGCCGACGATAAACAGTTCAAAACGGTCTGTAAAGCGAGGGTCCTCCGGATTTTTCTTAGCAAGAGGAGAAATCTCTACAGGGTGGCCGTAAATAAACGTAGGCTGAATGAGTGTTTCTTCAATTTTTTGTTCGAAGAATTCATTGATGATATGACCCACCGTCATTGAGTTTGTGATCTCGATACCATGCTCTTTTGCATGACCGCGCGCTTCTTCAACAGTCATCTCATTCCAGAAATCTACACCTGTCGCTTCTTTGACCGCATCTACCATGTGGAGTCGTTTCCATTCAGGTTTCAGATCAATCTGCTCTTCGCCGTACTGGATTGTAGTGCTTCCAAGCACTTCCTGCGCAATATGTGCAACGAGGTTTTCCGTAAGACTCATAATATCTTTATAATCGGCGTACGCTTCATACAGCTCGATCATCGTGAATTCAGGGTTGTGGCGTGTAGAAACACCTTCGTTACGGAACACGCGGCCGATTTCGTAGACTTTTTCCAATCCGCCGACAATCAGGCGTTTCAGGTGCAGTTCAATCGCAATACGCATATAAAGAGGCATGTCGAGCGCATTATGGTGCGTGATGAACGGGCGCGCAGACGCTCCTCCCGGTATGCTGTGCATCGTAGGTGTTTCAACTTCTAAGTATCCATGGTCATCTAAGTATCTTCTCATCGCTTGGATGATTTTGCTGCGTGTGATAAACGTTTGTTTGCTGTCAGGGTTTACGATGAGATCGAGATAGCGCTGGCGGTAACGCTGTTCAACATCTTTTAACCCATGATATTTATCAGGAAGAGGACGCAGTGCTTTTGTCAGCAGTTCAAAAGATGTCGCTTTGACAGAAAGCTCGCCTACGTTTGTTTTGAAAACTTTCCCCGTGATGCCGATAACGTCTCCGAGGTCTGAAGATTTAAAGATTTCATATTGTTCTTCGCCGACACTGTCTTTTCTTACGTAAATTTGAATTTGACCTTCTAAGTCCTGCAGATGCGCAAAGCCGGCTTTCCCTTTTCCGCGCTTTGTCATCATACGGCCTGCAATGGTCACTTCGATCGCTTTTTCTTCCAGTTCTTCTTTAGAAAGCTCCTGGTAGGCGTCAATGATCTGTTGAGATTGATGCGTTCTCTCGAAACGTTCGCCGAAAGGGTCAATGCCGTTTTCTCTCAGCTGGTTCATTTTATCTCGTCTGACTTGCAGCTGGTCGTTCAATTCCTCATGATTTTGCTCTTCTTGACTCATTGGTATCACTCCGTTACATTTTGATTTCACGAAAAAGCAGAAAAACTGCCAGCGGTAAGCTGGCAGTGAGCAGCAATAGAGGGTGTATATTAACCTACTTTTGCATCTTGAAGCTCTTTTGCCTCTGCTTCGGCGGTAAATGCATCTAAAAGCTGCACAACTTCTTCACGCGTCTCACATTGGTTAATTTCGTTGCGTACATTCGCATTGCCTCTGACACCTTTCAGGTACCAGGCAGCGTGTTTTCTCATTTCTCTGACTGCCACATTTTCGCCTTTTAACTTAATCAGGCGGTCTAAGTGCAGTTTGCATACCGACATTTTTTCACGGACTTTCGGTTCGTCTTTTAACTCACCGGTTTCAAGGTAGTGCACCGTACGGTAAATCATCCACGGGTTGCCGAGTGCGGCCCGGCCGATCATGACGCCGTCAACTCCTGTTTCCTCAAGCATGCGTTTCGCGTCCTGAGGCGTTTTGACATCACCGTTTCCGATGACGGGAATGGAGACGGATTGCTTCACTTCTTTAATGATATCCCAGTTCGCAGTGCCTTCATACATTTGCACTCTTGTGCGTCCGTGCAGGGCAACGGCTTTTCCGCCGGCACGTTCAACGGCTTGGGCATTTTTCACCGCATAAATGTGCTCTTCATCCCAGCCCATTCTCATCTTCACTGTAACCGGCTTATCAACAGCATCTACTACTGCGGATACCATTTCATAAATCTTATCGGGATCGAGAAGCCATTTGGCGCCCGCGTCACATTTTGTAATCTTGGGTACGGGACATCCCATGTTAATATCAATAATATCAGCAGTCGTGTTTTGATCTACAAACTTCGCCGCTTCCACAAGGGTTTCCTTTTTTCCTCCAAAAATCTGAAGGCTGAGCGGTTTTTCACGTTCATCAATGTAAAGCATCCCCATTGTTCTTGCGTTGTTGTAAAGAATCGCTTTGTCACTGACCATTTCAGCGCATACCAATCCGGCTCCGAATTCCTTTACAGTCAATCTGAACGCTGAGTTGCAGACACCGGCCATAGGGGCAAGCACAACCCGGTTTTTCAATTGAATATCACCGATTTTAAACATTTTTCCCCTCCTTTCATTTGTCTATTTTTCAGGCGGGGCCAATTCGTCCGCACTTATATTTAAAACATCTGCCGCAGCTTGAATGATGGCATCTGACGGCAATCGGTTTCCGCGTTCAATTTCACCGACAATAGAAACTGATATACCTAATGCTTTTGCAAATCCTTCTTGAGTATAACCTTTCAGCTTTCTGAATGCACGAATTCGCCTACCCCAGATTTCTGCTTCCATACTCTTACACCTTCTTGGTTTGTTTCAGCGCTTATCGTGATATGATCCGCCTGCGGACATATTTCTTTTAACGGCGCAAGGACAAATAAGCGCTCATACATTCTCGGATGCGGCACAATCAGCCGCTCTGTTTCAATATTTTCACGATTATACAGCAAAATGTCAAGGTCTGCCGTCCGCGGTCCCCAGCGAATCTCTCTCGTTCTGCCTAATTCAGCTTCAATGCTCTGCGTTACATCAAGAAGTTCAAAAGGAGATAACGACGTTTTCACTTCAACCGCCATATTAAGAAACTGATCTTGATCCTCATAGCCGACGGGATCTGTTTCATATATGGAGGACACCTTTGACACCGTCACGCCATGATGCCGGCTGAGCATGGCCACTGCCTGGCGCAAATAATGTTCACGGTCGCCCATATTGGAGCCGAGGCCGATATATGCCGTATTGTTCATGATTTCTTTCTCGTCATTTCTATGGCTACTGATTTATAATGGCCGGGAATCGGCGGGTCAGGCTTAACAACCTTTACCGTACATTGCTGCACCGGCTCAAATTTCTCAAGGACGGTGTCTGCGATCCGTTCCGCAAGGGTCTCGACCAAATTAACGGGCTCGCCCTCAACGATGCCGCGGCAGACACTGTACAATTCCGCATAGTTAATGGTATAAGAGAGGTCATCCGTTTTTCCCGCTTTGCTCAAATCCAGTTCGGCAGTCAGGTCTACTTTGAAGCGCTGGCCGAGTTTGTTTTCTTCTTCGAACACGCCGTGATATCCGTAAAACTCCATACCTTCTACATATACTTTATCCATAATGTGCGCCTCCTTTGTTCAACATAGCATCCATCATCTTAGTCATTCTTGCGATCTCTTTGACATCGTGCACCCTCACAATGTCGCAGCCTTTCTGGATGCCAAGGCATACTGTCGCTCCCGTTCCCTCAGCACGTTCTTCAGGGGGAAGGTCAAGCACACGGCCGATGAACCTTTTTCTCGATGTCGCCAGGAGCAGCGGATAACCTAACCCGCTGAACACCTCCAGCTTGTTCATGACAGCCAGATTGTCCTCATAGTTTTTCGCAAAGCCGATCCCCGGATCCAGAATCATGTTTTCATCTGTGACGCCGGCTTCTGCGGCAATTTTTACGCTTTCCATCAAGTCTGCAAGCATATCAGGAATAAGATCGTTGTAGTTTCTTTCCATGCGATTATGCATTAAGATAATCGGAACCCCGTGTGCGGCGGCTACTGACGCCATGTCAGGATCACCTTTCGCCCCCCAGATGTCATTAAGGATAGAGGCTCCCGCTTTGACCGCTTCGTCTGCCACGGACGCTTTGTACGTATCGATTGAAAGCGGAATGTCCAGCTCGCTTGTGATCCGCTCTATGACGGGGATGACTCGTGACATTTCCTCATCAGCCGACACGAGTGATGCGCCGGGTCTTGTCGATTCGCCGCCGATATCTATGATATGCGCCCCTTCTTCAGCCATCTTCGCCGCATGCAGAAGCGCCCTTTCCGTACTGTCGTATTTGCCGCCGTCAGAGAAGGAGTCTGGCGTTACATTTAATATCCCCATAACGAGCGTCTTCTCTTTATAGGAAAGAGCGCCTTTTTTTGTATGAATCAGTTTAGGCTGTTCAATTGTTTGCTGCGCCATTTTGTTCCTCCTCCTGTACATTCATTTTGTTTATTTCCTGCTGATACTGATTACGGAGCAATTGCACCGTTTTTCCGCTCACTCCGGGCAGCGGCACTTCCTCTATTTTAGAAAACGGGATGATTTCAAGCACGGAGTTTGTCAACCATGCTTCATCCGCTTCAAGCATTGATTGAAAACGGAATCGGCCTTCGGTGACTTCTGTCCCCTGCCGTTTCAATTCATCAATGACAAACTGTCTCGTTACACCATCGAGAATCCCCGTATCCAAGGATGGCGTAAAGACCTTGTCTCCTTTTCGCCAAAACACGTTGGAGACAATGCCTTCCGCGACATCTCCTTCTCCGGTCAGGAAAATGCCTTCAAGATTGGGATCATTCCCGATCTCCCGTTTAGCATACATGTTGTTTAAATAGTGATGGGATTTTAACCGGAAATATCCTTCAGGCGTATTTCTCCTGATAGAGAGAAGCCTGCCTTCTTTTTGAACAGGCAGAGTTTCCGGATTGAGCCGGTTGACGAAACAAAGGACGGTCGGCTTTTCATAAGTCTGCGCGGCAAACCCTTTATCGCTGACGCCTGCCGAGATGTTAAGCCGGACACGCGCGCTGCCGTCCTTGATGTCATTGAGGAGCAACAGTCTCCGAAGCATATCAAGCAGCTCCTGTTTGTTCACCTCATATGCAATCTGCAGATCCCGAAGCGCCCTGTTGAGCCTGGCGACATGCGCATCCGGCAGAAACGGCCGGCCGCTGTAAAGCCTGAACGTCTCGAACGCGCCGATCCCGTACAAATAACCATGGTCAAAAGGAGAAAGCGCCGCTTCTTTCTCCTCTATATATTGACCATTCAAATATATAATCACACCGTCACTTCCTTTTTGCGGTGTGTCTCTATAAAGTTTCTGAGCATCTCTTTGCCGAAGGAGGTCATGATGGATTCCGGATGGAACTGAACACCTTCAACAGGCAGCTCATTATGGCGGATTGCCATAATTTCTCCTTCTTTGGTTTGAGCGGATACCGTAAAACAATCCGGCAGCGTGTCCGCTTTGACAATAAGTGAATGGTACCGGGTGGCGACAAGCGGATTTTGCAGCCCTTTAAAAATCGTCTGTCCGTCATGCATAACTTCTGACGTTTTGCCGTGCATGAGCCGCTCCGCTCTGACGACGTCGCCGCCGAATACTTGCGCAATCGACTGATGTCCGAGACATACGCCGAAAATAGGAACACTGCCGGCAAAATGTTTGATCGCTTCGAGGCTGATCCCCGCTTCATCAGGACTGCACGGCCCGGGTGAAATCATTAAGAAATCCGGTGCCAGCTCTTCAATTTGCTCAATTGTAATCTCGTCATTCCGTCTGACGATCAGTTCCTCCCCGAGCTCACCCAAATATTGAACCAAGTTGTACGTAAATGAATCATAATTGTCAATCATTAAAATCATCTCTGCTCACCTCGTCTAATTTTTTGTCTCTTCTTCGCTCAGCTCTAACGCCTTTTTCATTGCAAAAGCTTTTTTGAACGATTCCTTGTATTCATGCTTCGGAACCGAATCAATGACCACTCCTGCTCCGGACTGCATGAAAGCATGTCCGCCGGCTGCATAGATCGTCCGGATCACAATGTTAAACTGCAAATCTCCGTTGAATCCGAACCAGCCTATAGATCCAGTATAAAGCCCCCGTCTTGTCGGCTCAAGCTCTTCTATAATTTCCATCGTTCTCACTTTGGGCGCTCCCGTGATGGTGCCCCCCGGGAACACCGCATGAATAATGTCTGTCGCGTCATATCCGTCCTGCAGCTCTCCCTGTACGTTTGACACGATATGCATGACGTGGGAATACTTTTCGATCGCCATAAATTCGTTAACCCGCACGGAGCCGTAGCGCGATACGCGCCCGAGGTCATTGCGCTCAAGATCAACAAGCATGACGTGTTCCGCACGTTCTTTTTCGTTGTGAATTAATTCATCAGCCAAAGCCTTGTCTTCAGCATCGTCTTTTCCTCTTGAACGCGTACCCGCGATCGGTCTCGTTTCAAGCTTCTTCCCCTTCTTTGTCACCAATAGCTCCGGCGACCCGCATATCACTTGAAACCCCGGTGTCTCGAGATAGGCCATGTAAGGAGACGGATTGACGTTTCTCAAGTGTTTATACACCTCATACGGATGAACGGATAAGGACTGAGACTGCCTGATGGACAAATTAACCTGGAACACATCGCCGCTCGCGATATATTGTTTAATTTGTTCTACAGCCTGTGAAAATCCTTCCTCAGTGAACGGAGCGGCGTACGATCCGTCCCCATTCCGATTCAGCGGTGAAAAAGGCTTGTCCGCCGTTTGGAGGGAACACCACATGTCCTCTAAGCCGGACAGCTTTTCTTCCGCAAGATCCGCTTCTTCCGCTTCAGTATGGGTAATGAGCCATAACGCCTCTTCCTCATGGTCATAAACGGCCACATCATCAAAAACAAGAAAGTAAATATCAGGTGTTTCCAGATCATCTAACGACAGCATCTTAAAATTCTCAATATATCGGGCGTAGTCGTAACTGATAAAACCAATCGCACCGCCTTGAAAGTCCGGAAACTCAACGTTTGTTTCCGTTCCGAGCGTTCCAAACCATTCATGAAAGGCCCGCAGCGGGTCACCTTCTTTAAACAGTGTTTCCCCCTCATGCTTGATCGTTGTAATTCCGTCTTTCCCTCTGACGGACGCAATCGGATCTAGACCGGCTATACTGAATCTTCCCCCTCTCGCGCTTTCGAGCAGAACATGCCGTTTTCTCGATTTCGAAAGGTTTTCATATCGCTGTAAAAATGCTTGTTTCGTAAAAGGTATTTTTCTTCCTGCCGGTCTGCGTTGTGCCATCATATCAATCCTCTGCTTCGTTTTACTGTAGTTTTATTTTAAAGCAATCACACTGGTGAAAAAAGTGAATTTCACTTCCAACCATAAAATTCGAAACGTTTTTTGGATTTCCGATGCTTCAGGCACAAAAAAACTCCCGGATACAGCCGGGAGCCGTGTGTATGTCTCTATTCAAACTGATAAAGCGGTGTGCTTAAGTAACGTTCTCCGTTACTAGGGATGATCGCAAGCACTTTCTTGCCTTTCCCCAATTTTTTCGCGATTTCCAGTGCCGCGTAAATGGCCGCTCCGGAAGAAATGCCGCCGAGAATCCCTTCTTCTTTTGCCGTTTTACGGGCATATTCAAATGCATCCTCGTTTTTGACGGGAATGATCTGATCATAGATGTCCGTATTCAATGTTTCAGGGACAAATCCCGCTCCGATACCCTGAATTTTATGCGGGCCCGGTTTTCCGCCGGAAAGAACCGGAGAATCCGCCGGCTCTACCGCATAGATTTTGATGGATGGATATGCTTCTTTCAGCACTTCGCCCGCTCCCGTGATGGTTCCGCCGGTACCGATTCCGGCCACGAACGCATCAAGCTGGTCGTCACCAAACTGTTCTACGATTTCTTTCCCCGTCGTTTGGCGGTGAATTTCCGGGTTTGCCGCATTGTTGAATTGCTGAGGCACAAAGTATCCGTGTTCCTCCGCAAGTTCTTCCGCCTTTTTAATGGCGCCCTTCATTCCTTCTGCGCCGGGAGTCAGCACAAGCTCCGCTCCGTATGCGCGCAGCAGATTGCGTCGTTCCATACTCATTGTATCAGGCATAACGAGAATGGCTCTGAGACCTTTAGCCGCTGCCACCATCGCAAGACCGATCCCTGTATTCCCGCTTGTCGGTTCAATGATTGTGTCGCCGGCTTTTAATTTTCCTTCTTTTTCAGCCGCTTCAATCATCGCCGCTCCGATACGGTCTTTTACGCTGCTGCCCGGATTCATGTATTCAAGCTTCAGATATACATCTGCACTGTTTTCATCCGTCAGGCGATTCAATTTCACAATAGGAGTATTTCCGATTAGTTCAGTAATAGAATTTGCAATACGCACCATGTTGGACACCTCAATTTCCGACTAAATTTATTGGTATTATAAATATAAGTTATCAATTTCAAAATTTTTTGTCAATCATTTAGTTCTTTTTTCCCCGTAGAACCAAGAGACCCCCGCCTCTTTCCACAGCGTTTTGACTGTCGCCTTGTCACCTAATTGATCCATCGCGATCTGGCGTCTGATTTGGCTCTTCACTTCATTGTATGAGAAAGTTCTCGCTTTAAGCTTTTCTTTCAGCTGAATGACGGCATATCCTGAAGAAACTTTAATCGGTTCAGCGGACCACTCATCTTCTTTGAGATTTTTAGCTTCTGTGATATATGCCTGCGGGATATTTTCCTGGTTTTCTGTCACAAAGCCGAGGTCTCCGCCATACTGAGACGTGTATCTGTCCGTGGAACGCTCAGCGGCGACGGCTTCAAAGCTGGAACCGCCTTTCAAATCAGCAAGCACCCTGTCCGCCTCTTCCTTGTTTTTGACGACAATGTGCCTGATTCTGTAGGAATCATCGAAATGGTACAGTTCTTTATTTTTATTATAAAATGATTGCATTTCCTTATCCGATATATCGATGTCCTTCGTCAGCAGTTCTTCAAGAAGAATGTTGTAGCGGATCTGGTCTCTCCATTCTTTTTCGGTAATATGGCTGTCTTCATAAAATGAATTATTCACCGCTTTGATTAAAAGAAATTCCCGCTCCAATTCGCTGTTTGAAACTGTGAGTTTATTCTTTTTCGCAAGCTCTTCCACTACTTGTGCATTAATCATGTCTTCCAGAGTTGATTTTCCGTACTCGTCTTCCATCTTTTTCATCCAGTCCTGCCGTGTGATATGTTTATCACCGATTGTCGCGATGGATTCTTCAGATGACCCCGCGGCTTGGGATTTTGTTAACTTATACGCCACTGCTACACTGCATACCAACAGCGCCGCTACAATAATCGTCAAAAGTGTTCTCGATTTCAAAATCTACCCCATCCCTTTTACAAAATAGAACAACCCGCTAAAGAGCTAGCGGGTTGTTTCGTCACGAAGCTCTTCCAGTTCTTCTTTTGTAAATAAATATTTCTCATTACAAAAATGGCAAACCGCTTCGGCTTTTCCGTCTTCTTCTATCATATCTTGTATTTCTTTTTTGCCTAGTCCTAAAATGGCCGTTTCGAATCGATCTTTTGAACAAGAACAGTGAAATTTGACCGGCATTGTTTCGAGAACGTCCGGTTTTTGACCCAGAACTTCTTCTAAGATTTCTTCCGGTGTCAGGCCTTTTTGAATCAATTTTGAAATCGGTTCGATTTGAGATAATTGCTTTTCAATTGTTGAAATGGTTTCTTCATCAGTCCCCGGAAGAAGCTGAATGATGAACCCGCCCGCAGCGAGAATCGTGTTATCAGGATTTACTAGAACACCTACGCCGACAGATGAAGGGACTTGTTCAGAAGAAACAAGGTAATACGTGAAGTCATCACCGAGTTCACCCGAGACAATCTCTACTTGTCCCGTAAAATAATCACGCAAGCCCAAATCTTTTACGACACTGAGTGTTCCGTCAGTTCCGACCGCCCGTCTGACATCCAGTTTCCCTTGTTCATTGAGGTCAAAATGAACGTGCGGGTTTGATACGTATGCTCTTACCTCACCCTTTGCGTTCGCATCTGCGACAATGGCTCCGATCGGGCCGCCGCCTTCTATTTTGACTGTCAGCTTATCTTCACCCTTAAGCATCGCTCCGAGTATCAGAGACGCTGTCATCGTCCGGCCGATTGCGGCTGATGCCGTCGGCCACGTGTCATGCCTTCTTTGCGCTTCATTTACCATGTCTGTCGTTCTGGCTGCATAAGCCCGCACTTTACCGTCATATGCAATTGCTTTAATTAAATAATCCATCGTTTACCTCCTATACGTGACCCACGCGATTTCGCTCATAAATGATTTCCAGCCCTTTTAAAGTAAGAAACGGGTCAACAATATCAATACAGTCTGATTCGTTTGCGATTAATGACGCAAGCCCCCCTGTCGCAATGACTTTCGGTTCTTGTTTGGCCTGCCATTTCATCCGCTTTACAATGCCTTCAACTTGTCCGACATAGCCGAAAAGGATGCCGGACTGCATGGCGCTTACCGTATTTTTGCCGATGATATTGTCCGGTCGGGCGATTTCAATTCTCGGAAGCTTGGCCGCGCGTGAGTACAGCGCTTCCGTTGAAATTGTAATGCCGGGAGCAATCGCGCCGCCCATGTATTGTTTGTTTTCATCGATGTAGCAATACGTCGTCGCCGTTCCGAAATCAACAACAATTAAGGGGCCGCCATACTGCTGAATCGCCGCAACGGCATTGACGATTCTGTCAGCTCCCACTTCTTTCGGATTGTCATATTTTATATTTAAACCTGTTTTCATTCCCGGGCCGACAACCTGCGGCTCGATGTGAAAGTATTTTGTGCACATTCTTTCTAAAGAGAACATAATCGGCGGCACTACGGATGAGATGATAATCCCTTCAATCTGTTCAAACATCAATCCGGAATGTTCAAATAAGGAGCGGAGCAGCATGCCGAATTCGTCTTCTGTTTTGTGCCTGCTCGTTTCTATGCGCCAATGATATTCTAGTTCCCCATCATGATATACACCAATCACGGTGTTGGTGTTCCCCACATCTATAACCAGTAACAACCTCTATCACCACTTTTGAATAGTTTCTAATCATAACATTTTCAACATTCTACAATACCATACACGATCTGCGGCTCTTTTGTAAACAAAACGAAACCAGTAAAAAAACCGCCGGTATACGCCGGCGGTTTTCATATCAGAAAGCGAACTATTCTTTCGGCTCGTCTTTCTTTTCTTCTTCTGTTTTAGACAGGATGTTTACTTTCACATCGTCTTTTTGAAGATGGTCATCTGAGAAATTGCGCTCAGGGAGTTTTCCGTGATCCACGAGATGCTTGATTTGTTCCGCATCTAATGTTTCCACATCAAGCAATGTCTGAGCAATCAATTCAAGCTTATCGCGATTTTCAGTCAGGATGGTTTTCGCACGCTCATAACATTCTTTAATGATGCGCTGAATTTCCTGATCGATTTCGTAAGCGATCTGATCACTGTAGTTTTGCTCATTGTTGAAATCCCGGCCCAAGAATACTTGACCGCCTTGAGATTGACCGAACTGAAGCGGTCCGAGTTTTTCTGACATACCGAACTCTGTCACCATTCTTCTGGCAATGTTCGTTGCCCGCTGGAAGTCATTGTGAGCCCCCGTGCTGACTTCGCCGAAGATAATTTCCTCCGCAACACGTCCGCCCAGAAGACCGACAATTTTATCGAGAAGTTCAGGTTTTGTCTGGAAGTAACGGTCTTCTCTCGGAAGCATGACCGCGTATCCGCCCGCCTGCCCCCTCGGAACGATCGTTACTTTATGAACCATATCGGCTTCATCCAGCACAAGTCCGATAACGGTGTGACCGCCCTCGTGGTACGCCACGATATTGCGTTCTTTTTTCGAGATGACGCGGCTCTTCTTCGCAGGACCCGCAATGACACGGTCCGTTGCTTCATCAATGTCGCGCATATCAATTTTCTTCTTGTTTTGACGGGCAGCAACGAGTGCCGCTTCGTTAAGAAGGTTTTCTAAATCCGCGCCTGAGAAACCAGGTGTTCTTGAAGCGATTGCTTTTAAGTTCACCGTCTCATCAAGCGGTTTGTTTCTCGCATGCACCTGCAATACGGCTTCACGGCCGATGACATCCGGACGGTCTACCGTAATCTGACGGTCAAAACGTCCCGGACGGAGTAATGCAGGGTCAAGAATGTCCGCACGGTTTGTCGCAGCGATAATAATGATTCCTTCATTCGCACTGAAACCGTCCATCTCAACAAGCAGCTGGTTCAGCGTCTGTTCGCGTTCATCATGCCCGCCGCCAAGACCGGCGCCGCGCTGACGTCCTACCGCGTCGATCTCATCAATAAAGATCAGGCAAGGCGCATTCTTTTTCGCATTTTCGAATAAATCACGCACACGGGAAGCACCGACACCGACAAACATTTCAACGAAGTCAGATCCGCTGATGCTGAAGAAAGGAACGCCAGCTTCACCGGCTGAGGCTCTCGCAAGCAATGTCTTACCGGTTCCCGGAGGTCCGACCAGCAGCACGCCTTTAGGGATTCTGGCGCCAAGCTCGGCGAATTTGCGGGGATCTTTCAGAAACTCAACAACCTCAACGAGCTCCTGTTTCTCCTCATCCGCGCCGGCTACATCTTTAAACTTCACGCGTTTCTTTTCTTCCGTATACAGCTTCGCTTTGCTCTTGCCGAAGTTCATGACACGGCTGCCGCCGCCCTGAGCCTGATTGAGCAGGAAGAAAAACAGAATAAAGATGATGACAAACGGAATGATCGTCGTTAAGAACGTCACCCACCCGCTTGTTTCCTGTGCGGGATCAACTTTTACGTCCGTCTTTTTAATTGCGTCAAATATCTGGTCTGCTCCTTTTCCTTCAGGAACATGTGTTAAAAAGTACTGGTCTTTGTCGTATTTTTTCAGCTGTCCTTTTACCTCATAAACACCTCTGACAGGCTGAACCGATACGCTATCAACTTTCCCTTCATCGAGGTTCTTGATAAACGTACTGTACGACATATTTTCTGTTTTCGGGTTTGAGGTCTGGAAGTAACTCACAACCCCGATTACTACTAATAAAATAAGTAAATAAAAAATGGTATTACGGAAGACCCGATTCATTCCTTACCTCCTCCCACAGTAAGCACAACTATGTTCAATAGTACCATAGAAAATCATTCCAATACAACCGATAACCATCTCGGAAGCAGGCAGCCGATCAGCTTTCATAAATCGCCGGTTTTAATACTCCGATGTAAGGCAGATTGCGATAGCGCTCGGCATAATCAAGTCCGTAACCCACAACAAACGCGTCAGGAACTTCAAAGCCTACGAAGTCTGCTTTAATGTCCGCTTTTCTTCCGCTTGGTTTATCCAACAGGGTAACAATCTTAATTGATTTCGCTTTACGATATCGGAAGAGTTCTACGAGATAGCTCAAGGTTAACCCACTGTCGATAATATCTTCAATGATTAAGATGTCCCGGCCTTCTACAGATGTATCCAAATCTTTGATGATTTTGACTTCTCCGGAAGAAACCGTGGAATTTCCGTAGCTTGATACATCCATGAAGTCCATTTCCAAATATGTATCAATATGCTTTATAAGATCAGCCATAAAAGGAAGCGCTCCCTTTAACACACCGATTGCCAACGGAAACGTGTCGCTGTACTCGCTTGTTAATTGTTCTCCAAGCTGTTTTACTTTCTGCTGGATCTCATCTTCTGAGATCAGCACTTTTTCGATATCCTGTTTCATGTTAATGCTTGCCCCCTACACTTTTCATGCTGTCTATATTGTAATACAATGCGGTCACTGTTTGAAATCACAAGATCGTCAAAGATGGATTTTTTCAAGCCAGGCAGCCAGATAATTTCACCGCTCGCATCCGTTACAATCGGCCATTCGTCCCGATCCCGCAGAGGCAGTTTATGATCAATAAATATATCTTTTACCTTTTTCGAGCCATTCATCCCTTTAAGTTTAATCCGGTCGCCGATTTTTCTCGTCCGGATTGTTAAAGGAAATTGCACCTTATTTCTGCTTGTCATAAAAACAGCATTCCCATTTTTGATATGAGGGTCAGCCTGATCGGCCACCTCTATCATAAAGCCGTTGGGGAGAACAGCAGTCTCGCCTTCCGCTCCTTGCAGCTGCAGCTCAAAGGGAACCTTTTCACATTGCCATTGTTCAAATGTAAACAAACATGTCTGATATGATTTGACCACCTTCAGCCCTTTCGGAAAATCAAGCACTCCCGAGGCGCTTCCATTTTCCGCCCATTCAAGAAACTGCTGTATGTGGCGGGCGGAAAACGACGATGGAACGTTTTCATAAAGATAGTTTAATATTAGTTGAACTCCTCTTCTTTGTAAAGGTATCGGAAGGGCAAGCAATTGAGAGGAATCGACTTCAACCGATGTGTCAGACTTGCTTGTAATAACCTTATTCATTCGTTCTTTCGTTAATGACTGCAAGTATTGTTCGTCTTCTGTCAGTGCTTCACTCACCTTTTGAAACATTTTATGAACGTCAGGTGATTCTTGTTTTAAAAAAGGAAGCACGGTCTTTCTGAATCTGTTTCTTGTATAATCGTCTTTTGCATTGCTCTCATCCGTTCTGTAGCTGAGCCCTTCTTGACGGCAGTATTCTAGGATTTCATCCTTTTCCGCATAGAGGAAAGGCCTGATCAGCCAGCCGGATGCAAATTCGCGGACGGGCTGCATTCCCGCGAGCCCTGCCCCGAGCGTACCTTTCGCAAGCCTCATGAGCATTGTCTCAACCTGGTCATCGCCGTGATGAGCCAGCGCCAAAAACTTCGCTTGGTGTTTTGCCATCAGATCTTCGAAAAACTGATATCTGCAATCACGCGCGGCAGCCTGCTTGTTCAGCTTATTCTTCTTTGCGTATGCAGAAACATCAATCTGTACCGTTTCGCAGAGGATGTGTTCCGCTTCGCAATATGACTGCACAAACTTCATATCTTCTTCAGATTCAGGACCCCTGAACTGATGGTCGACATGCGCCGCTATGATAACGGAAGAATGCCCGAAGTGCTTATTCAGCATACTGAGAAGCGCCATTGAATCAGGGCCTCCGGAGACCCCGGCAATAATCGTTTCTCCCTCCGCCTGAAGATGATATGTTTTGAAAAAATCTTCCACGCTTTTCACAATGTCCCCCTCACAATGAGCAGGTTTTTTAAAGATATACATATCCTATCACTTTCATTCCCTCCAAGCAAAGAAGAAGCATGAGCGCAGGCGTCCGGCCGGCATTAGATGAGAAAAAAGACGATGTAAGCGAAATAAAGGGCGAGAACGCTGATTAAAATAAGTGTTGTTTCAAACAAACCATTGTGCTTTGCGGGTTTTTGTTTAGGTTTATACCGCGTTTGAGATACAGTGCCCTGCCGCGGTTTTGATTGCGGCGGCTTAGGCTTGGCGGCGGCTTTCCTTTTACTCCCGGCGCTCTGCCCCGCCGTCAGGATGTCATGCTTCATGGCTTCCGCAGACGGATATTGGCCGTTTAAAGCAGAAAACAGAACCTTCTTATACTTATTCAGAAACGGGTGGCCTTCAATGATAGAACGAAGCTGTTCTTTCGGCTGTCCTGACTTTTTGCACTCTTTCTTCTGGACACAGTGGATCATGATCATTGCGACAGCAAACAGGTCATAGGATGGTTCTGCTTTTCTTGTTCCATACCCCCAATAGCCCCTGTCGTAAAACTCCGTATACTCTTTAATCGCGCGGCCTTGTTTTGTCGTTCCCCCTACATCAATGCAGCGGATGGCAGCCGGTGGTCCGGTTACAATGAGATTGTCCGGTTTGAGGTCGCCAAAAACCCACCCTTGCTGATGAAGGACTGACAGGCTGGAAAGAAGCTGCACCATCAGCACCGGAATCCACTCTGTTCCCTTACTGCTGATATATTGCGGAAGAAGCGGCCCTTCTATGTACTCCATCACGTAAAAAGAGACATTTTTATTCAGCTGCGGAATAAACGCGTCGTCCGCATCAAAAAAAGAAGGCCCCATCGTTTGCGACCGGGCCTTTGAAAAGGATTTTAAGACATTCACTTCAGAGGTAACAGACATGCTGTCGATGCTTATTTTCAAAGCGACCTGTCCGCCTGATGCTTCTGCCAGATATACAATACCGTTAGCCCCTTTTCCAAGCTGTTTGAGCAATCTGTAGGATTTGCCGTTCCATTTGCCCTGAATTGCCGTCCCCGGTGCCAGACTACATGCCAAACTCGTTAAAGCGTCGTTCATCATCTGCCAACATGCTCCTTCTTGAGCGGATTCTCTCAAACTGCTGCGTCGCTTCCCGGATAGCGGGGCCCGTAGGGGTGATACCGCCGGTCGACAGCTTCACAAAAAGTGCAGAAAGGGATTCAAGCTTCGGCGTCCAATTCAGCACAAGCTCAACTTCCTGGCTTTTCCCGGGAAATATACACATGGCAAATTCATTTTGCCCGGCCCGGGAATTTAAACTGATGGAAAGATCGATCAGCGCTTCTTTCACCGTCGGCAGTTTCGGCGCCATACTCGCACTCGTATCAACCAGCACAAGCACTTGCAGATGAACCGTTTCGCCGAGTTCATCAACCACTTCCATCACTTCGCCGCGTTTTTCAGGAGAAAGCTCTTCCATTTCAACGTTTTTCCCTAAGATTTGTTTAAGCTCTTGATTGACGACACCTTGCAGCGTCTGGGTCATTGCTTTTTTCGTCACCATTTGAACCGTCTGAGACAATTGTGACGCATACACAACTTGATGGACGCCGCCTCCGGCCATGGCGATGCCTTCAACTTCCTTCATTGCTTCTTGGTCAATCGCGTTTTCTTCCATAATTCCTATAACATTCACCGTAATCCCCTGCTCCTTGGCGAAAGCCGCCATTGCGATCGGGTCTTCACCATGATTGGAGCAGCCATCTGTAATCAGCAGAACTTGATTTAAATGTCCCTTATTCACATACATTCCTCCCGGTGATACGATTAGTCCCATCTTCGCCAGAAGGAAAGTGATTTATACGAATGGATTAAGAAATCTCCTTTTTATTTTGGAAAACCGCCGGCACCGGTATGGAAGCCCATTTCGGCGTGTTGTGATCAATCCGGACAACAACCACTGTCATATCGTCTTCGATTTGGCCGGAACGCGTTCTGATGACCTCTTCCATTAATATATCAGCGATTTCCTGCGGATCTTCGGTTTTCAGCCCTTTCATTTTCCGTTTCATCCACAGGTCGTGGTTTTCAACGTGCTTCGGCCCTTCAAAAATACCGTCACTCATCATGACGAGCAGATCTCCCGCTTTTAACTGTTCACTTACAACCTCCACATCAAATTCATTGATGATGCCGATCGGCAGATTGCTGGCCTGCACTTTCATAACTTGATCTCCCCGCTTGATAAAACTCGGCGTTGAACCGACCTTCAAGAATTTGCAGCTTGCATCCTGAAGATCAATGATAGAAAGATCGAGAGTTGAGTAGATTTCGTCTGTCGTCCGTAAAGACAGAATACTGTTGATCGTTTTTATCGCTATTTTTTCATCAATACCTGATTCGAGAATTTTTTCGAGCAGCTTAATCGTTTCATTGCTCTCATAATGGGCCCTCGCCCCATTGCCCATGCCGTCACTGATCGCGGCCGCATACTTTCTCGCCCCCAGTTCCATCATGCTGTAGCTGTCGCCGGAGACAAGGCCGCCGCCTTTTGCCGCATGAGCCGCGCCTGTCGATACCCGGTATGACTTGGTCGAACCGAACGCGACATGGCTGTAGCCATTCGGATGAGTCGAGTGCTGTTCGCTTTTGACAAGTATCTGCTCCTCAAGAATGTCAGACAGCATCGGGGCGATAATTTTCTCACTCTCGCCGTGTCCTCCGCTGAACGGGATTGTCATTTCGATATCAATATTGCCCTGCTCCAAGCTGTATATCTCGACATGCTGAATCTCGATTCCAAAATGCTGAAGCGCCTCTATCATTTGTTCTTCCTGAATAAAATGCTGCTCCCTCTCCCGTTTTATTTCCCGAGAAAAGTCCGCCATGACCTCAGAAACCCCCAACAGCTGCTCGGCAACAAGCCTTCTGCTGTCCTGAACTTTTCTCTTCAGTGTCAGATGGGCGTGATGGTGGGCAAGTTCGTCCTCAATCAGCTCTTCCACCTGTCTGGATTTGGAACAGTGCTGTTGAAACTCCTTTTTTAATCTGCGGTTTGAGGCATACTGTTTTTCTTCTGTTTCATGCATAACTTGTTTCATTAAGTCATATGTTTTATCAAAGTTTTGAACCCAGCATTTGCTTTTCTTATAGCAGGATTGGCAGGAATGCTCGGTGATTTTGCTTAAAAAGAGATCCACTTCCCCTTCTTCCGCCTGCTCATCGGAAGACGTCTGATGAAAGGTGGCGAAGCTCTCCGACAAGGCATGAAACACATTGGAGAACTGGTCTACTTTCTGGGCGGTGACATCTCTGATTTTCCTCGCGTACTGCTGCTGTTCCTGACTGTGCTCAGCAGTGCCCGGTATGTATCGCGCCACCTTTTTCGTAATCGATTGGGGCGTAATCAAAAACAAAACAACGGCAATCAAAGATTCATAAAGAGTGGTCATTAATCCGGCAGACCCTTCTCCATATAATGAAATCAGCAGTGAGCCGATCACTAACCCGACTGCGGCTCCGGCTTTCTTTCCTTCTTTCAGCAGCCCGCCAAGAAGCCCGGAAAACGCAAGCAGACTCATTTGATAGAGGTTCCCGATATTCGCAAGCCCGAGGATCAGTCCGGTCACCACACCGACCGTACAGCCGATGCTTGCCCCGCCGACAAAGGAAAAACTCAGCACGACATAGCGGGCCAGGATATGCTCAGCCTGCATTCCCTGAAATGAAACACCGGCAAGCCCGGTTAAAACGGATGCGATCAAGATCATAAAACAGATGATTTCTTCTATTTTTAACGATTGCTTCACTTTTTTGATCGTGAAAATCGGCAGGCTTTGCAAAAAGATCAGCGTCAAAATAAAGGCCAGGCCCGCCTCGACAACAGCCATCACATAATCATAGGTGGTAAAAGCGCCGCTCTCAAAATAAACAAATCCGATTCTCGCGGCAGCCATAGAGAAAAACACCACGATCGGCAGCATCTTCACCCGGTCCTGCACGATATATGTACCGATTTTTGAAAATAGAGTGAAGACGGCCAAAGCTGTGAGAATCAATAAAGAGTGTTTCGGCGAAATGGTTAAAGCGCCCGCAAGTAAAGACAGACAAGCATAGAAGGCTTTATCTCTTCTGATCAAAAGCATCGCTCCGAAGAACGGCAGCGCAAACGGAAGAACCTCAGATAATATGAAAGCCCGTCCAAGTAAAAAACCGATCACGACATAAATGAAACCCTTATAGAAAAAAAGTGAATGCGCTTGATGGACTGTAAGCTTTGCCGCCTTTTCAAAAAACGATTGCAGTTTTTCCAGAGCTTGTCCCGCCATCGGCCCGTTCACTCTTCTTTCCGCTTTTTCCATTGCTCTCATCCCCCACCTGTTTTATTCGTTGCTTGTCATTATAAATGAAAGCCCAGATAGGATTTTGTCAAAAGAAGGTAACAATTCCAAAAAACTCTTCGACGCTTTCCCCCTTGTTCCCCTTTCCTTTCGTATTTCCTCCGACATTTCTCAAAAAGTTGTCTAAATATGAAAAAATCGGCTTCTGCAACAGAAGCCGATTCGCTTGATGACCCGTACGGGATTCGAACCCGTGTTACCGCCGTGAAAGGGCGGTGTCTTAACCGCTTGACCAACGGGCCAGATATATATGGTAGCGGCGGAGGGGATCGAACCCCCGACCTCACGGGTATGAACCGTACGCTCTAGCCAGCTGAGCTACACCGCCATATAAGGTGCTTATAAGCACAAGTTATATAATACAAAGGTTTCTTCATTCCGTCAACAGAAACTTTGAAGTTTTAATTTTCTGACTATAATGGCGCATAAAAAAAAGCACCCGCTGGGATAGACGGATGCTCCATGTATTTATAGAAAGCAGCAAGTTATCCTCTTCTTGCTCCGCGCCCTCCACGTTTTGATTCCGTGTTTCGTTTTAAAGATGATAAGCGGTCTTCGCTATCTTTAAGAAACTTGTTCATTTTCTGTTCAAAAGATTCTTTCGGACGGAAATCATTTCTAGGTCTGGCTTGCGGACGGTCTTTAGCTTTTTTAATTGATAAACCAATTTTCCCGTCTTTTTCAACGTTGATGACTTTCACTTCAACTTGATCGCCGACTTTTAAATGCTCGTTAATGTCTTTAACATAATTATCGGCTACCTCACTGATATGAACGAGACCGGTTGAGCCTCCAGGCAATTCAACAAATGCTCCGAAATTTGTAATACCTGTTATTTTCCCTTGCAACTTGCTGCCAACTTCAATCGACATAAAAAAAGTGCTCCTCCTTAGGCTTATAAAAAGATCGTTTGTTTAATTATACCTAAATAAAAATTTAAGTGTCAACAAGGCTACTTGCTCTTCTTTTCTACATTGAAGAGAATCTCACCATTTCCTGACATAAACAAGTCTCTTCTGGCAAGCTCTGTGACGTAATCCTCATCCTTTAATTTGGAAATTTCATCTTTTAAATCAGCCTGTTTCGCGTTCAATTCTTTCACTTGTTTTTCCAGCTGAGCTTTCTTTTCTTCGTTTGCGCTAAGGGAAGAGGTCTGTGACCACAGAGAACCCGCTAAGACAATAGCCGTCAACAACACAAGGGCGCCGAATACGATCAACCGTCTGAAAAGCCCTTTCCGCCTTCTTTTCATAAGCTGGGATTGCCGTTCAACCTGCTCTTTATAGTCGTTTTGGATTTCAGTTATTGTACGTTCTCTAGATAGATTCAAACCAGACGGTCCTCCTTTCACCTTTTCAAAATACGTATCATGGTCGATCTGATTGTTATGATTAGTTTCTTGCTCTTTTGTAAAAATCCTGCACTTTTTTGAAAATATCGTTTGAAAGTAAGACGCCACTTTTCAGGAAGAAGTTTCAATAATTGTTTCAACAGAAAAATCAGCGGATACAGCAAAAACGTTACGATCTTAAAAAGACACTTCGCAAAAAAGGCACTCACCCGATAGGAGTATAAAGAAATAACCGTGATCAGCCCGATGAGCAGCTTAAAGAGCAGAAGCACCGGACGGAACAGCACGTGCTGAATGAGCTTTTTTGCGAATTGGTAAAGAGACACCGCAAGATGAATGGCAAATTTCAGTATTTTTATATACATTCGTTTAAACAGGCTTTGGTACGTCGCAATCCCCAGTAAGACAGCCAAGAAAATGTATACCCTGAGTTCTCCTTCATTCACGTTGAGCAGCACATAGAAAAACAGCAGACCTTGTACAATCCAAAAGAGAATGTCATGAATGAATAACAGCCATCTGGCCGTTTTGGCGCGGCTGACAAACAGCCTGTATGTATCAAGCGACGCTCCGAGCCAGGCGCCCATACCGGTCATTGCCAGCATCGTATAAAATTGGGTGGTCAGCGTCATTTAAACAACTTGCTAAAAAACCCTTTAGCTTTATCCCCTTGCTGCTCGTCTAAATATACAAGGTCAAACACCCTGCCTTTTATAGATACAATCCCTTTTTCCACATCAAGATTTTTCATCTGCAGGTTCTCGCCTCTGACGGAAAGCATTCCCATAACCGTTTCCAGCAAAAACTCTTCGTTGTCAAAACTTTCTACATGCTTGACGCCCGAAATGTCTAAATGCTTTCTCCCTTTCATCGTTACATCATGCTGTTCCGGAACAGAAGAAGAACCTTTTTGCTCATAATATGAATTCATCTATTCAGCCCCCATATCCTCGATACTTTTAGCATTATTACTGCATTGTATGAGGCGGGAGCCTTGTTTAGAACAAGCCTATTCGCCGAGTTTTTCTTCCTTGACGATTGTATACATGCCCGCGGCTTCTTCTTTTTTCGTTGTTTCTTTCAATTCGTTTACCTTCACGGTGACAAGCTTCTGGCCGAAGCGGACCGTCAGTTCATCACCGGCTTTTACGTCTGAGCTGGCTTTCGCCTGATTCCCGTTAACGGTGATTCTCCCTTGATCGGCGACCTCTTTCGCCAATGTGCGGCGTTTAATTAATCTGGATACTTTTAAAAACTTATCAAGTCTCATATCAGAATCTCCTCTCCATTTCTTTTGCTTCATCCCACAATTTGTCCATTTCCTCAAGTGACATTGCGGTCAATTCAAGGCCCTTTGCTGCCGCTTCTTTCTCAATATAAGCAAAGCGTCTGCGAAATTTGTCATTTGTCATGGCGAGCGCTTCCTCAGGCTCAATTTTATAGTATCGGCCGATATTGACCAATGCAAATAAAACATCGCCGAATTCAGCTTTTAAGCTGATTTCATCTGCTGATTCGGCGGAAGCCTCCGCGGAAAATTCCTTCAGCTCTTCATTTACTTTATCCCATATATCCTGAACGTCATCCCAGTCAAAGCCGGTTTTTGCGGCTTTTTTCTGAAGCTTGGCCGCTTTTGCAAGAGAAGGCAGTGTTTTCGGCACGGCATCCAGCAATGAAGTGGATGTTGTTTGCTTTTCCGCCTTTTTGATTTCTTCCCAGTTGGCGACGACATCATGTTCATCCTGAACCTTAACATCCTTAAACACATGCGGGTGCCGTCTGACCATCTTCGCACTGATGTCTCTGATGACATCATCAATTGAGAAATACCCCTCGTCTTCTCCGATCTGGGCGTGCAGCATAACCTGAAGCATGACGTCCCCGAGTTCTTCTATCATGTGATCCGTGTCCTCTTCGTCAATGGCCTCAAGCAGTTCGTAGCATTCCTCAATCATATATTTCTTTAATGACTGGTGTGTCTGCTTTTGATCCCACGGACAGCCGTTCGGCCCGCGAAGCTCGCGAATAATACTTCGGAATGCAGAAAATTCCTGGTAAAGGAGTTCTTCTTTTTTAATCGGCGGAACATACACGCTTGTTAAGTTATTTATTTCTACATTGCGGTCAAGCTCAAACAAAGGCACCTTGGTCATCTTTTCTCCCTTGCTTCCGGCTGCCGTGACGATGACCACTTCATAGTCGTCAGGCAATTTCTCCATAAGCGTCAGCTTCACCTCAGAGGCCGTCATTTGGTCATAAACCTGGCAAATGATCAGGTGATGGCGGAGTTCGAGCTCATCCGGCGTCATTGTTTGCGCATCCGTAAATTGAAACCCTTCAATCGGATCAATTCGCAATGCATTAAAAGTGGCATCCAAAAAGCTTTGCCCTCCGGCAGTATGAACAGCTGCCTGTTGTTCTTCCCGACGTTCAAATAACAGCTGAACGGTTTTCTCAGCGACAAACGGATGCCCGGGAACAGCGTAGACGACATCCTCTTGCTTCGCTTTTTCAAACAGAATGTCCGCGATCTCTTCATAGACCGCTTCAAACTGATCATGTTTTTCATAAATATCATCAAAATACCGGATGTCCGCTTCCGTCTCTTGCTCTAATTCCGGAATCAAAGGGTGGTCTTTCGTTCTTATATATAAATGCTTCGCCTGAGTCAGCAGCTTATGTACGCCCACTGTCAACTGATCCATGTCTCCGGCGCCGAGGCCGACGACCGTAATGTTACCTGCCATGTTTTTCTCTCCTCTTTTTCAATTTGCTTAAAGCACTGCCGAAAGGAAGGCCGCTCAGCTCTTCGTCCGTGAAAATCTTCATTCTTATCATACAATAAATAAACAATAGCCCTCCGATGACCGACGCAGACAGACTCTCACATACAGCTCCGGCCCTGCTGACGGGAAGAAATAACTGCCAAAGCTTCATATATACGAGCAGAAAGAAGACCATCAGCAGACTGCACCAGCACAGACGGGCAATCACGCCGCCGATATTCGTCAGCCAGCCCTTCGACCAAATTCTCCGGAGATTCAGACACGCAACTGCGGCAAATGCCAAGACGGTCGCCAGTGCCGCTCCTGTAATACCCCAACCGGGGACCAGCCAAACATTCAGCACCCATTTCAGCGCCCCTCCCGCCAAAACGGATACGGCGGGGAAAACGGTATGTCCCGCTCCTTGCAGAATCGCGGCTGCCGTAAGCGCAATCGAGGCAAAAAAGATAGATAAGCTGAATATTTGTAAGGTCTGCGTCCCCTCACTGTTTTGGAAAAGCATGATATTCACCGGTTCTAAAATGCAAAAAAGCCCGGCTGATGCACCGATCCCTACCGCAAGGCAGAGCTTGACGGCTGATGTCGCTTTCTCTTTTATGATAAACGGCTTATTCTCATGCACCGCTTTTGATATTGAAGGAACCAATGACGCGGCGATACTGACGGCAAACACGGTTCCCAGCTGAAGGAGCGGCTGTCCGCGGTCATATATGCCTTTCAGCTGTTTCGCGGCATGGCTCTCCGTCCCGTCTGAAAGCAGTGAATATAAGTTTAAGGCGTCTACAAGCTGAATCAAAAG
Source organism: Bacillus sp. EKM206B (assembly GCF_011066015.1). Taxonomy (NCBI): domain Bacteria; kingdom Bacillati; phylum Bacillota; class Bacilli; order Caryophanales; family Bacillaceae; genus Bacillus; species Bacillus sp. EKM206B. The sequence goes on from NZ_JAAMNL010000015.1 coordinate 25,182, forward strand.
CATGAGTACACTGCTGATACAGATGGTGACTGAATAAAGCAGCAGCTTTTTTACAATGACGGCCGTTGCGATATGTCCGCCGTCTTTCTTGGTTTCTTCCCGCTTATACCAGAAAACAGCCAATACACAAAGGGCCGCCAAGCTTCCGGCAATTGATCCCGAAGCCGCCCCCGCACCAGCCGCGTATAATGAACGGCCGCTTTTCAAAAGCCAGAAGGATAAACCGAGAAGCACCGCCACGCGAAGAAGCTGTTCCGTAATCTGGGATAAGGCTGACGGCATCATATCATGCACGCCTTGGAAATACCCCCGGAAAACCGCCGTAAACGGAAACAGTATGAAAGCGAACGCCGCGACCCTTATCAGCATCACAAGGCGGGCGTCACCCATAAAACCGGCCAACGGCGCCGCGCCGGCATACATGAGCGCAAACAGAACAAGTCCGGCCGCCGTGACATAAAGGGCGGAAATTTTCATTATTTTTTGTTTATGATCGCTATAATCGTTCATTAATTTTGAGATGATAACCGGAAAACCGGATGTTGACAGCATGACCGCGATCCCTAAAAACGGATACACCTGCTGATAAATGTAAAATCCGACGTCACCGACAATATTCTGAAAAGGAACCCTGTACACGGCGCTTAATATCTTCGTCACGATACCCGCAACGACGAGCACAAAAGCACCTTTCCATGCCGATTGCCGCTTGGCGCCAACTGAATCGTTCATCCAAAAGCTCCTTCCAGCCGCTAGAAAATTACGTCTATAAAACGAGCTTATTATATCACAATCCTAACGGCCGAACCGATAGAGAGCACATATGAATATGAAAAAGAACAGCACTTGTATAAGAGCTGCTCTTTCTCCGTTTTCTTATTTCAATAATGGTAATAAGACCTACTGCTCCATTTGTCTCGCCAAAAAACTGGCTGCCGTTTCTACCGCTTTATGTTCTACTTCTCCAAGTGCCTGTTCCTTGGAAAAGATGACCACGGCACCGATAGGATCGCCATTTGCCACGATCGGAGCTATTGTATAGGAGCTCATATCTTCATCAATGTCATTAACAAGCTGCGCGGACTTCACGTCGTTTTCTACCACTGAGCTGCGCTGATCCATCGTTTTTTCGAGCAAATCGCTGATGGCTTTGTTCAGAAATTCTTTTTTCGAACTGCCTGAAACGGCAATATACGCGTCACGGTCGCAAATCAAGACGGAATGGCCGAGACTGTCATACAAAGCATCTGCATATTCCTTCGCAAAATCGCCAAGCTCACTGATAGGAGAATATTTTTTCAATATAACTTCTCCGTCGCGGTCAACGAATATTTCAAGCGGGTCTCCTTCCCTGATTCGCAGTGTTCTCCGAATTTCTTTAGGAATGACGACCCGTCCTAGATCATCAATACGACGTACGATACCTGTAGCTTTCATCTCTCTGGTGCCTCTCTTTCATGTGATGATATTTAAGGGAAAGTACTAAAGCTCTTTACTTTATGTAGCTTCCGCCACTCGCTTGAAATTAGTATCCGTCACATCAAATGTAATATACACCAGAGAGTAACAATTTTTATGAAGACGCGATTGTTTCTTTCTTCACATCCTGAAGGCCTTTCAGCATGCCGAGCACGGTCTCCAGCCACTCTTCCGTTTTGCGGCCTTTCGTCTGTACTGAGATTTTCAGCTTTTTCCCTTCCATTCCCAGTCCGATCTGCCGGCCGTATTTATTGCCGAGTTCGAACAATTTCTGGCCGTCAATCTGTGCGCTGGCCTCTTCAGAAATGGTAAATCTGATCGCGTCTTTATCCTGCTTGATGAGTTCGACGCGTTCATATTTTCCGTATACCTTCATCTCAGCAACCGTAAACAGCCATTCAACCTCTTTAGGGTAGCTGCCGAACCTGTCGATGATTTCATCTTGAAGCTCATTTTTCTCCTCAATTGTGGCGATTGACCTGAACCGTTTGTACATGTCGATTTTTTGCTTGCCGTCTTGTATATAGTTTTCAGGAATATACGCGTCAAGCTCGATATCGATTTCTGTCTCAAACTGTTCGCTTTTCGGAATATCGCCTTTCCGCTCTTCAATCGCTTCCTTGAGCATTTGCGAGTACAGGTCAAAACCGACTGAGTCGATAAAGCCGTGCTGCTGGGCGCCGAGAAGGTTCCCCGCTCCCCTGATCGTCAAGTCACGCATGGCGATTTTAAAGCCTGATCCCAGCTCGGTAAATTCTTTAATCGCCTGCAGCCGTTTTTCCGCCACCTCAGTGAGCACTTTGTCTCTGCGGTACGTAAAATACGCATAAGCGACGCGGTTGGAACGGCCGACCCGTCCTCTCAGCTGATACAGCTGAGACAGCCCCATTTTGTCTCCGTCGAACACAATCAAGGTATTGACATTTGGTATATCTACGCCTGTCTCAATAATAGTCGTGCTGACAAGGACGTCTGATTCCCCTTCCAGAAAATTGAGCATGACGCTTTCCAATTCATTTTCGGTCATTTTTCCGTGGGCATATGCCACTTTCGCATCGGGAACAAGCATGGAAATTTCATCAGCCTTCCGCTCGATGTCATCCACGCGGTTGTACAAGAAATATACCTGTCCTCCGCGCGCCAGTTCTCTTTCGATGGCTTCCCGCACAAGCGCCCCGTTGTATTCCACGACATATGTCTGAACAGGGAAACGGTTTTCCGGCGGCGTTTCAATAACAGATAAGTCCCGCACACCGAGCATGGACATATGAAGCGTACGCGGTATCGGCGTCGCTGTAAGAGTCAGCACATCGACATTGGCTTTGATCTGTTTGATTTTTTCCTTATGCGTTACGCCGAAGCGCTGCTCTTCATCAATGATGAGCAAGCCGAGATCTTTATAGACGACATCTTTAGATAAAAGCCTGTGGGTTCCGATTACGATGTCTACCGTTCCGTTTTTCAGGCCTTTAATCGTTTCATTGGATTCTTTTCTCGTTCTGAATCGGCTGAGAAGACCGATGTTAATCGGATAGTCCTGGAAACGCTCCATAATGGTTTCATAATGCTGCTGCGCGAGTATTGTCGTCGGCACAAGAAGCGCGACCTGCTTTCCGTCGGCGATCGCTTTAAAGGCCGCTCGGATGGCTACCTCCGTCTTCCCGTAACCGACATCACCGCAAAGCAAACGGTCCATCGGGCGCTCTCTTTCCATGTCCTTTTTAATCTCCTGAATGGAACGGAGCTGGTCCTCTGTTTCCTGATAAGGGAAAGCAGATTCGAACTGCCGCTGCATTTCATGATCCGGCGAGAACGCATAGCCCTTGCTTGCTTCCCGTTCCGCATAAAGCTTAATCAGATCATCGGCAATATCCTGAACGGAGTTTTCAACTTTTTTCTTCACCCGTTTCCATTCACTGCCGCCCAGTTTATAAAGCTTCGGTTCTTTTCCTTCAGAGCCGACGTACTTCTGCACCTGGTCGATTTGTTCTACAGGGACGTACAGCTTATCGCTGCCCTGATAATGAATGTTGAGGTAATCTTTATGAATGCCTTTGATTTCTAATGTTTCAATCCCCAAATACTTACCGATCCCGTGGTTGACGTGGACGACATAGTCACCGACCTGAAGCTCGGAATAGCTTTTGATCCGTTCGGCATTTGTCAGCTTCTGCTTTCTCGGCTTTTTCTTAATTCGGTTTTTGAACAGCTCTTCCTCCGTAATGACGGCCAGCTTCATCAGCGGCAGTTCAAAACCGGATTGCAGCTCGCCTTCCATGACATAGACCTGTCCTTGCACAAGCGCTTTGGAGCTGTCCGTTTTTGCGGCTTCAATTTCGTAATCAGCCAGCACGGATGCCAATCTGTCGGTTCTGTCCTTATTTGCGCCTAAAAAGACGACGGTGAAGTTTGATTTCTTAAAGCGCTCCATTTCACCTGCGAGCACATTCATCTGCCCGTGAAAACTCTGCATCTGCCGGCTTGTCACATTCACAATATTCTGAGGGCTTGTATGCTGGACATGACGCAAAAATAATGAATAATAAATAGCCGGGCGCCGCTTTTCGCTCATAAGCTCCTGAAAGCTGAAGGATAAATGAATGTCATGCAGAATTTTCCCTTCCTCGAGCAGACTTGTCATAAATTCGGCCTCTTCTTTTTGCAGCTGATCCTCCATTTCATGAATGCGGCTGACCTCGTCTAACAGTAACAACGTGTCTGCCGGTGTATAATCTAGCAAACTAGCAGGTTTTTCGTAAAAGTACGAGAGATACTTCACAAGTTCCTGATCAGTCTGTCCCGTTGATAACCGTTCTTTATCATGTGAGATATTGATATGAAGCATTTCCTTTTGTTTGTCCTGCTTCAGCTTTTTCAGACTGTCGGCAAGCCCTTTATCGAGCCTTTCCATCGCCCGGGCTTTTTCTTCCGCCCTGATGATCAATTCCTTCGCCGGTCCGATCGCCACATGTTTGAGCGTCTCAATTGATCTCTGGTCATCAGAATTGAAGCTTCTGATGGAATCGACCTCCGTATCAAACAGTTCAATTCGCACCGGATGCTCCGACGTCAGCGGATAAATGTCGATAATTCCTCCGCGAATACTGAATTCACCGGGTGCAGAAACCATATCGGAACGCTCATACCCCACCTCTACAAGGCGCGCGGACAGCTGATCCGGTTCTATTTCATCTCCGAGTGAAATGACGAGCTGGCTGCTTTTCCACAGCTCCTTCGGCGGAAGCATTCTTCTCACTGCCGCAACGGGCGCCACAACGACCGGCGCTTCTCCGTTTGTTAATCTATTAATGACATCAAGCCGCTGAGCGCGCAGTTCAGGGCTCGCTACCGCAATTTCTGAAGAAATCAATTCATTCACGGGGTATAAAAAAACAGATTGATCCCCGAGAAGCGCCGTCAGATCTTCCATCACTTTTTGGGCCTGATATAAATTATGGGTGATAAAGAAAATCGGCCTTTTCGTTTCCTGTGCAAGGGCGGAGGTAAAAACAGAACGCGCGGAACCTGACAGACCCGCAAGCAGCTGTTCCTTCAGCCCCTCATGTAAACCGTTGACAATGGATTTAAAATCATCGCTTTCTTTAATAAAGGTTTGAATGTTGTCCATATGGGCCCTCCTCTCTATTTTCTGCAAGAACAGAAAAACGCTTTGGTCTAGAATCTACACCAAAGCTTCTTATTGAATAAATGTGTTGTGTTCATGGTAGTGTGGATTGCGTTCCAGCGCCTCTTGGCAGTCTTCACAAATTGTAAGAACATGGACATCTCCATTGTCTTTATATGAAATCATATCGTTTCTTTCCTCATTTGTTAAGTGCTGAAATCCAAGTGACTGTGTCGGCACCGTCGAATATTCCAGGCTCCCTACCTTAAAGCCGCAGTGGCGGCAGAAATAATGCAAAGCCATACGTTGGACCTCCTGATGTGAAAAAATCATTTTTCCCTAGTATGGTCTCCCATTATTTATCTTATACATTTGCATTAAATTCGTTCATGACTTCTAAAAATGGTTTCGTTAAGGAAGCTTCGCAGGCTTTTACAGTTTTTGAGACGGCATCATTGATATGCGGCGCTTCTTCCTTCGTAAAAGCTCCCAGTACATAGTCAACGACTTTCATTCCGCCAGCAGGGCGGCCGATTCCGATTCTGACCCGGTCAAATTCAGGGGTTCCGAGGTGCTGTATAAGCGATTTAATTCCGTTATGTCCGCCTGCGCTCCCCTTCGTCCGGAGCCTGATTTTCCCCGTCGGAAGATCAAGGTCATCGTATATGACTTTCAGATCTTCATGATCGGCATCATAATAATCCAGTAGCGGCCGCAAACATTCCCCTGATAAATTCATATATGTAAGCGGTTTAACAAGTAGAACTTTTTTTCCGGAAACAAACCCCATTCCGTAAAGTCCGTTGAATTTCGTTTTATTCAATTCAATATTCCATTCTTTAGAAAGCTCGTCAATGGCCATAAAGCCGACATTATGTCTCGTGTTCTCGTAGGTTTTTCCCGGGTTACCGAGACCGGCAATCACAAGCATCGTAAATCCTCCCTCAACATCGCTGTAATTCTTCTCATTCTAGCACAAAAGACGTAACCTCGGGCGGGTTACGTCTTAAAGCGCTTATTGATTTTCTCCTTCGGGCTCTTCCCCAGGAGACGGTTCTGCATCTTCTTCGAATGCTTCCTGCTTAGGAGGAAGGATGGAAGCCACGACTTCTTCCGGGTCGTTTGTAAATGTATAATTGCCGTCAGCAGTCAGATCTGCGATGGTCAGCACATCATTCATTTCAAGCCCGGAAATATCAACATTGATTGTCTGAGGGATGTCCTTCGGCTTAGCCTTAATCGAAAGCTCATGCAGCGGCTGCTGGATGACGCCTCCGTCTTTGACTCCCTTCGCCTCTCCCGTCAGCTGAATCGGCACCTCGGCCTCCAGCTCCTCACTCATATTCACGACTTGAAAATCGGCGTGCGTCAATTCGTTTTTGAGCGGGTCTGTCTGAAGATCAGTCACCATAACCGATTGCTGATTTCCGTTGACATCAATTGTGATAATCGTGTTTTTTCCTTCGTCCCGCAATGTTTTAAGCAATTCGACACTGTCTAAAGAGACAGGCGTATTCGTTATTTCTTTACCGTATATAATCCCTGGAACATGTCCTGAATGACGGATTTTCCGAAGCGTCGAACGTTTAAAATCTGTTCTTTCATTTGCTTTTAAAGTTGCCATATTCAGCACCATCCTAATTATCGTTTTATCGTCCTATTAGAACAATACCCACAATAACTGGGATTTAAACCTTGAAATTTCGGTTTAGCTGAATAAATAGCTGACAGATTGTTTCTCGTGAACGCGGATAATCGCTTCAGCCAGAAGCGGTCCGACAGAAAGCTGCTTAAAGCGTTCGATTTTTTTCTCATCAGGAAGCTTAATGCTGTTCGTTACGACAAGCTCCTTGATTTTAGAGTTATTGATCCGCTCAACGGCAGGACCTGACAGTACAGGGTGCGTACAGCATGCATACACTTCTGCAGCTCCATTTTCAACCAGCGCGTTAGCGGCAAGTGTGATTGTGCCTGCCGTATCAATAATATCATCGATCAGAATCGCTGTTTTACCTTCCACGTTACCGACGATGTTCATCACTTCTACCTCATTCGGTCTAGGACGGCGTTTGTCGATAATCGCGATCGGCGCTTTCAGACGATCCGCAAGTTTGCGGGCGCGCGTCACACCGCCGTGGTCAGGAGAAACAATAACGATATCTTTCAAGTCTTTACCTTCAAAGTAATGGCCTAAAATCGGAACACCCATTAAGTGGTCAATCGGAATATCAAAGAAACCTTGAATTTGCGGCGCGTGTAAATCAAGCGCGATCACGCGTGTCGCACCCGCTGTTTCAAGCAGGTTTGCAAAAAGTTTTGCCGTAATCGGTTCACGCGATCTTGCTTTTCTGTCCTGGCGCGCATAACCGTAGTACGGAATGACAATGTTGATTGTTTTCGCGGAAGCGCGCTTTAAAGCGTCAACCATAATCAGCAATTCCATGATGTGCTCGTTGACCGGCGCACTTGTAGACTGAATGATATAGCAATCACAGCCGCGAATACTTTCTTCTATGTTGATCTGGACCTCTCCGTCACTGAATCTTGTAACAGAGCACTTTCCTAATTGAACCCCTACATTATCCGCGATTTCTTTTGCAAGTTCTGGATTTGAATTCAAAGAAAAAATCTTTAAATTCTTATCTCCGTATTCGTTAGACATGGTAAACCTCCGATTTTAGGATTATTTTTTATGAATGTTTTTCACATAATCTTCTTTATTTACTTGTCTTGCTCTGGCAATGGCAAGCGCTTCGCCCGGCACATCTTCAGTTACGGTTGAACCCGCAGCGACGTACGCGCCTTCTCCCACTGTAACAGGAGCGACCAGATTGGAGTTGCAGCCAATAAAGGCGCCGTCTTCAATTTTGGTTAAATACTTTTTCTTCCCATCATAATTGACCGTGATGGAGCCGCAGCCCAGATTCACATCCGTGCCCACTTCGGCATCACCGATATAGCTTAAATGAGATGCTTTGCTCCGGTCGCCGAATTGTGTTTTCTTGATTTCAACAAAGTTTCCGATCTTCACTTCATTGCCGATTGCGGAATCGGGTCTGATGTGAGCAAAAGGACCGATATTTACATCATTCCCAACTTTGCTGCGATTGACAACGGATTGTTTAATCACAGTGCGGCTGCCGATTGAGCTGTCCTCTATCTCAGTGTGAGGGCCGATGACACATTCGTCGCCGATTTCAGCTTGTCCCTTTAACACAGTTCCGGGATAAATAACTGTATCTTGTCCGATACGTGCGTCAGGTGAGATGTACGTATTCATCGGATCGATTAAAGTGACTCCGTTCTGCATATGCCGTTTGTTAATACGCTCTTTCATATACATTTCAGCCTGAGAAAGAGCGACTCTATCATTCACTCCGAGCGTCTCTTGGAAGTTACCAGTCTGGTAAGCGGCAACAGTTTCGCCTTCGTCTTTGAGGATTTCGATCACATCCGGCAGATAATACTCGCCTTGGGCATTTTCATTCGAAACCTGTTCGATGACACGAAAAAGAGCCTCGTTATCAAAACAGTACGTTCCCGTGTTAATTTCTTTCACAAGACGTTCTTGCTCCGAAGCATCCTTGTGCTCCACGATTTTTTGAACGGCGCCGTCTTCACTGCGGATGATTCTTCCGTATCCGGCGGGATCGTCGGCAACGGCCGTTAACACCGTGGCTTTTGCACCTTTGTCTGTATGTTCATTCAGCATGGCTTCCATCGTCTCCGCCGTCAGAAGCGGTGTATCGCCGCAAATAACGATCGTGACACCCTTTTCTCCGTGAAGAAATGGTTTTGCCTGTTTGACCGCATGAGCCGTACCGAGCTGTTCTGCTTGGAGAGCGTAATCGCTTTTCTGTCCGAGCTGCTTCTTCACATCTTGGGCGCCGTGTCCTACGATGGTGACAAGCTTCGCTAAAGATAATTTCAGAGCTTCGTCTGCGACGTGCTCTACCATAGGCTTTCCGCATACCGGATGAAGGACCTTGTAAAGCTTCGATTTCATTCTCGTTCCTTTTCCGGCAGCTAAAATCACTGCAAACCGCTTATCCATTTAATGGCCTCCAATATCCCTTTTATCCATAGAAAAATATATCCTAAATAGCTGTTGATTTCAAGAAGACATCAAAAAGTGCAAGAATTTTCTATGTAATCGCTTTATTACTGAAAAATCAGATTTAAAAAAGGACTGCCGGAAAAGGCCTTGTGTCAGCCTTTATCAGCAGTCCTTACATTTTGTTATGTTTAAGAAGCCCCGGCTTCTTCATATTCTAATGCTTCAGAATCACCCAAACGATGATACTCATTTAAAACAGCATCCTGGATCTTGCCCCGCGTGCTGGAATTAATAGGATGAGCAATATCGCGGAATTCTCCATCAGGGGTGCGTTTACTCGGCATCGCAACGAAAAGACCATTGTTTCCATCAATCACACGAATATCATGTACGACAAATTCGTGATCCAGCGTGATGGATGCAATCGCTCTCATGCGACCATCGGTATTCACGCGGCGTAATCTTACGTCAGTAACTTCCACAGTAGTTCACCACCTTTTCCCTATATAAAAGCATTAGTCTAACAATTCCACGATTCTTTTTAAATTCCTGCACGTTTCAAAAAGTTTTTTTGAAAATATAGGATATACATACACAATTAGGTGATAAACCATATTTGGGGATCATATACTGCATAAAAAAAGTGATCCCGAATACCGGAACCACTTTTCTGAGATTTAAGATTTCACCAGCGCAATGACTTCAATTTCCACGAGAGCGTCTTTCGGCAGTCTCGCCACTTCCACACAAGACCTTGCCGGCTTATGTACATCAAAGTATTGTCCGTACACTTCATTCACTTCCGCAAACTGCTCCATATCAGCAATAAACACCGTTGCTTTGACAACCGTCTCGAGAGAAGCGCCCGCTTCTTTCAGCACAGCTTTTAAATTGCTGAACACCTGATGCGTTTGTTCTGTGATATCACCGTTTACCATTTCTCCTTCAGCAGTAAGAGGAATCTGGCCTGAGCTGTAAAACATGTTGTTTACGATGATTCCTTGTGAATATGGCCCGATCGCTGCCGGCGCGTGTTTTGTATGGATTGCTTTTGTCATTTTTCTGTCTCCCCATTCTTTAAATGCTGTTCTTTAAAAAATCGCAGAAAATTGCCGTTTTGAATCTCAATCGTTTTGTCTTTCATATTGATGGTTGAAAGCGTGAGCAGTGACATGTATTCATCGACAAGCCGTTCATTCACTCCCTCGGCTTCAACCAAGACGCCTATTCCCGCAACGTTTGCGTTAAACTCATCAAGCAGGCTGATCATGCCGTTAATGGTGCCGCCGGCTTTCATAAAATCGTCAATAATCAAAACGTTCGAACCCGTAGCCAAACTTCTTTTCGCAAGCGACATCGTTTGAATGCGGTTAGACGACCCTGATACATAATTGATGCTCACCGTGGAGCCTTCCGTCACCTTATTGTCTTTTCGCACGATGACAACCGGAACGTTCAGATAACTGGCCGCTGCGTAAGCAAGAGGGATTCCTTTTGTCGCAACGGTCATCACCACATCAATCTCCCGCTCCGCAAAAACGGAAGCAAAAAGCCTGCCTACATGAGAGAGGACAGATGGTTTTCCTAAGATATCCGTTAAATATACATAACCGCCCGGAAGGATACGCTCAGGATTTACTAAAGACTGTCCCAGCTCCTGTATAAACGCTTCTGCTTCAGCCTGTTTCACTTTCGGAATGTATTTGACGCCTCCGGCAGCTCCCGGCACTGTAAGCAGCGTCCCAATGCCTTGCTGTTCAAAGGTCTGTTTAATAATCGTTAAATCTTCACTGATTGATGACTTTGCTGATTGATACCGTTCTGAGAAAAACGTTAACGGTATTAATTCATGCGGATGGGTTAACAAATAATTTGTTAAGTCCACCAATCTGCCGCTGCGACGAAACTTCATGAACTTACCCCCAAAATCCGAATAATTTAAAAATAATATAACTTAACATACGGATTTAATCAAGAGCATTCTGTTCGCCGATCATCCGCACCGCGTACACTTGATCACAGAAACCTCTTAACCCGTTATAAATCCGCTGCACTTTCGATTCGTATTGAACCAAACCGAATACAGTCGGTCCGCTTCCGCTCATTAACACCGCATCAGCGCCGAAGCGTTTCATTTGATTTTTAATCATCGCCACCTCGGGATGGAGGCTGAGCGTAACCGACTCCAATACGTTTCCTAATTGTCCGCATACCTTTTGGAAGCTTTTTTCTTCAATCGCGTCAATCATCGCCTGCACATCAGGATGCCGAACCTGCTGTAAGTTCAGCCGGCGGTACACTTCGGCAGTCGACACCCCGATCGTCGGTTTGGCGAGCACGACCCAGCAATGAGGCGGAGCACTGATGTGCCTGATCTTCTCACCGCGTCCGGTTGCCAGAGCAGTGCCTCCGTATACACAGAAGGACACGTCTGAACCGATTTCAGCTCCAAGCTCCGCGAGCTCTTCGACAGAAAGCTTTAAATCCCAAAGCCTGTTCAGCCCTCTGAGCGTGGCTGCCGCATCGCTGCTTCCGCCGGCAAGCCCTGCCGCTACAGGGATCACTTTTGTAATCATAATGGAAACGCCTTTTTTGACTTGAAACCGTTCTTTAAGCAGTTTGGCTGCCTGATAAGCCAGATTCCTTTGATCATCCGGAACAAAGCGATTATGCGACGCCACTCTGATAACGTTTTCGGGCAGTTCTGTCAGTTCAATCCGATCTGCCAAATCAATTGTCGTCATGATCATCTCCACTTCGTGATAACCATCCGGGCGTTTACTCGTCACATCGAGGGACAGATTGATTTTGGCCGGCGCTTTTTCTAAAATACGCATAGCTTTCACCTACTTCTCCATCTAAACATAAGTATGAACATTGTATCACATTTGGAGACCCGGAGGTACTTATCCGAAATTGACGCCGGTTTTGACAGCCGATAGAAAAAACCGGGGAACGGATTGTCCCCCGGGCCACTGCATTATCGGTTATTTTGGTTCTGAGCCGCCATCTGCTGTTCGGCAATCTCAATCGCGCGCTTTACCATATTCCCGGCGTCACGCGCCCGAATGCCTCCCCAGCCCTCGTTTTTCACCGTATCGTAAAAACCAAGGTCCTTCGCCAACTCATATTTGAACTCATCTGACATAACTCCACGACGTCTGCCCAAACGAAACAACCCCTTTTATAGAATTGATCACCATTCGTGCACGCCACGATAAAACATGTGACACTTATAGCTTCCGTTTAATCGGCTGAAACTTTCGAGGGAATAATTAGAAGAGCTTTAGAAGGCAAAACAAAAAGCAGTAAACAAAAGGTTCACTGCCCATTAAAATGCTACTGAGCTTGCCGCATCGTCATTGAATGTCAATTCAACAGTCTCAGTCAGAATATCAGCATAACTGTATGAAACTCTTTCAAACGAATTCTCGTCTTGATCTAGTTGTATCACAAAAACAGAAGGGTACGTCTCAGCTAAAATGCCCGAACGCTCAATCGTTTTTCGGCGGCCGCCGTTTGCTTTTAACGTAAGCCGTTTACCTAAATTCCCATCAAGCGATCTTTTTATATCGGACAACGTCTTCGCCATTGCATCCACCTCACTACATTTATTGTACAACAAGAGCCCAATTTTGTCAAATAAAATTTAAATTATATCAACGTTAATAAGTCATTGTCAACAAAATTATTTTGACAAAATTCTATTGATTTCTGCGTTATTTTTCACAAGTTCCGGAAATTTATGTATCAATATGTAAAATAATTAACCCGCATAGCGAAATATATGCGGGTTTTATCACTCATCCATTTGATTTATACGGCATACCGACACGCAGCACACCCTTCGTTTCAATTCCTCCCAGCCCTTTCTCTCTCGTCAGCGTATTTCTCAGGACATCCCATACATTGATCCGCTCCATAAACGGAGTGAAGCTGATTTTCGCGACAATATATACCGGGTCAAGCGCGTGGATATTGACGCGTGACGGAGAACTTGCGAAATTCGCGCCCGCTCTGATTAAAGACTCGAAATGAGATTGGCAGGCCCCCGCGAATATGACCAGCTGATCCAAATGAGGGACTTTACGCCTCGCTCTTTGAACGGTTTCGACAAAGTGTTTGGAATGCCTGTAGGCGCTTAAATCGTTCACGCCTCCCTTATGCTTGGAATATGCATCATGGCCGGTGATGACTAAAATATCCGGCCTGTATTTATCAAGCAGCTCGTCAATTGATGCCGGCATTTTTTTCTCATGGCAATGAATTCCGTATACCGGCACACCGATTTTTTCATAAAAGTTCAGGCACTTTTTCAAATAGGCCTCATCGCCGTCCAGATGCAATACCTTTCCGGGCATATGAAAGTAGTGCTCCTGATGCTGATATTGATTTGTCGCATAATATTCCTGTTTTTCCCGAAGCAGCTTATAATCCTGGCGGAGCAGCTCGAGAGATTCATTCATCCTGCTTTCATCTCTTTTCTTTCTCATGGCCTGTTCGTCTTTTCTGACAGGCTCCAAATCAGAAAAATCAGCATCCGCAATCAATCTGACTTCGTCACCATGCAGGATGGCAATTGAATTTCCGTTGCTTGTTTGCTCTATACCGATAATGCGAAATAAAACATCCATTTGATAGGATTTCCTGGCTACCATATCTCCTATTTGAAATTGCACGTTACCCACTCCACAAATAGACTAAGCCTCATCATGAAAGAAGTCTTGGCAAATACACCTCTTTCCGCTGCGGCGCTTGATGTTTCAAGCTTTTCTTGCAGTTGAATGAATAAGGTTCTCCTCTAGCCTATGTAGCGGCAGTCCAAGTGGTGACGCAAAACAAAAAGCCCTCTTAGAAAAGGGCTTTATGCAATCCGTTGGACAGGAGCGCGAATTCTTCTATGGACAGGGATTCACCGCGCCGCTTTCCGTCAATATTCGTTTCTTGAAGAACTTCTTCAATTTGAGCTTTTTTCTCTTTTCCGCCCGGAAGATTGTTCACAAGGTTGTTCAGCAAGGTTTTCCGGCGCTGTGCGAAGCTTGCTTTAATCAGCTGGAAGAAAAACGGTTCATTATCGACGTCAACCGCCGGGCCGTCACGCAGTAAAAGCCGGATAACCGCGGAATCGACATTAGGCTGAGGCACAAACACCGTTTTCGGGACTGTCATGACGGTTTTGGCCTCCGTATAGAACTGAACCGCAATGGAAAGCGATCCGTACTCCTTAGAGGAAGGATCAGCGGCCATCCGCTCAGCGACCTCTTTTTGCAGCATCACGACAATTCCTTTTAACGGAAGATGTTCTTCCAAAAGCTTCATGATGATCGGCGTCGTCACATAATATGGGAGATTCGCCGTCACCATAATTTCATCACAATCCTGAAAATGCTCTTCAATGACAGATTTAACGTCTGCTTTCAGCACATCTTGATGAATGATCGTTACATTGTCATATGGAGACAGCGTATCATTGAGAATGGGCAGCAGGCGCTGATCAATTTCAAACGCGACGACCTTTTTCGCCCGTTTGGCAAGCTGCTCTGTCAGCGCGCCGATTCCGGGCCCGATTTCAATGACTCCGGTCCGATCCGTAATTTCCGCATGGTCTACAATTCTGTCCAATATATTTGTATCAATTAAGAAATTCTGTCCCAGACTCTTTTTAAAAGAGAAACCGTACTTTTTCAGAATTTCCTTCGTTCTGATAGGTGTCGCGATATCTTTATTGTTCATCCTGTTCCTCCTGCCTCATAGCATCGAGCGCATCAATAAAATCACTTCTTTTGATTTGAAACATTTGCAGCCGTTTTTGAAGCTGCTTGCCGTTTGTATAGCCGATCTTCAGCAGGTCGCCCAATCGTTCGCGGCGTCTTTTGGCAGCCGGTCCGCCGATCAGACCGGCCTGTATGACATCTTCAGCTGAAATCTCACTCGGCTTTGCCTCCATCTCTTCATGCACATTTTCCAGACATGCTCTGATGCTTTCAATGGATGCGTGCTCAACGCCAATGCCGCGCTTGTTTTTCGGTTTGGCAAGATGTTTGGGCAGAAATGCGTGTTTACAGCCGGGTACTGCTTCAGAAATGGTTTTCCGGATCTTTTCCCCCGGAAAATCCGGGTCCGTCAGTACGATGACCCCTCTCGTTTCCTGCGCCAGCCGAATCTGTCTGATGACTTCGTCTCCGATTGCGGAACCGTTTGTCTCGATCGTATCCGCATCAACGGCAAGTTTTATGCGCGCAGTGTCATCGCGTCCCTCGACTACAATAATTTCTTTAATTTTCATTACTTCCTCCAAAAAAACTTTTTATATCCAAAACGAAACCTTTGCTTACATGTCACGTCTAATATACTGAAAATACACTTTACCTATTATAACGAAAAAAACAGAGGGCGCAAAACCCTCTGAGTGAATCGGAATTAATTTAAAATTTTAATTTTGACCTGTTTCTTTCCCCAGCGGTAAGCTGAAGATTTTTCAGGGAAAAAGACATCAATCCGTCTTCCTTTAATGGCTGAGCCTGTATCAGCGGCCACGGCATCCCCGTATCCGTCTACGTGGACTCTTGTGCCGAGCGGAATGACGCTTGGGTCTACCGCAATGACTTTAGCATTCGGATTGCTTGTCAGGTTAACGCCTGTAGCCGTATGGCCGGAACAGCCGCTGCAGCTTGCGGTATAAGCCGTGGAAGACACTGTAATCACTTTACCGGAAGATCCGGTTTCGCCAGAAGATGCCTTCACAGGTGCACTGAGCTGCTCAATCTTGGGACTGTGCCGCTTTGTGCCGACCGCAATGATTTGATCTTTGCTTTTTTCAGATGTTTCTTCTTTAACAAGCTTTCTTGAAACTTCTTTTCCATTTTCTTTGACAACATGAAAATGCTTTTTAAGTTTGCCTTCTTTTCCTTTTTGAACGATCTTTTCTTTCCCGCTGTCGAGAGACGCATCTTCTTTTTCTTTCACTTGATACGCTATTTTTTCCTCAACTACATCGGTGACTTTTTCGATACGAGTGATTTGTATGCCGGCCTGATTTTTTGTGAGCTTTTCGTGTAATGCCGGTTTTACTTTATCTTCGTCTTTCATGTCCATCTTATGCTGCGTTAAAAAGTCAGCGACCGTAGTCGAAGTCGTCCATATTTTCTTTTTCTTTCCCGCATCATTTACAGTGACCTGAAAAGCCGGGTCGACCGTGACTTTCATGCCGTTTGTCACTTTCGTATCTGCTGCTGGATCTATTTTATCGTGCTGATTCACAGGTGTATGCTGTTCGTTCAGAAATGCGCCGACTGTTTTTGCCGTTGACCATAAAGTCTTTTCTTCTCCGCCTCTTGTCACACGGATCTGCTTTGCAGCTTCATACACGACATTCATGTTGTCTGCCAATGCTGTCTGCTTAGACGGGGTAATCCGGTCTTCATTTCTCGTCTCTATATGTAAATCTTCCAGAAGTTCCCCAACCGTTTTTGCATGAGTGCGTATTTGCTTTTTCTTGCCGTTGATAGAAACAGAAACTGATTGTTTTGAGAGCTCATGTGCCCCGTATGCAGTCCCGGTTCCGCCCAGCAGAATAATAGCTGCAATAAGAATAACCTTGCTTTTACCAAGCTTTACGGAAAACAGTTTTTTCATTTTTTGTGTGATGAAAAACGCCTCCTTCTCCTCGGAGAGATTATATAGAGTATCTAAAATGCTGTCAACCCTCCCATCTCGAAGATGAAAAACCTTCAGCGTATCCCTCATTATGCAAAAACAAAGCAAAAAAAGGAAGAGAGACATATCGACAACCTATCTTATGAGGAGAAGGAAGCTTGTAGAACCGTTTTACATATCCACTGAATCGGACAAGCCTTTACACGTTACGACAGCGCATTCTGTCAGTTCATGCGGAAAAGTCTTTTTGCGTTTTCGGTTGTAATTGAGGCAATTTCCTCATATGTCAGCCCTTTTAATTCAGCGAGCTGTTCAGCAACATATTTTACGTAGCTTGGCTCATTTCGTTTACCGCGGAAAGGATGCGGTGTCAGGAAAGGACAGTCCGTTTCAATCAGCAAACGGTCATTCGGAATTTCCTTTGCTACTTCTTTTGGTTTCTTCGCATTTTTGAAGGTAACCGGTCCGCCGAATGAAATATAAAAATTCATATCCATACACTGCCGCGCAACCTCCGCGCTCCCCGTAAAGCAGTGCATAATACCGCCGACTTCTTCCGCCCCCTCTTCTTTCAAAATCGTGACAACATCTTCCGTTGCATCACGATTATGAATGATAATTGGAAGGTTCACTTCTTTGGCGAGAGCGATTTGTTTCCGGAATACTTCTTTCTGAACGTCTTTTGGTGATTTATCCCAGTGGTAATCAAGGCCCATCTCTCCGATTGCCACGACTTTTTCGTGAGAGGACAGTTCCTTAATCCATGATAAATCTTCCTCTGTCATGTCAATTGCGTCTACCGGATGCCAGCCGATCGCAGCGTATATAAAGTCATATTCCTCAATCAGCTCCATCGCACGCGTGATAGTGGGTTTGTCGAATCCGACAACGACGATCCGTTCAACTTCTTCAGCCTTTGCACGCGCAATGACTTCTTCTAGGTCTGTATCAAATTGCTCGGCATTTAAGTGCGCATGTGTATCAAAAAGCATCATAAAAACTCCTTTCTTGTTGAAAAACAAAAGGTGTTCGACGGAATGTTACACGTGAAACACCTTTTGCATCTATTATTTAATTCGAGTGCCTTTCGGTAATGACTGGTCGACAGCTACAACTTTAAGTACGCCGTCCGATTCTCCTGCCAGTATCATTCCTTGAGATAGCTCGCCTCTCAGTTTTACCGGTTTTAGATTCGTTACACAAATGATCTTCATTCCCACAAGCTGATCCGGTGTGTAATGCTTCGCGATACCTGATACAACTTGGCGCTGTTCAAAGCCCAGATCAATTTGCAATTTCAGCAGCCGATCTGCTTTTTTCACCGGCTCTGCGGACAAGACTTCTGCGACGCGAAGTTCTGTATCCATAAATTGATCAAACGTAATTTCAGGAAGACGCTCTGCTTCTTGCGGCTCTTCCGCCTTTTCTTCTTTAGCAGGAGCAGTTCCTTGCATTTTTTGCTTGATGTAAGCTACTTCCTCTTCAGCTTCAAGACGAGGGAAAAGCGGTTCCCCTTTTTTCACTTTCGCGTTCTTCAATTGGCCGAATGTCTGAATGCTGTCCCATGCTTTAAGAAACTGATCCTCAACTCCGAGCTGGGCAAACATTTTTTCAGGCGTTTGTGTCAAGAAAGGCTGGAGCAATACGGCTGAGATACGTAAAGATTCAGCTAAATGATACATGACGGAACGTAATTCTTTTTCTTTTTCCTGATCTTTAGCAAGCACCCACGGAGCAGTTTCATCAATATACTTGTTCGTACGGCTGATTAATTGCCATAGCGTTGATAAAGCGACTGAAAACTCCATGTTTTCCATTGCCTTTTCATAAGCTTTAACCGTTTCACCGGCTACAGAAGAAAGCTCTGAATCAAAATCGGTCACATTTCCTTCATATGAACCAATCTCACCGTCAAAATATTTTTGGATCATTGCAACTGTACGATTCAGAAGGTTTCCTAAGTCGTTCGCCAAGTCATAATTAATCCGTTCTACGAAACCTTCCGGCGTAAAGACACCGTCTGAACCGAACGGTACTTCGCGAAGCAGGTAATAGCGAAGTTCATCCAAGCCGTAGCGTTCAATTAACGTTACCGGATCAACGACATTTCCTTTTGATTTCGACATTTTTCCGTCTTTCATCAATAACCAGCCATGCGCGAAGACTTGCTTAGGCAGCGGGAGATCAAGCGCCATCAGCATAATCGGCCAGTAAATGGTATGAAAACGGACAATTTCTTTACCGACAAGGTGGACGTCAGCCGGCCAGTACTTTTTGTAAAGCTCATCATTTTCCGTATCGTAACCGAGCGCTGTTATATAGTTGAACAGTGCGTCAATCCATACATACACGACATGCTTCGGATTTCCCGGCACTTTTACGCCCCAGTCGAACGTCGTTCTGGAAACGGCCAAATCTTCAAGCCCCGGTTTAATGAAGTTGTTAATCATTTCATTTTTGCGTGATTCAGGCTGGATGAAAGAAGGATTTTCCTCATAAAACTTCAGCAGGCGGTCTGCGTATTTGCTCATGCGGAAGAAGTATGATTCCTCTTTGATTAATTCGACCGGGTGGCCGCTGTCCGGGCTTTTTCCGCCGACAACCTCACCCTTCTCATTTCTTTCCACATCCACCAGCTGTGTTTCCGTATAGAATGTTTCATCAGGGATGCTGTACCAGCCCTCATACTCATCCAGGTAAATGTCACCATTATCAAGAAGTTTTTGAAACACTTTCTCGATAATTTCTTTGTGCCGGCTTTCCGTCGTCCGGATGAAATCATCGTGAGAAATGTCGAGCTGCTTCCATAGTTTTTGGATTTCAGCAACTGCACGATCCACATAAGCTTGAGGCGTGATATTCTCTTCCTCCGCTTTCTGCTGGATTTTCTGTCCGTGCTCATCCGTTCCGGTTAAGTAGCGTACGTCAAATCCTTTTAATCTTTTGTAACGCGCCATCGCATCGCCGGCCACGGTAGTATAAGCATGGCCGATATGTAATTTTCCGCTCGGATAATATATCGGGGTTGTAATATAAAAAGTATTATTGTCTTGCGGCATGTTGCAACCTCCCATTCAGAATGTCGAAAAGCTCACGCCCAAAGGACGAGAGCGGTTTTATTTGATATACAATATTGATATTTGTCCTCTATCTATGATACCATCTTAGCCTTTAAGATCAAGGATATATACGTACTGCGCGTAAAAGAGTAAATAAAATTAAAAATTTTTATTGAAATTAAAAAAAGTCTTAACATGTCGAAATTTGTCGTATATAATCTACTAATATAAAACATCTTGGTTCGAAAGTCTTGATTTAAAAGGATTTTCAGTAGGATAATAGGTTCGAAAAAGCAGTCAAAAAGCCTGTTATTTCAGGATTTCCAAGGCTTTACTTACTATAAGAACTAATTCTTACAATCAATAGTAAACAAAAAGATTGACGATTATTGGAAACCTTGTTATGCTAGGAATGTAAGGAATTTTGTCGAATAATGACGAAGAAAAATATAAACTACAAAATAATTATCTCTCGGGAGGAGACTGTTAATGAAATCTACTGGTATCGTACGTAAAGTTGATGAACTTGGACGCGTCGTTATCCCTATCGAACTTCGCCGTACACTGGGCATCGCAGAAAAAGACGCTCTTGAAATTTATGTTGATGATGAAAAAATCATCCTTAAAAAATATAAACCAAACATGACTTGCCAAGTAACTGGTGAAGTTTCTGATGATAACCTTAAACTTGCCGGCGGCAAATTGGTACTCAGCAAAGAAGGCGCTGAGCAAATCATCTCTGAAATTCAAAACCAGCTTCAAAACCAAAAATAAGCTATTTCATACAAAAACCGTTCTTGTTACGATACAAGAACGGTTTTTTTTATGATTGAATGTGATAAGCATCATAAATCTCGCGTTTCGGAACGCCCCGATCTACCGCTGTTTGTTTTATGGCCTGTTTGGAAGATGCTCCTTCGTTTATGTAATGCTCCACATGCTCTTTCTCAGAAAGCTCCGTCCACCAAGGCTTTTCCTCTTCCTCCGGTTCGGCGGTTTGATTTCCTTCGACAACGAGACAGAACTCACCGCGGATTTGATCTTCATTTGCCCATTCCATCACCTCGGCGATGGTTCCTCTGATGAATTCCTCGTACTTTTTCGTTAATTCTCTCGTGACGGCGATGGTTCGATTACCCAAAACGTCATACATTGCTGTTAATGTTTCTTTTAATCTGTGCGGCGCTTCGTAAAATATCATCGTTTCCTGCCGTTTTTTCAGGATTTCGAGTTCTTTCTTCTTTTCTTTTTTCTGTCTGTTTAAAAATCCGTAGAAGAAAAATGGCTGCGGGGTGATGCCTGATGCGGTCAGCGCGGTTAATGCCGCATTTGCACCCGGAAGCGGAACGACATATCCGCCGATTTGGGTGAAATCTCTCACAATCTCAGCCCCCGGGTCGGAAATTGTCGGCATGCCGGCATCACTGACCAATGCCACATTCTTTCCGTTTTTCAGCCATTCAATGATTTTATGGCCGCTGCTTTCTTTATTATGTTCATGATAGCTGATGAGAGATGTTTCTATGTCATAAACATGGCACAGCTTTTTCGTCTGTCTCGTATCTTCGGCAGCTATGACATCGGCCGATTTCAGCGTCTCTACTGCACGAAAGGTCATGTCCTCCAAATTGCCGATCGGTGTAGGAACAAGGTACAGAGTTCCCATTTCAGATTTTCCGTTAAAGCTCATCTGGCGTCTTAACATATACAGCCTCCTTGCTGCGTCGTTTTTCTTCTATATATTGCTCTTTTTTCTTTCGGGTCAGCTGTTTAAAACGGTATTCCGCCTGCATCGCTTCCCGTTTTGTTTCAAATGATTCCGCATGGCATAACGAAACCGGCCTCCGCGCCCTTGTGTACTTCGCGCCCTTTCCCTCATTGTGGGTTTTCAGCCGTTTTTGCAGATCATTTGTATAACCGGCATACAGACTGTTGTCATTGCACAGCAGCACATAAAAGAAATGACTATTTGTCTCCATATAAAATCGTGCGAATCTCTTTCGTATATTCATTTTGTTCATTGTATACGAACAGCGGGGGAAGAATTTTGAGATCAGGGCGGCCGCCTTTAATTCCTTCAACCAAAATGGTATTCGCTTCTTTACCTTGTTTCGGATAAATAAACTGAACCCGTTTCGGTTCTATTCGGTACGCTTTCATTAATTCAAAGATTTCCAAAAGCCTCCCCGGCCGATGAACGAGAGCCGCTTTTCCGCCTTGCTTCAGCAGTTTGCTGCTGACGGAAATCACATCTTCAAGCGTGCAAAGGATTTCGTGCCTTGCGATTCTGAGATGTTCGTTCAGGTTCTGCTCCGCCTCTTTCGGTGTTTTAAAATAAGGGGGATTGCAGGTGACAACATCATATTTATTATGTCCGAGTCTTTCCGGCATATTTTTCAGATCATCATGAATGAGACTGATCTGACCGCCCAGCCCGTTGTATTCCACGCTTCGGAGCGCCATATCATACAAGCGTTCCTGAATTTCAACCCCGGTGATATCGGCTTTTGACCTTGTGCTGAGCAAAAGCGGCACAATGCCGTTCCCCGTGCATAAATCAACGATGTTCCCCTTTTGAATCGGAACGTATGCAAACTTAGACAGCAGCACGGCATCTAATGAAAAAGCGAAAACCGTCGGACTCTGTACTATTTTCATATCCTCTGCTAATAAGTAATCCAATCTTTCATCATCACGTAATGAAACCATAATCTTATTCCTTTCGGCACTCTTTGAAAAAGGCTTCCGACATCAGCGGAAGCCTTTTCCTTATTTTTTATTTAAGAAGGACAGACAAAAAAGGCAATCTCCCTTGCGG
This sequence comes from Bacillus sp. EKM206B, assembly GCF_011066015.1. Classification (NCBI taxonomy): domain Bacteria; kingdom Bacillati; phylum Bacillota; class Bacilli; order Caryophanales; family Bacillaceae; genus Bacillus; species Bacillus sp. EKM206B. Next base: position 47,876 of record NZ_JAAMNL010000015.1, read on the forward strand.
ACGCTCCCATAATGGACGTTGCAAATATGAAAGCCTTCTTGATACAGCCGGGCCAGATTGTCGTACCCTTCTCCTATATCACTCTGCTCTGCCTTCTGTGTTTTTGTTTCTTTCTGATCGGCTTTGAATTTCTCAATTTGCTCTGTCGTATCATCAAGCCGCTTACGCAAATGCTTATTTTCAAGCTGAAGATGGTGATTCTCTTCAATCATTTCGCCGATATGCTGCTTTAAGTCACCCAGCTGACGGTACAGCGAACCGATTTGTTCCTCCAGGTTTATGACAGTATCAAATAACTCTTTTTTATCCAAGGTTCCACACCTCGTTAATCTGTGGTTTGTGCGGATACGACGCCCTCTTCCAAGAGCTCTTCCCAAGTATATTCTATCACTTTTTCACGATTCTTCAGTTCCACCTGAAGCACCCGTTCCAGAATATTAAGACCGACAACCTTTGCGGGGCCGTTTGCCGTCGTAATCATTTCGCCTAAATCCGGCAGCTGTTCTTTTGCCGTCTCATACTCATCATTTTCGTACTTCAAACAGCACATCAAACGGCCGCACAGACCGGAGATCTTCGTTGGGTTCAACGATAAATTTTGATCCTTCGCCATTTTGATGGACACCGGTTCAAAATCACCGAGGAACGTGGAGCAGCAAAGCATTCTCCCGCATGGTCCGATACCGCCGAGCATTTTCGCCTCGTCCCTCACCCCGATTTGGCGCAATTCGATTCTCGTTTTAAAGATAGAAGCCAAGTCTTTGACCAATTCCCTGAAATCAACCCGTCCGTCTGCCGTAAAGTAAAAAATGACTTTATTGCGGTCAAACGTAAATTCAACATCAACCAGCTTCATATCTAAGCCGTGGTCAGCCACTTTTTTCTGACAGACTTCAAAAGCGGACAGGGCCTCCTGTTTGTTTTCTTCTACAATGAGAAGATCGCGTTCATCAGCAACGCGTATGACCTTTCGAAGCGGAAGCACAACATCATGCTCGTCCACTTGTTTATTTGCGATGACAACCTGCCCGTATTCGACACCTCTTACGGTTTCAACAATGACGCAGCTGTCTTGTTCTATATCAAATCCGTTCGGATCAAAATAATAAATTTTCCCCGCTTTTTTAAAGCGGACGCCTATTACGTTGTACAAGCTTATCCCTCCTGCAACGTTAACACCAAGTGCTCCATTAATCCCTGCACATTCACATTGGAATGAAGCCGTTTTTTTGCTTCTAAAACAGCGAGAATTTGGTTCGTAACGCTTTGTTGTGTAAATTGCAGCGCATGCTGTTTTATTGATTGGAATAAGTCTTGATAAATCAGTTTATCTTCATTTCCAATTTGGATGGATAATACATCACGGTATATCAATAAGAGCATATCAAGACCCATTTCTTGATGGGTTTTTTCTTTGAAAAAGGGCACCCACTGATCCTGAATGAAGAAAAAGGCATGTCCTTTCCGCTGATGTAAGACTTCATACAATTTTATCACTTTCGCTCTGGACTCTGCAAACTCATCATTTCGACTTAATTCGACTGCTTCCGCAATATTATTTGTCATATTTGCTAAGAGCCGGGCCATGTGAGGGCTCACTTCCTGTTCAATCAGTCTTTCTTCTATGGCTTTCGGCTGAAGCGGCTGGAACGGAAGAACCTGACATCTCGAAACGATGGTATCCAGTATTCGGTGGAGCTGCTCAGTAATAAGAATTGCGATGGTATCTTGACTCGGCTCCTCTAAAAATTTCAGCAGACTGTTTGCTGCATTTGTCGTCATTTGATCCGCATGGGATATAATGTACAGCTTTTTATGCGATTCCAGTCCTGTTTTAGAAAACTCTTCCTGAAGCGATTGGATCTGAGCCTTTTTAATGGATAATCCGTCGGGCTGAACCACATGGAGGTCGGGATGGTTTCCGGATTCAATACGCTTACAGTTCCGGCACTCCCCGCAAGGCTCAGTCCCGTCTTCAAGGCAAAAAAAGCTTTTTGCGAGAAGCAGTGCGGCATCCAATTTGCCCGTTCCTTTTTTGCCTTCAAACAGATATGCGTGAGAAAGCCTTTTCTTTTCAATGCTGTTATGCAAAAGCCGCATCACTCTGGGCTGCTGCCCGGTCATTTCCTTCCATGATATTGCCATTGTATCACTCTCTATGTGTAAAGGTTAATCAATAAACCTTTTATTTCTCCGATTCGATCCAGCAAATCAATTGCCGGTTTTTCCTGATCTAACATTTCTTCTGTCAGCTGAAGCAGTTTTTCATCTATTTCTTTCACAAGCCCCAGAGTCCGGCTGCTTCCGTACAGGTCAAAGCTTTTCTCCGTCTCATGCGATAATCCGCTGTCTACGGCCTCTTTTACAAAACGTTTTACCAATCCTTTGAATTTCGCTAAGTCTTTGAAGTTTCTCGACTTCGTCAGCCTTTTCCCGAACGTTTCTATATCCGTTAAGAACCTGCTCAGCTGATCAAATTTCAGCTTGCTGCTTTGGCTGTCCATTGAACTTTTAAATGTTCCGGAAAGCTCTGCCGCTTTATAAGCAGGCTGCTGCTTTTTCTCAATAAATGTACGTAAGTCAGAATTTATTTTCACGTCGTCAAATCCTTAAAATTGATGAAATTCATCGACCGGGAGGACAAAGACCGTCGCTCCGCCGACTTCCACTTCGACGGGATATGGAACGTAGGAATCCGCATTCCCGCCCATCGGGGATACCGGGGCAATCATCTGATCACGTTTACAGCCATTCTCTTTAATGAGGCTGAGCGCTTTATCGACACGGATATCTTCCACCCCGATCATAAACGTCGTATTGCCTGATTTAAGGAATCCGCCTGTTGTCGCAAGCTTCGTCACCCTGAAGTTGTGGTCGGTTAATACTTTCAAAAGCCTGTTGCTGTCCTGATCCTGCACCACTGCCACTATTAGTTTCATTCTCTAGGCCCCCTTTAGGTTGGAAAGAACATTATCGTTACATTCATTATAGCAACTTATGAGAAACAGGTCACAACTGAATTTTTTTCAATGCTTCATTTATCACTTGAAGTGCGTCCTGAATGACGAGTTCCTTCTTTTTCGATGCGTCGATTGTATGGAATCTTTCCGGAAAACGCTGCATTACCTTTTGGTATCCTTCCCGTACTTTCGTATGAAAGTGCAGGGCCTCAAGATCGAGACGATTCTTCTCTCTTGAATCATTCGACGTAATCCGTTTCAACCCTTCTTCCGGCTCAATAGAAAAATAGATGGTGACATCAGGCATCGTATCGCCGATTGCAAACTGGTTAATAGAAAGGACTTCATCAATGCCGAGCCCTCTCGCATAGCCTTGGTAAGCCAGCGAACTGTCGATGAAACGATCGCACAGCACAATGCGGCCTTCTTTCAATGCAGGCTGTACCTTTTCGACTAAATGCTGTCTTCTCGCCGCAGCGTAAAGCAGCGCCTCCGTTTTTGCATCCATCAGTGTATTGTTTTTATTTAAGATCACTTCTCTGATCTGTTCCGCAATGTCGATGCCCCCCGGTTCTCTTGTCGCTGTCACCGGGAGCCCCTCTGCCGACAGAATCTCTTTCATTTCCTGAAGCACAGTCGTTTTCCCTGCACCTTCAGGACCTTCAAATGTTATAAATAAACCGCTCATGATTTCTCCTCTTCTATATAGACAAGTAATTGTTCCCCGTTTAACAAGCCTTGAATATGCGCGTCCATGCCGATTAAACGGGAAAGCTTTTGTACGATCTCTTCTGTTATCCGTTCTCCGTCCATGATCAGCGGAATTCCCGGCGGATAAGGAATAATGTTGCCCGCATGCAAGCGCCCGGCCGCCTTATTTATATCTGCAGGCTCTTTTGTAAACTTCCGCATCTCATTTTGCGGATATTCAAGTGTCGAAATGGACGGAAATGTCCAATTCACGGCATCCGGCAATTTATCGGGCGGTGTATTCTCCAGTTTCTGCTGTATGTTTCTTACGGTTGCCTGTTCTATCATCCGCCGGCCGCCTATCGGCAGTACGAGCAATACTTGGTACTCGTCAGCCAGCTCGGCAACAATGCCTTCACTCTCCAAAATCCGTTGTAATGAATAGCCGGAATGTCCGAGCTTTGACCGAAGAATTAATTTTAACGGGTCTGCCCGCAGCCCATATCCAGAAGGCTCGATTATTTCAATAGAAGAAATTGATGCGAACCTTCGTTTGATTTTCCCAATGTGCTCCATATGAACGGGAAGTGTCCCTTTTTCAGCAATATCCTGCACATAAGCGCGCGCCGTATCTAAAGATGCCATAATCGGGTATGACGGGCTGCTGCTTTGCAAACTGCTTACATAATAAGTTAATCGATCTCTGTCAATTCTCGTGCTGTTCAAATGAAAGTAAGACCCCATCGTCATAGCCGGAAGCGTTTTGTGAGCCGATTGAACAACGGCGTCTGCCCCCATAGCCAATGATGAAGGCGGGAAAGGCTGGCCTAACACAAAGTGAGCCCCATGAGCCTCATCCACCAGTACAGGAACGCCGTATGAATGGGCTTTGTTAACTGCCGCGGTCAAATCGGCGGCATGCCCGTAGTAAGTCGGATTGGTCAGAACAAGTCCTTTCGCGTTCGGATATGATGCCAGCGCTTTTTCGATGACTGAAAGGGATACATGTGCCGGCACATGCATGTTTTCATCGATTTCCGGCGCCAAATAAACCGGCTTGGCTCCGGCCAATGCCACCGCATGGAAAACAGACTTGTGACAATTACGCTGGATCAGAATGGGTTCACCCGGTTCACAAACAGCTAAAATCATCGCCAGATTGCCGGCGGTCGTTCCATTGACGAGAAAGAAACTTTCCTGAGAGCCGTAAAATCTGCTCACCAAATCCTGCGCTTCCTTAATGACCCCCGTCGGGTGATGCAAGTCATCAAGACCCGTGATCTCAGTCATATCAATAGATAAAAGAGATTGATATACAGATTTGGCTTCATCAAAAAAGACATCTCCATTGTGATGTCCCGGAACATGAAAAGAATACGTATTTCGGTGCGCATGCTTCATCAGCGCTGTATATAAAGGTGTCTCCATTTTTAAACAAATCCTTTGCCTGTCTTTCTTATTATATCGTGCCTGCGAGCCAACTTAAAGCTAAGACTTTTTGCCATCTAGCCGTTATCCCGGCCGGACCTCATATCAAGCAGCTTCTTTTTTAAATCGCCTTCCATGATAACAAGCTCCTCCTCGGCACGCCTGCGTTTCATCCTGCCTTCTTCTTGAATAGACATGATTTCTTCAAGTGTGCTGACTAAGCTTTCCTGCACTTTTTTGAGGGTTTCTGCCTCAACAAGTCCGCGCTCATTGGCTTTCGCTGTCTCGACTGTACTTGTTTTCAGAAGTTCAGCGTTTTTCAGCAGCAATTGATTTGTCGTATCTGCCGCCTTCTGCTGCACATCTGCCGCACTCCGCTGCCTCATAAGCGTCAGCGCGATGGCGACTTGATTCTTCCATAAAGGAATAGCCGTAACAATGGAGGACTGAATTTTCTCTGCCAGTGCCTGATTCGTGTTTTGAATCAGGCGGATTTGCGGCGCACTCTGAAGCGTAATCTGCCTGCTCAGCAGCAGATCATGCACCCTCTTATCCAGACGGTCGGCAAACTGGCGAAGATCATTCACTTCCTGCGCGGCCATTTGATTGTGTTCTTGTAATTCGGCTTTTCTTGCCGCTTCGGGTATCAGCTTTATTTTCAGCTCATCTGATTTTAATTCCCCCGCTGCTATATACATAGTTAAATCAGAAAAGTATTGTTTATTTTGGGCGTACAGCTGATCTAACAATTTATTGTCACTCAACAGCACATTTTTAGAATGTTCCAGCCTTCTGCTGATACGGTCAATCTGCACACTTGTCTTTTGATATTTCGAAAGCACTTCCTGCACAGAACCGGACACCCTTTTAAACAGCCGGGCGAAAAACCCTTTGTTTCTCATCTGCAGATCATCGGGGTTTACCTGGTCAAGCTTCAGCATCAAATCAGCCAGTATCTGTCCCATCTCTCCTGCATCTTTTCTTTGCACGTGCTCTATCATCGTATGGGAAAATTCCAGAAGATTCGCCTGCGCCTGTGAACCAAACAGAACAATGCTTTGCATGTTCTCAGGGTCCAGTTTTTCAGCGAGCTGAAGTGCCACTTCTCTTTTTTCTTCCGGCAGCGTATCTGCAAGCTTTAGAGGGGTCTGGTCATTTTGGGCGCCCATGCTGTCGTCGGAACGGTCTTTGGCCATTTCCTTCTTCCTTTCTTATTTTCTCAGTGAATGCTTTGCCATATCTAATTCAAAGTGCAGGTCGTCGAAGTCCTCCTTCATCAGTTCATGAAGATCCTCTTCCAGCCTTCTGGAAAGCTCTGCCAGAATCATCCTCGTCTCACTCAAGGACATTGATAAATCTTTATTTTTTCGCGGCTGTGAGGAGAGCAGAGCATACTTTTCCGTCAGTTCCACAACAGAATCAAGCGTTTGATAATAGAAACGCTCTGCCTGATAAAAACGTTTCGGCTCCTGCTTTGTGAGCAGATATATTCGTCGAGTTATCCGCAGTATCTCTGCATTCTGCTTCAGCATTTGTATACTTTTAGAGCGAAAAAGCGCCCTGCGTAATCGGATGATTTTACCCTTTGCTTCCTCAAGATTTTCCTTGATATAAGCATATTCTTTTCTTGTCAGCCGGTGTTTTTTTAAAAAGAGGCGCTTCGCATTCCACAGACCGGCCGCACTGGCTGCGGCTCCGCTGGCTGCCCCGTATAAAAGCGAATACAGAAAAGGCTGATGCCCTATCGTAAAGAAGGTTATCCCCGCCAATACAAAAACTGTGCTGCCGCAAAGCATCCATTTCATATATTGAATAAACGGTTTCATACTTGATCGACTCCTATTTATTCACTTTTATCAGTATTATCTTTTACATTCCATGTCTAAACAAGTTCCTCTTCTTATCGTATCAGTTCTTTTATAAAAAGTGTAAAAACTCCTCTGATTTCAGGCAAAAAAAAGACCCTTTTCAGGGTTAAGAATATAACGTCGGTGTATGAAGGCTTTTCAGTTTACGAACGAAAAATTCATAATTTGGATCAGAGGTCGGAGTGGAAACTACTTTCTTCTCACACTCTAAACATATAAATTTCGTATAAATATGGATTCCCCTGCTTTTTTTGGTTTCACACACAATACATGTTTCTTCATGGCTGGACGTTTCATTCATTTTGCCCACCTCCGTATGAATAGCCTTCCCTTAAGCTGTTGATTGTATACACAATTTGGACCTTTTTGAAGTTTGCAATTAGTATATGGGTGTTTCCGTATTTCGGTGTTTGTTTTGTTTTTATTCAAAAACAAAAAAGGCAGCTCATCATGAGCTGCCTTTACCGTAATGATAGCTTGGCGGCGTCCTACTCTCACAGGGGGAAACCCCCGACTACCATCGGCGCTGAAGAGCTTAACTTCC